>JBQGCF010000098.1:0-6044 GCA_052038315.1 Iamia sp.
GGCCTCGCGGTTGCGGACGGTGCGCAGTAACCACTCGATGGCGTCGGCGTAGAGGTTCGGCGTGTACATCTCGACCGTCGCCGGCAGGTTCATGATCAGCGGCCGCTCGGGGGTGGGCTCGATGACCTCGGCGACCGCCTCGCAGATCTCGACCGCGTACTCCAGCTCGGTCCCGGTGAAGCTCTCGGGCGAGTACTCGTAGCGGACCGCGGTGTCCGGGATCGTCTCCTCCAGCTTCCGGCACAGCCGGGCGGCGTTGACGGCGATCTCGGTGATCCCGGCCCGGTCCAGCCCGAACACGACCCGGCGCTGCAGCGTCGAGGTCGAGTTGTAGAAGTGGACGATCGCCTGCTTCGCCCCGGCGATCGACTCGTAGGTGCGGGCGATCAGGTCGTCCCGGCACTGGGTCAGCACCTGGATGGTGACGTCGTCGGGGACCAGGTCCTCCTCGATCAGCTGGCGCACGAAGTCGAAGTCGGGCTGGCTGGCCGAGGGGAAGCCGACCTCGATCTCCTTGTAGCCCATGCCCACCAGGGTCTGGAACATCTTCAGCTTCCGGGCCGGGTCCATCGGGTCGATCAGGGCCTGGTTGCCGTCCCGCAGGTCGACGGCGCACCAGCGGGGCGCCGCGGTGAGCCGAGCGTTCGGCCACGTGCGGTCGGGGAGCTCGACCGGCACGGTGGGCACGTACTTGTCGAACGGCATCGGCCGGGGGGTGGCGGGCTCGGGGCTCATGGTGGGCTCTTCTCGGGTGGGTGGGGTGCGGAACGGGCCTGAAAACGAAAGAAGCTCCTGGCCCTTCGGGGGCTCAGGAGCGACGGGCGCCGATATGGGGGCGTCCGTCTACACAAGGAGGAGGAGGGCGGCGGGCAGGACGGACATCGCCGCACACCATCCCCCTGGTCGGGGCCCGCTGTCAAGCCGTGGCGACGAGGGTCGGGCGGTCGACCTCGACCTCGGCCCCGGCCCGGACCAGCGCCTCGACCTCGGCCACGGCGGTGTCGAGGTCGCCGAGGTGGCGCTCGACCACGCCCTGCGGGGTGAGGAAGCAGAACGTCACCCGGGTGACGGGCTCGCCGGTGGAGCGGCCCACGGCCAGGGCGTAGGACGCCCCCTGGACCCGGTAGCCGGCCACCCGGCGGTCGAGCTCGCCGGGCTCGGCGGTGGCCGCCGTCTTGTAGTCGACGACGACCAGCCCGTCGGGGCCGCGGTACAGCAGGTCGACGTAGCCCTCCAGGATGCGATCGCCGACCGGCGTGCTGGCGAAGACCTCCCGCCAGTGCGGCGCGGCGGCGGCCTCCCGCACCGACGGCGACCCGAGGGCGGCGTGGACCAGCTGGGCCACCACCGCCTCGCGGTCCGACACCGCCTCGGCCGCGGCCTGGGCCGTCACCGCCGCCGCCACCTGCGGGTCGTCGGGGGCCGAGGCGAGGGGCACGGTCTGGAGCACACCGTGCACGGCCCGGCCCACCGCGGTGCCGTAGCGGCCCTTGAGCCAGGGCGGCCGGTCGAGGTCGCCGGGCCGCTTGTGGAGCCCGGCGTCGTCGCCGTCGGGGGCCCGGTCGAGCTCGTGGTCGACGGCCACCGCGGTGAAGTCCAGCGCCAGCTGCCCGGACCCGGTCTCGACCGGCGGGGGCGGCGGGACGGCCGCAGGGGAGGGGCCGCCGACGTCGGTCCGCTCGACGTCGGGCCGGCCCTCGTCGGTCAGCGCGGTGGCGGCGACCGTGGTGGGCCGCCCGGCCGCGGCCAGCGCCGCGTCCCGCCCGGCCAGCCAGGTCCCCAGCGGCTCCAACGGCGTCACGACGGTGGGGGCCGGGCTCGGCTCGGGGGTGGGCAGCAAGGGCAGCTCGTCGGGCGGGCCGTCGGGGAGGGCGTCGAGGAGGTCGCCCATCCCGGCGACGAGCAGCTCGGCGTTGGTGCGGTTGGCCGGCGCCGGCTCCTTCTTGCGCTCGATCCGGTGGAGCGACACGACCAGGTGGTCCTGGGCCCGGGTGGTGGCCACGTAGAGCAGGCGCATCCGCTCGTCCAGGTCCATCTGCTCGTCGACCGGGCGGTTGGCCGTGTAGGTCGACGTCTCGGCGTGCTTGCCCAGGTAGTACGCCACCCCGTCGGGGGTGAACTTGGCGTCGCCGGCGGTGGCCGCCCGGCGGGGGTACGAGGTGGCGCCGGAGACGATCGTGATCGGGAACTCCAGGCCCTTGGCCGCGTGGATCGTCATGATCCGCACGGCGTCGTCGTCGGTCTCCGGGAGGATGGCCTCGGCGACCCGGGCCCCCTCCTCGGTCTGGTGGCCGATCCAGCCGAGGTAGCCGCGCAGGTCGCCGCCGGTGGCGTCGGTCCACGCCCGGGCCTGGTCGACGACGAACCGCAGCCGGCGCCAGACGTCCCGCGGCCGGCCCTCGGCGAAGGCCAGCTCGAGGGCCCGGCGGTCGCGCACGATGGTGTCGAGCAGCGTCGACGGGCTGGTCCACGCCCGCTGGTCGTGCCAGCGCCGGAGCACGACCAGCCCGGCCCGCACCGGATCGTCGGCCGGGACGGTGTCGGGCTGGCCGGCGGTGTCGGCGTCGCCCGAGGTGAAGGCCCAGTGCCCGCCCCGCTCGACCTTGAAGCGGTAGAGGTCGTCGTCGCCGCAGCCGAACAGCGGCGTGCGCAGGGCCGAGACGGTGCGGAGCTCGTCGGTGGGGTCGGCCACCGCCCGGACCACGAGGAGCAGGTCGCGCACCGCCCGGCTGGCGTAGACGAGCGAGCTGGCCTCGGTGCGGTAGGCGATCCCGGCGTCGCCCAGCGCCTCCTCCAGGAAGGGCAGCGACGTGCGGGCCGGCACCAGGATGGTGATGTCGCCCAGCCGGGCGTCGCGCCAGCCGCCGGTGCCGTCGCCCACCGGCCAGGCCTCGTCCCGGGCCCGCTGCACGGTGGCGACCACGTCGGCGGCCTCGGCGGTCCGCACCTCCGAGGCGCTGGGCCGGCCGGTGTGGGCGTGACGCCCCAGCACGGCGACGGTGGGCCCGGTGCCGGCCGGTGGGTCGGTGCGGACGGCGTCGAGGGCGACGTAGTCGGGCCGCGGCGTGAGGGGCAGCTCGTCGTCGGGCGGCTCGGCCATCAGGGCGGCGAAGGTGGTGTTGACCCAGTCGGTGATCCCGGGGACCGTGCGGAAGTTGGCCGTCAGGGTGAGCGAGGCGCCATCGCCGGCCAGCAGCCGCTGGGCGTCGAGGAAGACGCCGATGTCGGCCCGCCGGAACCGGTAGATCGACTGCTTCGGGTCGCCCACGACGAAGAGCCGCCCGGGGGCGACCGGCACCTGCTTCCAGTCCGGGTGGGCGGCCGCCTCCGACTCGGGGTCGGCGGCGGCGATGCGGACCGCCAGCTCGATCTGGATCGGGTCGGTGTCCTGGAACTCGTCGAGCAGCAGGCGCTGGTAGCGCTGGTGGAGCGAGCGGCGGGTGCGGGCCCCGTGGACCGGGTCGCGCAGCAGCGACCGGGCCAGCACCAGCAGGTCGTGGAACTCGAGGGTGCCCCGGGCCCGCCGCTCGGCCGCCGAGGCGAGGGTGAAGCGGCGGATGGCGGCGCCGAGGTGGTGGGCGCACTCGTCGGCGATCTCCCGCAGCACCTCGTCGACGGTCTCCTCCAGGCGGCGCAGGTCGGCCTTGACCACGTCGGAGCTGACCCGCCAGCTGCCCTTGCGCCCGCCCCGGGGGCGGAAGGTGCTGGTGCTGGCCCGGGCCTGGCGCAGCGCCTCGACCTGGGCCTCCTCGTCGGTGGCAGCCCGCACGGTGGCGGCCCACTCGCCGACCTCCTGGAGCTTCAGGCAGAGCAGGTCGGTGGGGTCGATGCACTCGCCGACCAGGGCGCAGACCTCCTCGACCCGGTCGAGCACGGCCGCCACGCGCGGCCCCGCCGGCCGGGGCGGTGGGGCATGGGGGTCGACCGCCTCGTCGACCAGGTCCCAGTTGGCGTCGAAGGTGCGGGCCAGGGCATGGGGGGTGGTGTCGCGGACGCCGGCGGCGAAGAGGAGGAGGAAGGTGCGGGCGTAGGCCGCATCGGCGTAGAGCTCGTCGGAGAAGCGGGCCCACCGGGCCTCGAACTCGACCCCCGAGGTGACCTCGTCGAGCACCTCGACCCGGGGCGGCAGCCCGGCCTCGACCGGGTGCTCGACCAGGATGCGCTGGGCGAAGGAGTGCAGCGTGCCGATGGCGGCGCCGTCGAGCTCGTCGAGCCCGGCCCGGCAGAGGGCGGCCCGGGGGTGGTCGGGGTCGGCCGCCGCCGTCTCCTCCAGGACCCGGCGCAGCCGCTCCCGCAGCTCGGCCCCGGCCTTCTCGGTGAAGGTGATGGCGGCGACGGACGACAGCGGGACCGGCGGGTGGGCCCGCCCGTCGGCGCCCTCGCCGGTGACGAGGGCCAGGACCCGCCCGACCAGGGCGGTGGTCTTGCCCGAGCCGGCGCCGGCCTCGACGAAGAGCGTCTCGTCGAGGGCCGAGCCGATCCGCTCGCGGGCGGGCTGGTCCGGGGGCAGCAGGTCAGCCATGGGCGGCCACCCCCGCGGTGGGCTCGCCGTCGGGCTCGGGCTCGGCCCGGCGGTCGGGGTCGATCAGGGTGAGGTAGCCGGCCAGGGCCGGGTCGGCGGTCTTGTGCTCCCACTGGCGGCGCAGGTCGGCCACGCCGAGGAAGTCGGGGTCGCAGCTCCAGCACGGGTTCCACGGCTGGCCCTGGTGGTCGGTGGGGTGGGCCGGGAACAGGCCGGCCTCGATGCCCTCGACGATCAGCCCGAGGGTCTCGGAGATGCGCTCGGAGATCTCGGGCGTGAGGACGGAGCCCTGGGTGGCGAAGCGGCCCTTGGCCGAGCCGAACCAGTACTCGGAGCGGACGTCGGCCTCGGGCTCGCCCACCGCGGCCCGGGCGGCGGCGCCGTAGACGGCCAGCTGGAGGTGGGTGCCGCCCTGGTCCGGGTTGCGCTCCGACAGGCCCTGGTAGGAGCCGGCGCTGCCGGTCTTGTAGTCGGCGACCACCAGCCCGCCGGCGTCGGTGCGGTCGATGCGGTCGATCTGGCCCCGGAAGCGGACCTGCCGCCCGTCGGGCAGGTCGAGGGCGACCGGGGGCAGGTCCTCGTCGCCCAGCCCGAAGCCCAGCTCGGCGTGGAGGTGGCGGCCGCCGTTGACCCGGCGGACCTCCTCGTCGAAGGTCAAGGTGGCGTCGAGGTCGGCCAGGATCCGGGCCCGATCCCGCCCCCAGAACAGGGCCCGGCCGGTGAGCCCGAGCCCCTCGTACTCGTCGCACAGCGCCTCGCCGATCTGGCGGAGCCGGAGCCGGTCGGCCGCGGTCCACGGGTCGCCCGGGCCGGGGCGCGACCGCTCGGGGCGGCCCAGGACCTCGAGGACGAAGGTCTCCAGGGCGAGGTGGACGAGGCTGCCCCGGTCGAGGGCGGAGATGCTGAGCGAGTCCTCCGGGTTCTCGACCTCGCGCACCCCGAGGACCGAGCGCACGAAGTAGTCGAACGGGCAGCGGGCCCAGCGCTCGAGCCCGGTGGCGGAGGCGACCCGCCCGCTGTCGGGGTCGGCCGGCGAGGCCATGGGCAGCCCGGCCAGGTTGCCGTCGAAGCGGGTGAGGCGGGGGGAGCGGCGACCGGCCACGACCTCGGCCCCGGCCGCCAGCGCCGGGTCGCCCAGGGCCCGGACGGCGTCGAGCGAGCGGGGGCCGGCCCCGGCGGCCAGCAGCGAGCGCAGCCGGTGCTCCTGGGCGGTGGCGGGCTGGGCGAAGGTGCGCAGGGCGTGGTCGAAGCTGTGGATGTGGTCGAGCCACGGCGCGCCGTCGCCGGCCAGCCCGAGCAGGTCGTCGCCCCACACCCGCTCGCCGGCAAGGTGGCCGGCGGCGTCGAGCAGCCAGCGCGACGGGACCCGGTCGCGCCCGCCCCGCCGGTCGCCCCGGGGGAAGCTCAGGACCTGGCGGCCGGCGGCGGCGGTGGCGGCCAGGAGGTGGCGGTGCTGGCGGGCCACGCCGTCGCGCCGCAGCGGCAGCAGCCCGGCGACGGCGCCGCGCTCGGCGTCGGGCAG
>JBQGCF010000099.1:0-8397 GCA_052038315.1 Iamia sp.
GACGTCGAGGGGGTCGACGAGGACCAGCCCGACGGCCAGGGCCACCAGGATCAGGACGGCCACCAGGCCGACGACGTTCGACCGGTTCCTCCGCGGCGGCGCCGGGGGCGGGCCCCACGGCCCACCGGGTCGGCCGGCCCCGAACGGCGGCGGTCCCCACGCCGGCGGCCCGGTCGGCGGGCCCGCGGGCGGTCCGGCCGGCGGGGCCCACATCCCGGGGCCGGGACCGACCGGCGGTCCGCCCCGGTACGCCGCGGGTGCGGCCCACGCTCCGGATCCATGGGCCGGGGCCATCGGCGGAGCCGCCGGGGGGCCGCCCCACGGCGCTCCGACCGAACCGGGCGCGACCGGTGCGCCCCAGCCTGCGGCCGGGGCGGGCGAAGGGCCCAACGCACCACCGGGACCCGCGGCCGGCGCGCCCGGCGGGCCCCACGCGCCACCGGGGACCCCGGCTTGCGCCGTCGGCGGGCCCCACGGGCCACCGGGACCGGGGGCTGCGGGCGGCGCCGTCGGCGGACCCCACGGGCCGGGCGGGACGGGGGGCGCGTACGGGTTCCAGGCCGGCGGGGCGACGGGGGGCGCGGCCGGGGTCCCGGGGATCGGGCCGGTGGGGGGACCGGACGGCCGGAGCCACGCCGGCCGGGGCGGGTCCACCACCGGGCCGTCGCCGGAGGGGGCACCGCCGTCACCCGTGGGCGCCCACGCTCCGTGAAGATCTTCCCGCTCTCCCCCACCGTGCATGGCGGGAGGCTAGCCCTCGGCCCGGCTCGGCTACACGTCCGGTTCGCACTCCCCGCGACCCACCGCGGACAGCCCGACCAGGTCGCCGTCGCCCCACACCGAGGGGGTGCTGTCGGGGTCGTCGGTCATCACCTCGTCCGACGGCGTCACGTGGCCCAGCCCGACCAGGTGGCCGAGCTCGTGCATCATGATCCCGAGGACGTCGTCCCGGCCGCCCTGGCGGATCAGCCCGGCGGCGTAGTCGCCCGCCATCTCGACGAAGCCGGTGACCCACACCCGCTCCCCCGAGGCGGCCTCGACCCAGCTCGGGAGGGCCAGGCCGGCGGCGCCGTCGAGCTCGGGATCGGCCATGGCGTCGGTCCAGGAGATCAGGACGGGCGACCAGCCCTCGCCGTAGCGACCGGGGTCGGAGTCGGGGCGCACCTGCTCCCCCACCGGCGCCATCTCGTCGGTGGGCCCGTCGGCGACGAAGACCAGACCGGTGGCCTGCTCGACGAGGGCGATGGCCTCGTCGAGGATCTCCATCGCCCCCTCGGGGGCCCGGGCGTCGTTGACGACGTAGTGGATCGGGTCGCAGGGGTCCCACGCCACCGGGTCGCCGTCGGGCTCCACGTCGAAGAACTCGTGGGGGCCGTCGGTCGTCGGGATCGGCGGGGCCGGGGCCAACCGGCCGCCGGGGAGCGTCGTGGACGCGGCGGGGGCGGTGGTGCCGGCGGCGGTGGCCGCATCGCCGTCGTCGTCGGCGGTGACGACCAGCGCCACCACCAGGAAGAGCACCGCTCCGACGGCCGCCACCGAGCCGAGCCCGAGGGCGATCCACCACCCCGGGCCCGCTCCCCGCGGGGCCGGCGCCGGCGCACCGGGCGGCGGTGCCCAGCCGGACGGGGCGTACCCCGGCGCACCCCAGGGGCCACCTGGCGGCGGGTCGATCGGGGCGGTCACGGGGCCGGACGCTACCGGCGGCCGTCGACCGCCGGAGCCGTCCGGAGCCGAGGTGGGAAGGGGTCCCCGGGCAGCCTCGGCTACAGCCCGAGGGCGTCGAGGGTGATGCAGGTCAGCAGCAGGGCCAGCAGGGCCCCGACCGCGGCCCGGTAGAGCTGCAGGTTGGTCAGGGCCTGCTGCGCCACCGCCGTCACCGGGGTCCGCGCCGCCCGTTCGGCGGCCGAGGGCTCGTGCAGCGCCGCCGCGGCCACGAACGCCTCGTCCAGCGCGACGGAGGTCGGGTGGGGGCGGTGACCGGGCCTGTGCATGTGCTCCGACGGTACCGGCCCCGTCAGAGTCCGGCCAGGCGCCCGAAACGCGCCCGACACGGAACCGGGTGTCAGGCGATCGGGCGACCGGCCTGGAAGGTGGCGGTGAGGCCCTCGCCCCAGGTCGCCAGGTCCGGGGTGGTGGGCAGGCCCAGCGACCGCAGCTCGTCGGCGATCGTGCCCTCGCCCAGCTCGACGGCGACGGCGGCCGGGTCGACGACGCCGGTCCCCATGTCCATCCGCAGCTCGGTCCCGTACGCCACGCCGTCGAGGTACTAGTACGACTGCGCCGCCACGCCGGCCGGGTCGCCGACCGGCTCGGCCCGGGGCAGGGTGACGGCCAGCTGCGGGCCCTCGGCGGTGGCCAGGGCGAAGGTCACCACGTCGTCCGCGTAGTCGACCGTGATCGTCTCGACCGTCTTCGGGAAGCCCATCACCCGGTTGCCGGCCTCGCAGGTGAAGTCCTGGTTGACGGGCATCCGGTAGACGAACGAGCCGATGACGTCCTCGGGGGCGCCCGCCGGCCGGGCCAGGAAGCCGAGGTTGACCTCGTCGTAGTCGCCCCACGGGTTCTCGACGTAGTCGCACAGGGCCACGACCAGCTGGGCCGTCCCCGGCGCCACCTCGACCACCTCGAAGGCGTCCCCGGGCAGGAGCCGGGCGGCGGCCGGGGCCGGCACCGAGAACAGGAGGGTGGCCGCGTCCATGGCCGTGACCTCCATCGGGAAGGTGATCTCCTGGCCCTGGATCGATCCCCAGACCGTCGTGCCCACAGCGCTCATGGGCCGGACACTAGGACCGGGGAAGGCCCGCCGGGGGCCGATCGGTAGTGTGCGAGGCGTGACCGACGCCGATCTCGAGCAGCGCGCCATCAACGTCATCCGGGCCCTGTCGATGGACATGCCCATCCAGGCCAACAGCGGCCACCAGGGCACGGCGATGGCCCTGGCCCCGCTGGCCCACGTGCTGTGGACCCGGGTGATGAAGTACGACGCCGAGTCGCCCATGTGGGTCGACCGGGACCGCTTCGTGCTCTCCGCCGGCCACGCCTCGGTGCTGCAGTACGCCATGCTCCACCTGACCGGCACCAGCCTGACCCTCGACGACCTCAAGGCGTTCCGCCAGTGGGGCTCGAAGACCCCGGGCCACCCCGAGGCCGGCCACACCGTCGGCGTCGAGGTCACCACCGGCCCTCTCGGCCAGGGCCTCGCCCAGTCGGTGGGCCTGGCGCTGGCCGAGCGCTGGCTGCGGGCCACCCACGGCGCCGACGTGGTCGACCACCACACCTGGGTGATCGTCTCCGACGGCGACCTGGAGGAGGGCGTCAGCCACGAGGCGGCCAGCCTCGCCGGCCACCTCGGCCTCGGTCGCCTGATCGCCGTCTACGACGACAACCACATCTCGATCGACGGCCGCACCGACCTCACCTTCAGCGACGACACGCCCGCCCGCTTCCGGGCCTACGGCTGGGAGGTCGTCGAGCTGGGCGAGGCGTCCGAGGACCTCGACGCCCTCGAGGCCGCGCTCGTCGCCGCCAAGGCCGACGAGGACCGGCCGACGCTGATCGTCGTCGAGAGCAAGGTCGGCTACCCCTCGCCCAAGTACACCGACGACCCGAAGGCCCACGGCAACCCGATCGACGCCGAGGAGGCGGCCCGGACCAAGGAGGTCATGGGCCTGCCCGCGGATCAGACCTTCTACATCCCCGACGACGTCCTCGAGCTGTACCGCGAGGCCGGGATCCGGGGCCGCTCCGAGCACGAGGCCTGGCAGGCCCGGTTCGACGCCTGGGACGGCGACAAGGCGGCCTGGGCCGCCGGCGAGGCCCGCACCGGCCTGCCCGGCTGGGAGGCCGACCTGCCGAGCTGGGAGCCGGCCCCCAAGGGCCCGGCCACCCGCGTGGCCAGCGGTGAGGTCTTCCAGGCCCTGTGCGCCACCGTGCCCGGCCTGCTGGGCGGCGGCGCCGACCTGTCGGGCAACACCGGCACGTCGCTCAAGGAGGTCGGTGTCCAGTCCAAGGACGATCCCTCGGGCCGGATGATCTACTTCGGCATCCGCGAGCACGGCATGGCCGCGGCCATGAACGGCATGGCCCTCCACGGCGGCGTGGTGCCCGTCGGCGGCACCTTCATGCAGTTCAGCGACTACTGCCGCCCGGCCGTGCGGCTGGCCGCCCTCAGCGGGGCCAAGTCGATCTTCTCCTTCACCCACGACTCGGTGGCCCTGGGCGAGGACGGCCCGACGCACCAGCCGATCGAGCACCTGATGGCGCTGCGGGCCATCCCCCGCCTGCGCATGCTCCGCCCCGCCGACGCCAACGAGACGGTGGCGGCGTGGAAGGTCGCCATCGAGGGCGACGGCCCCACCGTCCTGGCCCTGTCCCGCCAGAACCTGCCCGTGCTCGGTGGCACCAGCCACGAGGGCGTGGCCCGGGGCGCCTACGTGCTGGGCGGCATCGACGACGGCGGCGACCCCGACCTCGTCCTGGTCGGCACCGGCGCCGAGGTCCACACCTGCGTCGAGGCGGCCGAGATCCTGCGGGCCGAGGGCCGCACCGTCCGGGTCGTGTCGATGCCGTCGTGGGACCTGTTCTCGGCCGAGGACTTCGACTACCAGGACGAGGTCCTCCCGGCCGGCGTCCCCACCCTCGCCGTCGAGGCCGGCGTGTCGCTGGGCTGGGACCGCTGGGCCGACGCCTCCGTCTCCATCGACGGGCGCTTCGGCGAGTCCGCCCCGGGGACCGAGGCCCTCGAGCGCCTGGGCTTCACGCCCGAGAACGTGGCCGAGCGCGGCCGCGAGCTGATCGCCGACCTGGTCGAGGACACCTCGGTCGGCCCCGTCTGAGATCTCACACCCTGCCCCTGGAGGCTCCCCCATGACCAAGCTGCACGAGCTGTTCGACGAGCAGGGCCAGAGCCCGTGGCTCGACAACCTGCGCCGGAGCTGGCTCCAGGGCGGCGAGCTGGCCGCCTGGGTCGACAAGGGCGTCCGCGGCGTCACCTCCAACCCGTCGATCTTCCAGAAGGCGATCGCCGGCTCGGCCGACTACGACGACCAGTTCGCCGCCGGTCTGGAGGCCGGGCAGTCGATCGAGGACATCTACTGGGACCTGGTCGTGTCCGACATCGAGGGCGCCCTCGCCGTGCTCCGGCCGGTCTACGACGAGAGCGACGGCCTCGACGGCTACGTCAGCGTCGAGGTCGCCCCGTCGCTGGCCCGCGACACCGAGGGCACCACCGACGCGGCCCGGAAGCTCCACGAGCGGATCGACGAGCCCAACCTCTACGTCAAGATCCCCGGCACCGCCGAGGGGCTCCCGGCCATCCAGCGGATGATCGCCGAGGGCCGCAGCGTCAACGTCACCCTCCTGTTCAGCCTGAGCCGCTACGGCGAGGTCATCGAGGCCCACCAGGCCGGGCTGGAGGAGCTGGTCGCGTCGGGCGCCTCGCCCGAGGTCGTCGGCCGGGTGTCGTCGGTGGCGTCGTTCTTCGTCAGCCGCGTCGACGCCGAGGTCGACAAGCGCCTCGGCGCCCTGGGCACCGACGAGGCCACCGCCCTGCGGGGCAAGGCCGCCGTCGCCAACGCCCGCCGGGCCTACGCCCTGTTCCAGGAGCGCTACTCGGGTCCCCGCTGGGAGGCGCTGGCCGCCGCCGGGGCCAAGGTCCAGCGGCCGCTGTGGGCCTCGACCTCGACCAAGGACCCGAGCTACCCCGACACCCTCTACGTCGACACGCTGATCGGCCCGGACACCGTGAACACGTTGCCCGACGCCACCCTCGAGGCCTTCCTCACCGGGGGCACCGTCGCCCGCACCGTCGACACCGCCGACGACGACTCGGTCGAGGTGCTCGACCGGCTGGCCGCCGTCGGCATCGACCTCGACGACGTCACCGAGCTGCTCGAGAAGGAGGGCGTGGCCGCCTTCGAGGCGTCCTACGACGACCTCCTCGGCACCCTCTCGGAGAAGGCCGAGCAGCTGAAGGCCGACCCGCCGCCCGGGAAGAACCCGTGATCGACGGGCTCACCGTCGTCCCCGACGTGCCCGGCGCCTTCGCCGAGCGGGTGATCGACTCGTTCGGGGCACGGGCCGACGAGAACTACTCGATCGCCCTCTCCGGGGGCGACACCGCCCGGCGCTGCTACGAGCGGCTGGCGTCGGAGGGCGAGACCCGCATCGACTGGTGGAAGGTCGACGTCTACTGGGGCGACGAGCGCTGCGTCCCCCACGACCACGAGGACTCGAACTACCTGCTCGCCCGCGAGGCCCTCCTCGACCGGGTCGGGGCCGCCAACGCCACCCACCTGATGCGGTGCGCCGAGGTCGACGCCTACCAGCTGCGCGTCGGCGACCTGGGCCGCTTCGACCTGGTCCACCTCGGGCTCGGCCCCGACGGCCACACCGCCTCGCTGTTCGCCGGCTCCGAGGCCCTGGAGGCCGACCCCGGTCGCTACGTCGCCCTCAACGAGGACCCGTCGGGTCGCAACCCCTACCCGAGGATGACGTTGACCCTGGCCGGCATCGCCCGGGCCCGGCTGGTCGTCGTCACCGTCGAGGGCGAGGAGAAGGCCGAGGCCCTGGCCGCGGTGGCCCGGGGCGACGACGTGCCGGCGTCCCGCATCGAGGCCGAGCGGGTGGTCTGGCTGGTCGACGAGGCCGCTGCCTCGCTCCTCCCCGACTAGCCGCCCGGCCGGCTCGACTCAGCGGGGGACGAGGCCGTGGACCCCGCTGGGGTCCACGACGACCAGGCCGCCGTCGACCGCGGCCAGGCCGGTGGCCTCCGGGTAGGCGTCGGTGGACCACAGCTCGCCGTCGAGCGAGTCGTAGCCGTAGCCGGCGATCGTGCCGTCGACCCGCAGGATGGCGATGCCGTCGCCGGCGATGGCGACCGCCGAGCGGCCCTCGTTGGGCTCGAGGTCGACCGCCCCGAGCCGGGCACCGTTCGTGACGTCGATCAGCTGGAGGTGGGCACCGGTCCAGCCGACGAGCAGCCGGTCACCGGTGCCGACCCACACCGGCGAGCCGTTGACGGCATCGATGGTGTCGGCGTCGAGCTGGGGGTCGAAGACGAGCCGATCGCGCACCTCCCGCCAGACCACCTCGCCGGTGGCGGCGTCGATGCCCAGGTCGCCGTACTCGGCCGCCACGACCACGGTCCCGCCCACGTCGGCCACGGCGATGGGCCGGCCCAGGTCCTCCTGGTCGGCCGAGAGCGGCACCGGCTCCCACACCGGCGCGCCGTCCTCGGGGCGCAACCCCACCACCGAGTCGGCGGTGACGGTGACGAAGGTCCCGCTGGTCGTCACGCCGTAGCGCCAGGCCGGGAAGACCCCCTCCGGCGCCGCCGACACCACGTCCTCGGCCTCCCACGCCTCGGCGCCGTCGCTCAGCGCACGGGCCACGACCCGGTCCCCGTCGGCCAAGTAGACGTGGGCCCGGTCGGTGGCCAGGACCCGCCCCTCGAACCGCTCGTTCGCCCCGTTCTCCAGGTCGATCACGACGTAGGCGTCGGCCTTGCCCAGCAGCAGGACGCCGTAGGTCTCCGACAGCTGCGTGTTGGGGAAGACGGGGCCGTCGTCCTGGGCCAGGTCGATCGACCACATCTCCTCACCGTCGGCGATGGCGCGATAGGTGCGGGTGTCGCCGCTGGTGCTCGCCACGATGACCAGCCCGCCCAGCCGGGCCAGGCCCGGTGGGCTCTCGATGTCGGTGACGGGCAGCGACCAGTCCTTGGTGCCGTCGGCGTCGTAGCGGGTGACGGTGGCGCCGCCCTCGCCCGGTGCGGTCACCACGACCACCCCGCCGTCGTCGGCCACGACCGAGCACGCCCCGCTCGTGCTGCAGTCCATGTCGAAGCTCCACGACGGGGCGCCGGGCTCGGTGGCCAGCCCGGTGGGCACGGCGAGGGGCGCCCCGAGGGGCGTGCTGATCGTGCCGGCCGGCGTCGTCGGTCCGCCGCCGGGGCCGGCGGTGGTGTCGGCCGGGCCGGTGGTGGTCGAGCCGTCGCCCGCCTGGCCGTCGTCGCCGCCCCGGGTCAGGGCCAGGGCGATCCCGGCGACCAGGACGAGGACGACCACCGCGGCCACCCCGACCAGCACCGGCGCCCGGCCCTTCCGCTCGCCGCCCCCGGTCCGGGGCGGAGGCGGGGACAGCGCACCCGGCGGCGCCCCAACCGGACCGGCGGGACCGGCCGGCGCTGCGGCGGGCAGCACCGACGTGGCCGCCGGACCCGGCGGCGGTGGCGTCGGGCTCGCCTTGGCCAACGCCGGCCCGACCGTCGTCGCCGCATCGGCATCCGGCTCCAGCGCCGGCTCCGGCCCCCCTCCCCCCGAACTCGGGGTGAAGGTGACCGAAACGCGTCGTCATCTCCCCCGAGTTCGCTGGAGGGCGGGGTGGGGAGGGCGGGGA
>JBQGCF010000100.1:0-2405 GCA_052038315.1 Iamia sp.
GCGGGCCCGGGGGCGGGCCGAAGCCACCACCCGGCGGCGGGCCGCCCGGCTTGTCGAGCGACGGGGCCCCACCGGGAGGAGCAGGGGGCGGGCCGGGCGGGAGCGAGCCGCCGTCGGCCGGGGGCGGCGGGAGGGCCGTCCCCGCCGGGATGACCACCGTGCCCCCGTCGTCGAGGATGCCGCCGGAGGACGGCTTCGTCAGGTCGGGGCCGCTCGGCGGCTCGCCGGGCGGGCCGGGGGGCGGGGGAGGCGCAGGCGTGTCGGACACGCCGGCGAGGTTACGCGCTGTCGAGGACCCCGACCGACCGCAGCCGTCGCTCGAGGTGGTGCTCGGCGGCCCGGATGGCCAGGCGGTCGACCTCGGCGGTGGCCGGGGTCTCGGGGGCGTCGAGGGCGGCGCGGAGCCGGCCGCCGAGCACGTCGCGCAGCAACCCGAGGGCGACCGGCGACAGGGGCTGGCCCCGCCGGTCGTCCCGGCAGACCACTCCCCCCTCCATGTGGTCGAAGGCCACCAGCCCGTCGACGGCACCGCACACGACGCACTGGTCGAGCACCGGCGCCACCCCCTCCAGGGCCAGCAGCTTCCAGAGGTAGCCGGCCACGACCAGGGGGGACGGCGTCGCCGCCAGGGTCCGGAGGGCACCGAGCAGCAGCCGGTACTGGGCCGGGTTGGGCTCGCGCTCCAGGGCCACCTGGTTCGCCGCCTCCAGCATCGTCAGGGCCTGGCCCAGGCCGTGGAGGTCGTCCCGCAGGGCCCGGAAGTGGTCGACGGTGTCGACCTGGGTGACGGTGTCGAGCTCGCCCCGCCCCCGGTACAGCTGCACGGCGACGTGGCTGGGCGGCTCCAACCGGGCCCCGAAGCGGCTCTTGGTGCGCCGGGCCCCCTTGGCCACGGCCCGCACCTCGCCGTGCTGCTCGGTCAGCAGGACCACGATGCGATCGGCCTCGCCCAGCTTGTAGGTGCGCAGGACGATGGCGTGGTCCCGGTAGAGCCCCTGCTGCTGCTCCGCGGCCACGTTCGCAGGTTACCGACGTGGGTAGCGTGCGGCGGTGGAGAGGCTGAAGGCCCTGGGCGAGCGCTGGCGGTGGCTCGGCACCGTGCTCGCCGTCCAGCAGCGCGTCGGCGAGACCAACGGCGGCTCCACCGCCTCGGCCGCCACCGTCCAGTTCTTCGTCGCCCTGTTCCCGCTGATCCTGGTGGCCATCGCCGTGCTCGGCTTCGTGTCCTCGGGCGACGCCAGCGTGTCGGGCGACATCATCGACGCCCTCGGGCTCACCGGCTCGGCCGCCGACATCGTCGAGGACGCCATCGGGACGGCCCAGGACAGCCGCCGAGCCGCCACGGTCGTCGGCATCCTGGGCCTGCTGTGGAGCGGGCTCGGCGTCACCACGGCCGTGTCGCTGGCCGTCCGCACCCCGTGGCAGCGCAAGGTCGAGGGGCTCAAGACCAAGGGCTTCGGCCTGCTGTGGCTGGTCGTCGGGGCGCTGACCCTCGGCGGCGCCATCGGCTCGGGCGCCCTCCTCAACCGCACCCCCGAGGTCGTCCCCCGCTGGGCCACCTCGCTCGGCCTCGTCCTCCTCGGCCTGGCCTTCGAGCTCGGCTTCTTCCTCTGGACCTTCTGGATCCTGGGCGACCGGCGGGCCGGGTGGCGCTCGTTCGTGCCCGGGGCGGTCGTCGGCGCCGTCGGCCTGGAGGTCCTCAAGGTCGTGGGCACGGTGCTCGTGCCCCGCATGGTCGCCTCGTCGTCGTCGCTCTACGGGCCGCTCGGCGCCGTCTTCGCCATCCTCGCCTGGCTGACGATCTTCTCCCGGCTCATCGTGTACGCCTCGGCCCTCAACGCCGTGCGCTACGAGCAGGTCCACGGGTTCACCACCCTGGAGATCCGCGCCCCCCGCTTCGAGGGCGAGATCCCGCTGGAGGCCGACCGCGGCGGTGCCGTGGTGGACGCGGCGCCGGCGGCGGACCACAGTCCCCCCTGATGGTCGGACCCTTCCCCCCCGCCGAACAGGCCGTGACGACGACGCTGGCGCGGGTCACCCGCGCCCTCCCGGGGGGTGGCGAGGACCGGCCCGGGCAGATCGAGATGGCCCACGCCGTGGCCCAGGCGATCGTCGACGGGCGCCCCGTCGTCATCCAGGCCGGCACCGGCACGGGCAAGTCGCTGGCCTACCTGGTGCCCGCCGCCCTGTCGGGCAAGCCGGTCGTGATCGCCACCGCCACCAAGGCCCTCCAGGACCAGCTGGTCGGCAAGGACCTCCCCTTCCTCGCCGACCACCTCGACGAGCCGCTCACCTACGCCGTGCTCAAGGGCCGGTCGAACTACGTGTGCCGGCAGCGGCTCGGCGAGATCGAGGCCCCGGCCCAGCAGCTCGCCCTCGACGGGCTGGTCGACCGGGCTCCCGAG
>JBQGCF010000101.1:0-44044 GCA_052038315.1 Iamia sp.
CCCGCCCGGGCCGCCCCCGCCCCCCCCCCCCCCCCCCCCGCTTCCGGGTGTGGTCCCCCCCACCACCCTAGACCGCGGCGGGGCATCACCAGGGGGGCGCCGGTCCGGGGGTGGGGCACGACCTCGATCGGGTGGTGGTAGACGGCCGAGAGCAGCTCCTCGTCGAGGACCACGGCCGGCGGGCCGTCGGCCACGATCGCCCCCTCGGACAGGACGACGATGCGGTCGGAGTGGGCTGCGGCCAGGGCCAGGTCGTGGAGCACGACGACCACGGCGACGCCCTGGTCCGCCCGCGTCCGGGCCAGCCGCAGCACCAGCTCTTGGTGGTGCAGGTCGAGGGCGGCGGTGGGCTCGTCGAGGAACAGCACCGGCGCCTCCTGGGCCAGCACCCGGGCCAGGGCCACCCGGGCCCGCTCGCCGCCCGACAGCGTCGGCAGGTGGCGCTCGGCCATCCCGGCCACGTCGCACTCGGCCATGACCCGGGCCACGACCCGCTCGCCCGAGTCGTCGCCGTCGACGTGGACCCACGGGGCCCGGCCCATCTCGACCACCTCGCGCACCGAGAACGGGAAGCTGACGGCGACCTGCTGGGGCAGGACCGACCGGCGCAGCGCCAGCTCGACGCCCGACCACTCCCCCAGGTCCCGCCCGCAGACCTGGACCGAGCCGGCAGCCAGCTCGACGTCGCCGGTCAGGGCGCCGCGGAGCGTCGACTTGCCGGCCCCGTTCGGCCCGACCAGGGCGACCACCTCGCCGGCGGCCACCTCGAGCGAGACCTCGCCGAGGATCGGCCGCCCGCCCAGCACGACGGCCACCGAGGACGCCGAGACGAGCACCTGGCCGGGGCCCACGGGCGGCGGCCGGTCGAGCCGGCGGCCGGTCCGGAGCCCGAACCCGGCCACTACGCCCACCCGCCCTGGCGGGCCCGCATGCGGCGCAGCTGCCAGAAGAAGAAGGGGCTGCCGACCAGGGCGGTGAGCACGCCGAGCGGGATCTCGGCCGGGGCCGCCATCGTCCGGGCGGCCAGGTCGGCGCCGACCAGGATCGTGGCCCCGGCGAGGGCCGAGGCGGGGACGAGGATCCGGTGCCCGGGCCCGGCGACCATGCGCACGAGGTGCGGGATCACCAGCCCGACGAAGAGGACCTGGCCCGACACGGCCACCGCCGAGGCGGTGAGCACGGCGACCAGCAGCAGCACCAGGCGCCGGGTGACCTCGACGTCGACGCCGAGGTGGCGGGCGGGCCGGTCGCCGAGGGCGAGCAGGTCGAGCCGGCGGGCGAAGGTCGGGGCCAGGGCCATGCCGCCGATGGCGAGCGGGGCCACCACCGCCACCTTGGGCCACGTCGCCTGGGCCATCGAGCCGAGCGTCCAGAAGGTGATGCTGCGCAGCTGGGCGTCGTCGGAGAAGTAGGTGAGCAGGCCGAGCACCGCTCCGGTCAGGGCGTTGAGGGCGATGCCGGTCAGCACCATGGTGATGACCTCGGTCCGCCCGTTCTGGCGGGACGCCGCGTAGACGACGAACACCGTCGCCACGCCGCCGACGAAGGCCGCTGCGGTGATGCTCCACGTCCCGAACGGGGCCAGCCCGGTCACGATGATCAGCACCGCGCCGAGGGCCGCGCCCGAGGAGACGCCGATGATGCCGGGCTCGGCCAGCGGGTTGCTGAACGTGCCCTGCATCAGGGCTCCGGCGCAGCCCAGCGACCCGCCCACCAGGACGGTCAGGGCGACCCGCGGGAAGCGGATCTCCCACAGCACGTCCTCGCCGAGGGCGTCGGGCGGCGTGCCCCAGTCGAGACCGATGCGGTGGAGGATCGACGAGAGGACCTCGCCGGGGGACAGCTGGAAGGCGCCCGAGGCGCCGGCCGCCACCATCAGCACCCCGAGGGCGACGGCGAGGACGACGAGGAGGGCACCCGAGCGGGCCCAGTGGGTGGGCGGCCGCCCGGGTGCGACCTCCATCAGGCGTGCGTCACGGGAACCGCGAGACGGCGCGGGTGGCGTACTCGGACGAGTTGGCCAGGTTCACGGCCAGGGCCAGATCGCCCTTGGTGACCACGACGCCGCCCCAGTAGGTCAGGTCCGGGTTGGAGGGGGCGCGGCCGAGCAGGTCGGCGTAGAGCCCCTTGACCCGGGTCTTGGCCGACTCGGACGACTGGTAGATGCGCAGGGCGACGTTGCCCCGGCCCTTGGCCTGGACCTCGGAGACCCAGTAGTCGGTGTCGGCCTGCTTGGCCGGGCGCAGCAGGACCTTCTCGTAGAGGTCGCCGATCCACGTGGCGTTGCTGCTCTCGCCGAAGCCCTCGAAGTACTCGTCGGAGGCGTAGAAGCTGGCTGCCACCCGGGCGACCGACCAGCCGCCGCGCAGGCGGCCGACCCAGAACGCCACGCCGCCGGCGTCGCCGTCCCGGCCCAGGGTGTCCTGGTACAGCTTGTTGACCACGCCGCTCAGCCAGGCGTCGGACGTCGAGAGCTGCTTGAGGTAGGCCGCCTTGGTGGTGCCGCCGTTGAGGGCGGCGGTGTCGGTGGCCAGCTCGGTGCGGGTGGGCTCCTCGCCGAGGAAGTCGGCGTGGGCCGCGGTCACGAACGACTCGGCCGCGCTGCGGGCCCGGAAGGTGACCTCCTTGCTGCGGAGCCAGTCACCGTTGACGTCGGGCGTGCCGTGGGCCCGCATCGTCGAGATGTGGCCGCCGCCGTCGGTGAAGTCGTAGTCCTCGTCGTCCTCGCCGGTGTAGACGGGCTCGACGTCCTCGAGGGTCACGGTGAAGGAGCCGTCGGAGGCGATCTGGCTGTTGGGCACGAAGGCCTGGGCGCCGTACATCGAGGCGTCGGTGTTGTTCTCGGGCTCGGGGCCGAACACGACGTAGAGGCCGGGGGCGGTCGTCGGGTAGCCGGTGCCGTGGACGACGACGTCCTGGCCCTCGGTGAACAGGCCGTTGCCCGGGTCGAGGGTCAGCCGGGCGCCGGACTGGGGCTCGGCGAAGTCGACGGCGACCTTGACGTCCTGGCTGCGGTCGCCGCTGGCCCGGTGGTCCATGCGGGTGACGACCTTGCAGGACTGGCCGACCGGCAGGTCGCCGCAGTCGACGTTGGCATCGGTCGCGGTGAGGGTCAGGGTCGTGCTGAAGGAGCCGTCGGCGGCGATCGAGACCGCCGGGGTGCCGGGGTACGGGTTGTTGGTGAGCCAGCGGGAGGCCCCGCCCGAGCCGTTGATGTCGACGCCGCCCACGCACGGGCTGGGCGCGGTCAGCGGGCCCTTGTCGACGCACAGGGCCAGGTACATGCCCTCGGTGGCCAGGTCGAAGCCGGCCACGTCGTAGCCGGTGCCGGTCACCGTGACGGTGGCGCCCTCGGGGTCGAGGTCGTCGACGTCCGAGACGGTCAGGGTCTGGCCCAGGGCCCCGTTGGCGCTGCCCTGGGCGGCACCGGCCGGCGCTCCGGGCCCGGTGACGCCGAGCAGTCCGGCGGCGACGGTCGTGGCGGTGAGAAGGGCGAGCAGGCGGCGGGGCATCGGGGCTCCAGGGCTGGGGGACGGGGCGGGTCGGGCGCGGCGCGCCCGGAAGAGGTCAGGGGGTCTCGACGAGGGCCGGGCGCGGGGCCCGCCGGCGGGCGACGAGGACGAGGGCGGCGCCGGCGCCGATCATCGCCAGGCCGGCGGGCACGAGGGTGCGGCCCTGGAAGCCGGTGCTGGCCAGGCCGCCGGTGCCCGACGCGAGGGGCAGCGGGCTGCCGCCGCCGGAGGACCCGATCGGGTAGCCGCCGAAGGGCGTGGTGCCGCCGGGGGGCGTGTCGTTCGGGTCGATCGGGTCGGTGGCGCAGGCCTCCTCGCCGGCGAAGCAGACCGGGACCTTCACGTCCTGGCTGCGGTCGGCGGTGGCCCGGTGGTCCATGCGGGAGACGATCACGCAGCGCTTGCCGGCGGCCAGGGCCAGGCAGTCGACGAACTCGTCGCGGGCGGCGACGGTGATCGTGGCCGTGAACGAGCCGTCGGCGGCGACCGGCGAGACGGCCTCGGGCGGCACGCCCTGGTACGGGTTGTTGGTGACCCACTTCGACGAGCCCGAGGCGCCCTCCATGTCGACGCCGCCCACGCACGGGGTGGGCTGGGCGCCGGCGCCGTTGTCGACGCAGAAGCTGACGTAGAGGCCGTCGGTGTCGATGTCGAAGCCGGCGGCGGCGGTGAAGCCGGTGCCGGTGATCTCGACCTCGGTGCCGGCCGGGTCGAGGTTGTCGACCGGGGTGGCGGTGAGGGTCTGGCCGTTGGCGCCCCGGCCGGTGGCGGTGCCGCTCGGCGTCTCGTCGGTGGGATCGGGGTCCGGGTCGGGATCGGGGTCGCTGGCCGCGGTGACCGTGACGGCGACGGCGGTCGAGGTGCTCGCCGCCCCGCCGGCGCTGCCGGTGAAGCGGGCCGTCACCGAGCGGGTGCCCGGCGTCGAGAAGGTGGCGGTGCGGGTGGCCCGGCCGTCGGGGCCGAGCGTCGCCGTGCCCAGCGAGGTGGTGCCGTCGAACAGCTCGACGGTGCCGCTGGTGACCGCGGCCCGGGGGGCGATGCGGGCGCCGTCGGCGGTCGTGCCGGCCTCGACCGTCTGGACCGACGCGGTGGCCACGACCGGCTTGCCGGCCTCGACCGTGGTCGGCGCGACGATCAACGAGGTGGTGGTGGCGGGCACGGCGGCGCCGGCGAAGGACACCGGGACGCTGGTGGCCCAGGCACCGTCGGGGTCGGGCTGGCCCTCGGCCCGCATGGTCGAGACGAAGCCGCCCCCGTCGCCGAAGTCGTAGTCGTTGCCGTCGGCGCCGGTGTACTCGGCGGCCAGGTCCTCGAGGACGACCTCGAAGCTGCCGTCGGGGTCGATGGCCGACGAGGGCACGAAGGCCTGGGCGCCGTACCGGGTGCCGTCCGTGCCGTCCTCCGGCTCGGGCCCGTAGACGACGTAGAGGCCCGGCGCCGTGGTCGGGAAGCCGGTGCCGCTGACCGTGACGTCGGCGCCGTCGGGGTCGAGGCCGGTGGCCGGGCCGACGGTGATGCCCGGGCCGGTCGCGGTGCCGTCGCCGAAGGTCACCGGGACCTTGACGTCCTGGGTCCGGTCGCCGCCGGCCCGGTGGTCGACGCGTGCGATCACCTTGCACTCCTGACCGGACGGGAGGTCGGCGCAGTCGACGAACTCGTCGGCCTGCTGGACGACGATCGTCGTGGTGAACGAGCCGTCGGCGGCGATGCTCACCGACGGGGTGCCCGGGTACGGGTCGTTGGTGACCCAGCGCGACGAGCCCGACTCGCCGGTCATGTCGATCCCGCCCACGCACGGGCTGGGCGCCTCGCCCGCGCCCTTGTCGACGCAGAAGGCGACGTAGAGCCCCTCGGTGGCCACGTCGAAGCCGGCGTCGGCGTCGAACCCCGTCCCCGTCACGGTGACGGTCTCACCGGCCGGGTCGAGGTCGTCGACCGGCGTGACGGTGAGCGTCTGGCCGGCGCCACCGGTCCCGGTCCCCTCCCCCGTCCCGGCGCCGGCCACGAGGGCGGGCGTCGTGACCGCCACCGAGCCGGCCACCACGAGGGCGGCGCCGAGGGCCATCAGGCGACGAGACTTCATGACGCTCCTACTCGTTCGGGTAGATCTGCTCGATCATCAGCTCGAGGGCGCGGGCGGTGCGGCCCCCGAAGCTGTAGAGGAGGCCGTCCTCGACGGTGACGACCCGGCGGTCACGACCGGCCGGTGTCTGGGCGATGCCCGGGATCTCGACCAGGCCGTCGATGCCGCCCACCGACTCGAGCCCGGTGGTCGTCATCAGGATCACGTCGGGGGCGGCCTCGGTGAGGGCCTCGCTCGTGATCGGGGTGAAGGGCCGGTCGAGGCCGATGGCGGTGCCGGCGTCCTCGCCCCCGGCCGCCTCGATCATCTCGTCGGCGCCCGAGCCGGGCCCGGCGATCAGGTACACGCCGGCCTGGCCCCGCATGTAGAGGAAGGCGATGCGGGGCACCTCGACGCCGTCGGGGACGGTGGCCGAGACCTCCTCGATCTCGGCCTCGGCCTCGGCGGCCAGGTGCTCGCCCTGCTCGACCACACCGAGGGCGGTGGCGATCTGGACGATGCGGTCGCCGATGCCGCCGATGGTGGTGACCTCGTCGACCACGACGACGGGGACGCCGGCGGCGCGGATCTGGTCGATCGCCTCGGGCGGGCCGATCGTCGGGTCGACCAGCACGACGGTGGGCCGCAGCGAGAGCACCGCCTCGGGCGAGACGTCGTGGGCCCGGGTCACGACGGGGACGTCCTCGGCCTCGACGAAGGTGGAGGCCACGTCACGGCCGACGACGTTGTCGCCCAGGCCGAGGGCGAAGACGGTCTCGGTGATGTTGCCCCAGAGCGAGACGATGCGGCTGACGTCGTCGACCCGGATGGTGCGGCCGTCGGCCGAGGTCACCTCGGCGGGCAGCTCGGGCTCGGCCGGGCCGTCGACGGCCTCGACCGACTGGTCCTCCGACCGCTCCCCCGGACCCGGCCCGGCCGAGGCGGCCTGGGGCCCGTCCGACCCGGCGCAGCCGGTGGCGACGACCAGGGCCAGGGCCACCAGGGCCCCGGCGAGGGAGCGGGTCCGCCTCACGCCGCGGTCGCCTTGCCCTTGCGGGAGCGGACGACCAGGGCGGCGGCGACGCCGGCCCCGGCCAGCAGGACGATGGCGACCAGGACGATCGGCAGGGCCGACGAGCTCTCGCCGTCGTCCTCGGCCCGGACCGGCGTGGCCGCCGTCTCCTCCTCGGCGGCCACCGTCGTCGTGGTCTCGGCCACCGACTCCTCGGCGAAGCCGACCGGCACGACGATGTCGAGGGCCCGGTCCCGGGCGGCGGCCTCGGCCTCGGCGTCGGTGACGCCGAAGCGGCGGACGGTCACCGCGCAGTCGACCTCACGGCAGTCGTTGGCCCCGTCGATGACGGCGGCCACGTCGAGGTCGACGGTGAAGGTGCCGCCGTCGCCGAAGGCCACGAAGTCGCCGTCGGCGCCGTCGGGGGCGACCACGTGGGAGGCGTCGGGGCTGGCCCCGGCCAGGCACGGCCCGGGCGCCTCGGTCGCCGCCGCCGGCGCCTTGCACAGGGTCACCTGGATGGCCTGGGCGGGGTCGAAGCCGGTCCCCTCGACGGTGAGGGTCTCCCCCTCCGGGTCGAGGTCGCTGGCGGCCGAGAGGGTGATCGAGCGGCCCTCGACCGTGCCGGTCAGGCCGTCCTCGCTGACCTCGGTGGGCGGCGCCGACGTGGGCGGCTCGGTGGTGGGCGGGGGCGGCGGGGCGATGGTGGTCGGCGGCGCGGTCGTGGCCGGGGCCGTCGTCGGCGGGGCGGTCACCGGGGGCGGGGCCTGGCCGGCGGCGAAGGTGACGGGGACGAAGATGTCCTGGGTCCGGTCCCCGGTGCGGGTGTGGTCGTTGCGGCTGACGATGGCGCACTGGATCTGCCGGCAGTCGAAGCCGTCGGCGATCACCGGGGCGACGGTGACGTTGACGCTGAAGCTGCCGCCCGCCCCGTAGGGGACGGCCAGCCCCTCGCCGTAGGACGGCGGGTTGGAGGAGATCCATGCCGATGCCCCGGTCTCCCCGGTCTGGTCGATGCCACCGCCGCAGGGCGACGGGGGCGAGTCGGGCGGGGTGACGACGCAGAGGGCGACGTAGATGCCCTTGTTCACGTCGTAGCCGCTCCCGGCCACGCCGACCTGCCCGCCCCCGGCGGGGAGGCCCTGCGACTGGCCGACCCGGAGGGTCCGCTGGCCGTCGCTGGCCTGCAGGCCGTCGGCGGACACGGGCGCGACGGGGCGCTGGCGGGACAGGGGGACGCCGCCGGCCGAGGCCGCCGCCGAGCTGGTGCCCACCAGCCCGAGGGCCAGCAGGACGACCAGGATCCCCCGCACGAGTGTTAGGCATGCTTTCCTGATCCGCCCAGGTTGCCGCGAGACACGCAGTTCGGGCAAGCCATCCGATGGAGACCCTGGTCACGGCGCTGCTCCTGCCACGAGACCGACAGATCTTCACGACAGATCGTCCGGAAGGAACGACGGCACGTCGCGATCTGACGACAGATCGTCGTGAAAGCCTTGCGCCCGGCACCGGCCCGGGACCAGACTGCGGCGGTGACCACCACCACCGACCCGGCCCTGCGCTTCTCGACCACGCTGCGGGAGCGGACGATGGCCGACCACGGCGACGCCGAGGGCTCGACCCTGATGCGCGACCTGGTGGCGGGCACCCTCGACCCGGCCCGGATGGGCGACATGCTGGCCCAGCACCTGCTGGTCTACCGGGTGCTGGAGGAGAGGGCCCGGGCCCTGGCCGACGACCCGGTCGTCGCCCCCTTCCTGCTCCCCGGCCTGGAGCGGACCTCGGCCCTGGAGGCCGACGTGGCCCTGCTCCTCGGGGCCGACGCCGTGGACACCGTGGTGGCCCGGCCCGGCACCGCCGCCTACGTGGCCCGCATCGAGGCGGTCGGCTCGTGGGCCGGCGGCTTCGTCGCCCACCACTACACCCGCTACCTCGGCGACCTCTCCGGTGGCCAGCACATCCGCCGGGTCGTCGAGCGGGCCTACCCCGACCTGCCGATCTCCTTCTACCGCTTCGAGGACGTCGACAGCCCCAAGGCCCTCAAGGACCGGTACCGCCAGCTGCTCGACGAGGCCCCGTGGGGGCCGGACGAGCAGGACCGCATCGTCGACGAGGTCAAGCAGGCCTACGCCCTCAACCAGGAGATGTTCGCCTCGCTCGAGGCCTGACACTCCCTGTTGACAGCCCCGATCGGCACACCTACTGTCACCTGTTAGGCAGAGTTCACAGACTCGCCGACAGGATCGACGGGAGGGACACCGCGAGACGAGATCGATGACCGGGCCGTCCCTGAGGGGCGGCCCGGCGTCGCGAGGCCGTGACGGCCGGGGCGCGACCGCGAAGACGACGCCCCGGCCACCGCACGGCCGCACCCCAGCGCCCGCCGGACGGGGGGCGACCAGTGAGGGCAGGCCGGACGGCCGCGCCCGACCCTATCCCCCTAGGAGGGCAAGAATGACCAGAGCAGCATCCCCCCGACGGCGCGCGTCCGCCGTCCTCGCCGTGGCGGTCGCCGGCCTCGTGCTGGCCTTCACCCCGGCGGCACCGGCCTCGGCCAGCATCGGCGGCATCAGCCCGTCGGGGCCGTACGCGGCCAGCGGCCGGACCACCGTCAACGTGTGGGGCACCCGCCCGGCGGCGGCCTCGACCGCCACCCACGTGGCCCTGGTGCTGTGCAACACGACGATCACCCCCGTCGGCACCGCCTGCGACATCTCCAGCGCGTCGGGTGCCCTGCCCGTCGCCATCGCCGACTACGAGGACTCCTCGATCGGCGTGGACATCTCCATCGCCAAGGGGCCGTGGGACAACTACTCGTTCCTGACCGGCACCCCGACCCTCTCGGGCGGGCAGACGACGTGCAAGGGCGGGGTCAACGACCCCCAGTGCGCCGTCTCGGTCACCTACTACCAGAAGGTCGGGAACGCCTACGTGTTCAAGGCCTTCGAGAGCCAGAACGTCACCTTCAGCTGAGCGCCCGCGGGCCGGGGTCGTCGCCCTCGCGACGGCCCCGGCCCGCCGGCCGCGCACCCCACCCCTGCACCGAAGGACCTCCGTGACCCGCTCCCTCTCCTCGACCCGCGCCGCCAGCGCGGTCCTCGCCGTCGCGCTGGCCCTGTCGGGCCTGGCCCTCGCCCCCGCCGCCCCGGCGGGCGCGGCGGAGACGGCCATCACCGAGGCCCCCGCCCTGGAGTGGGGGTTCAAGCGGTCGTGGCGGGCCTACGCCAGCACGGTCGCGGTGAGCGACGGCACGACCGTGGTCCCGGCCACCGACGACGACCCGTACCAGCTGCGGTGGGCCTTCGCCTCGGGCAGCTACGACCCCGACACCCGCACCACCGTCCTGCGCTACGAGGGCACCGCCCACTGGACCAAGTACCGGGCCTCCGAGCTGGGCATGACCGCGCCCCCCGGCTACAGCGGGCCGCCCGACCCCTACATCCTCGACGTCACCGTCTCCGACCCGATCGTCACCATCTCCCGGGACACCTCGACGATCTCGGTCGAGGCCCGGAGCCGTCAGCTGGCGACCTGGGAGCTGCTCGACCTGGGCCGGACCGCCATCACCGACCTCGACATCGGCTCCGCCACGCCCACGGTCGACGCCACCACGACCACCTGGTCCGGCATACCGGCCAGCCTCACCGACGGTGCCGCCCCGGTGTTCGGCGCCGGCTACCGCACCGGGACGGCTGTCGATCCCGTCGGCTTCGCCTACACCGGGCCGGGCGGCGCCCCCGACCTCTCCGAGGTGTGGGACGAGCCGGGCACGGCCCTGCTCGAGCAGAC
This sequence comes from Iamia sp., assembly GCA_052038315.1. GTDB lineage: Bacteria > Actinomycetota > Acidimicrobiia > Acidimicrobiales > Iamiaceae > Iamia. Next base: position 10,376 of record JBQGCF010000101.1, read on the forward strand.
CGGCAACGTCATCGCCGTCGACGCCGCCGCCGACACCACCATCGCCTCGTCGACCATCCAACCCTGGTGGGTCGACGACGCCGGGCTGCTCGTCCACTACCGCTGGCGGGCCACCATCGGCGGCGCGGCCACGTGGACCTACCAGGCCTTCGACCTGACGACCCTCGCCCCTGTCGGCGAGCCCCTGCTCGTGCCGCACGCCCAGCGCCTCTTCGAGACGGGGCTGTGGGACCGGGCGACCGGCCGGCTCTTCTACACCCTCCCCGCCGAGAGCGGGCAGGGCGTCCACCGCTGGATCCGCTTCGACCGGGCGACGGGGCAGTACGTGCGGGGCGAGACCGACCCGCTGCCCGCCGGGTCGTACCTGTGGGACGAGCAGCGTGGCGCGGCCTACCGGATCGAGGCGGCGGACGGCGGCTGGCGCATCGTCGCCCAGGTCGCAGGGGACGACGGCAGCTGGACCGAGGAGGTCCACACGCTCCCGGCCGGGCCGGTCGCCGGCGGGATCGGCTTCGACACCTCGTTGATCACGCCCAGCGCCCTGGAGATGGCCGACGGGACGATCGTCGTGCTCGGCGCGGCCGCGGCCGACGGCCCGGCCGAGGTGCCGGCGGCGTGGCGGATCAGCCTCCACGACGACGGCACCGCCGAGCGCCAGCCGGTCGCCGGGGCGACCATGCCCAACCCCGGAGCCTCCCTGTTCTCCACGCTCGAACCCGGACCCGACGGCCAGGTGACGCTGGTGAAGGACACCGGGCAGGTCCGGCTCCAGGACACCTGGCCGGCCACCGGCGAGGCCGGGCCGCTGGTCGACCTGACCGCCCGGGCCGACACCACCACCGCCGGCTCGGTCGCCATCGACCCCACCGACGGCATGGCCTGGGTCGGGGGCTACGCCTCGCAGCGCCTGTGGGGCGTGAGGGACGGCCGGGTGGTCGCCGACCAGCAGCTCCCGCTCAAGCACCCGCGCGGCGGACCCGTCGTCGTCGGCCCCGACCACACCGTCTACGCCCAGAGCTTCGACGGCTCCGAGATCGGCTTCGGCGGCACCTCGATCTTCGGGCTGGGCCGCTTCGAGCGGCTCGGCCTCTCCCCCACCGTCACCGAGGACCCGGCCGACGCCGCCGTCGCCCTCGGCCCGGGCGAGGCCTCGGAGGCGGTCACCTTCACGGCGGCCGCCACCGGCGACCCGGCGCCGACCCGGCAGTGGCAGGTCAGGACCCCGGGCTCGGCCCGCTTCGCCGACGTCGAGGGCGAGACCGGCGAGACGCTGGCGGTCACCGCCGTCCCGGGCATGGACGGCACCGAGTACCGGGCCCTCTACGCCAACGCCGCCGGCCGCCGGCCCAGCGAGCCGGCCGTCCTCACCGTCGAGCACGCCCCGGCGATCGCGTTCCCCCCGGTCGACGCCACCGTGATCGCCGGCGCCGACGCCACCTTCGACCTCGCCGTGACGGGGACCCCCGAGCCCGAGGTCACCTGGCAGCGGTACGCCGGCGGCTTCTGGTGGAACATCGGGCCCGACGACGACGGCCTGGTGATCTCCGACGGCCGCCTCACCGTGACCGGCACCGACGTCGACCAGGACGGGTCCCGCTTCCGGGCCCGGGTGCGCAACGCCCTCGGCACCGTCCACACCCGAGCGGCGACGTTGACGGTGCGCCCGCCCCACGACGGGCCGCAGCACGTCGTCGGCGGCGACCTCGACTGGGGCGTCCGGGAGTCGTTCCGCACCTACATCACCGGGCCGATCGCCCACGGCGCCATCGGCGTGTCCGACGGGGCCGTCGCCAACCCGGACGGCACCTTCGGCTTCCCGGCCGCCGGCGGCACCGTCGAGGGCGGGGCGATCGACGCCGGCTTCGGCGGGGTGGTCCGCTTCACCGGCCACGACGGCACGGGCACGCCCGCCGGCGTCCCCGCCCTCGACGTGCGCATCTCCGACATCCGGGTCGCGGTCGACGGCCAGGACGGCGAGCTGGTGGCCGACGTGACCGCCCGGGGCCTGTCCGACGGGACGGTGACGACCTACGACGACATCGCCTTCGCCACCCTCGACCTGTCCGGGGTCGCGCCCACGCCGGTCGAGGGCGGGCTGCGGTGGGCGGCCGTCCCGGCCACCCTGACCGAGGCCGGCGTGCCCGCCTTCGAGGAGTTCTACGAGGCCGGCTCGGCCCTCGACCCGGTCACGCTCACCCTGGAGCTCTCGGACGACGAGCCCGACCCGCCGCTGACGCCGGTCGAGTCGTTCGCCACCGCGGCGCTGACCGACCTCCTCGGCGACACCCCGACGGAGCAGCAGGTGGCCGGAGCCGCCGCCACCGTCGAGGCGGTCGGGAAGGCGGCCTTCCTCCGGACGCTCACCACGTCCGACGAGTGGCTGACCGCTCTGGTCCAGGACCTCTACGAGGACACCCTCGGGCGTCCGGCCAGCCAGGCCGACCTCGACTTCTGGGCCGGGCGCATCCGCTCCGGCTGGACCGTCGCCCGCGTCGCCGCCTCCTTCTACGCCGCCGCCGAGTACTACGAGGGCATCGGCGGCGGCACCGACGCCACCTGGGTCGCCGACCTCTACGAGAGCCTCCTCGGCCGCGCCGCCGACGGTCCCGGCCGCGACTACTGGGTGGCCGAGACGCAGGCCAAGGGCCGGGGCAACGTCGCCCTCCGGTTCTTCCAGTCGCCGGAGTCGAGCCACACCCGGGTGCGGGAGCTGTACCAGCACCTCCTCGGGCGGGCCCCCTCCCCCGGCGACCTCGGCTTCTGGGGCCCGCAGGTCGTCCGCCGGGGCGATCTGGCCCTGGCCGTGAGCCTGGCCGCCTCGGCCGAGTACCAGGCTCGGGCCGAGGCCCGCTTCCCGTGAGCCGTCAGAAGGGCGGCTGCGGGTCGTACTGGATGTAGCGCCTCACCTCGGCGGCCCGCTCGGGCGAGACGAGCCGGCCGACGAGGGCCAGGGCCATGTCGATCCCGGCGCTGACGCCGGCCGAGGTGACGATGTCGCCGTCGTCGACGAAGCGGTCGTCGGGCCGGACCTCGATGGTGGGGTCGAGCTCGGCCAGCCGGTCGAGCGAGCCCCAGTGCGTCGTCGCCGGGCGCCCGGCGAGGAGCCCGGCGGCGGCGTAGACGAGCGAGCCGGTGCACACGCTGGTGGTGATCTCGGCCGCCGCCGCCCAGCCCCGCACCCGCTCGAGGTGCTCGGGGTCCTCCAACAGGGGCCGGGTGCCCTGGCCGCCCGGGTGGAGGACGACGGCCAGCTCGCCGACGTCGGCGACCGCGTGGTGGGGCTCGATGCGCAGCCCCTTGGCGCCGGTGACCGTGCGCCCGTCGAGCGAGAAGGTGGTGACCCGCCAGCCGTCGTCGGGCCAGAAGGCGCACCACGCCGCCAGCACCTCCCACGGACCGACGGCATCCAGCTCCTCGACGTCGTCGAAGAGCCAGATGCCGATGGTCCGGGTGGCGTTCACCCGGGTGACGCTACGCCAGGTCGGCGTACTCGTAGGTGGCGAGCAGCCCGGCGACGAGCGCCAGCTCGGTGGTCCGGCCGGCCAGGGCGGCACCGCCCCGGGCCCGCTCGGCGGTGGTCGCCGGCCGGCGCAGGAAGGTGCGGTGGTGATCGTCGACCAGGGCGCCACGGGCCTCGTCGGTGCGCAGGAAGGTGCCGATCAGGATCGCCCGGTCGGCGCTGGTGGCGATGCGCCCGACCCAGTAGTCCCGGCCGGCGGGCTCGGCCGGGCGGCGCAGCACATCGGCATACACGGCCTCGACGAAGTCGGCCTCGGTGCCCCCGGCCCGGGTGCGGTACTCGGCCGAGGCGAGGAGGTGCCGCCGCAGCTGGGCCGGCAGCGTCGCCGCGTCGTAGCGAGCGGCCCAGTAGGCGGCACCGTCGACCTCGGCGCCGCGGCGCAGGTACTGCTGGTAGAGCCGCTCGACCTGGACCAGCCGGGCGGCCCGGCCGCCGGCCAGGCTGCGGGCCACCGCCTCGCGGCTCTCGCCCGCCTCCAGCCGGCCGACCCAGTAGCCGCGGCCGGCGGGGTCGAGCGGCGCGCCGAGCAGGTCGGTGGCGGCCTGGTCCACCCAGCGCACGGCGGACGGGGGCACGGCGGCCGTCGTCACCGTGACGGTGGCCGGCTGGGTCCCGTGGCTGCCCACCGGGTTGGTGAAGACGGCGCGCAGGCGGCGGCCCGAGTCGGCGACGGTGGCGTCGAAGGTGAACGTCGTCCCGGTGGCGCCGGGGACGTCGACCCACGGGCTCGGGCCCCACGGGCCGGCCGGGGCCGAGGACTGCCAGCGCACGGTCGGCGCCGGCGTGGCGGTGGCCCCGGCGGTGAGGGTCACCGGGCGCGACGTCTCCCGCCGGCCCAGCTCGACCTCGACCGACTGCGGGTCGGCGACGACGTCCGGCGAGGTCGAGCGCACGAGCTCGACGATGCCGGTCTGGCTCGGGGCGAAGACGCGGCTCTCGTCGGTGACGGCGAGCGAGGCGCCGACCCGCATGTCCGAGAACGTGGCCCGCAGCTGGCGGCTCGTCATGTCGACCAGCGACGCCGCCCCGGTCCCCTGGTCCACGTACCAGATGTCCTGGTTGGCCGGGTCGTAGGCGGCCGGGCCGGCCGAGCCGGGGGCGGCGGCGAACGGTGCCCCGAGCTGCTCGACGGCGCCGGTCGCGGCGTTGCGGCCCTCGAAGACGACGGTCTTGATCCCGCCCAGGTTGGCGATGGCCCAGATGCGCCCGTTGCGGGCGTCGAGCAGGCGGGGCAGGAGCTGCCCGGGGATGTCGGTCCGGTCGGCCTGGGCGAAGCCCGTGTCGGTGCGGTCGAGCGCGAACACGGCGGTCGACATCGACGGTGAGAAGACGAAGCGCCAGGCGTACACCGTGCCGTCGGGGTCGACGACGATGTTGTTGTTCGACCCCTCGAAGGCGGCGCTGGTCCGCTCGACGACACCGGTGGTGGCGTCGATCTCGACCAGGGCGTTGTTCACGTAGGCCATGACGCTGCCGGCCGTCGGGTCGGGGACGACCGACGTGAAGTAGCCACCGCCGGGGAGCGAGGCGGCCGCGACGGTCACCGTGCCGGTGGCGGTCATCGTCTGCGGGTCGATCGTCGTGATCGTCTTCTCGGTCGAGCCGGTGCCGCTCACGGTGTGGACCGCACCGCCGGCGCCGACGAAGAAGCCGCCGCCGGTCGGGGCGGGCAGGCCGGTCACCGCCCCGGCCGGGGCGAGGGTGGCCACGTCGAAGGCCCGGACCGACGAGGCGTCGCGGACGAGCAGGCGGTCGGTGGCCGGGTGCCAGAGCACGGTCGTGACGCCCGGCAGGTCGGCCACGACGGTCTCGGCGGCCAGCGACACGGTGCCCGGCTCGGTCCACGTCTCGTCGGGCGGCTCGACCTCGGGGTCGGGCAGGTCGGCGGTGGGCACGCCCCCGGGACCGGTGTAGGCGAGGGTGGCCGGGTCGAGCTCGGCGCCGGGCCAGAGGAACCCGGCGAAGGACTCGGCGCCGGCCTCGGTCATCACGCCGGGCACGGCGGCCCACTCGGTGGTGCCGTCGGCGATCGCCGGGGTCAGGCCGGTGATGTCCAGCGTCCCGATCTCGCCCTGCACCACCTCGGAGGACGAGCCGTACTGCGGGTTGGTGACCTCGGTGGTGACGTCGGCCCGCAGCCGCGACGTGCCGAAGCCGATCTCCACCGTGGGGTTGGCCAGGGTGATGCGGAAGTGGTGCGCGGAGTAGGAGAAGACGACCTGGCCACCGAGGTGGACGACGGTCGTCCCGGTCCCGGGGTGGAAGAAGCCGCCGGTGACCGGGAACCGGAAGGTGCCGTCGGCGTTGATCGTCGCCCCGCCCGACGCGGCGATCGGCACCGGGTCGCCACTGCCGCTGACGTAGTTGCGGAAGTTCCCTCGGAACCCCCAGTCGAGGTGGCCGGTGGCGATCGCCACCGAGCCGGTCGGCGGGTCGGCCGCCGCCACCGGGATCGGTGCGCTCGCACCGGCCAACGCCACCACCAGGGCGAGGAGGCCGACGACGACCCGACCTCTCGTTCGTGCAGCCATCTTGACCATCGTCCTTTGTCGCGACACATTGTCGTAGGGGAACCTAACAGCACTCGAAAGGCCGCCAGTGCACGACACGTCACCATCCCGTCCCGTCGAGGGGCGACACCGAGCGGCGACCGCCCTGGCGGCGCTGCTCCTCGCCGTCACGGCCGTCCTGGCCGGCGGCGTCGGCCTCGGGCCCGCCGGGCCCGCCGGGGCGCAGGAGGCCCCCGACCCCGTCGCCGTCACCGTCGGCTCGCTCGACTGGGGCGTCCGGGCCAGCTTCCGCAGCTACGTGGGCGAGAGCGGCATCACCGTCTCCGGCGGCGTCACCCGCGGCACCGGCGGCACCTTCCACTGGCCGATCGAGTCCGGCTCCTACGACGCCACCACCCGGAGCACGACGCTGCAGTACGGCGGCGAGGCCAGCTTCTGGGCCCACGAGGGCGCCCTCGACCTGCACATCGCCCGGCCCCGCATCGAGATCGGGCCCGAGGGCGGGCTGCTCTACGCCGACATGTCGGGGCTGACCCACGACGGCGACGAGTTCGACTGGCCGGGGGCCGAGGTCGCCGTCCTCGACGTCGCCTCGGTCGAGCCGGCGATCACCGCCACCACGACGACGTGGGCCGGGCTGCCCGCCAGCCTGACCGAGGCCGGCGTCGACGCCTTCGCCGACTTCTACCCCCTGGGCGCGCCGCTCGACCCGGTGACGGCCACCTACGAGGGCCCCGGCGGCAAGCCCGACCTGGGTGAGACCTGGAGTCGCCCGGCCACGCCCACCTACGCCGTCACCGGCGACACCTTCAGCGCCCCCGGCGCCTCGATCGTCAAGGTCGTGGAGGACGCCGGCGGCAACGTGGTCCACGCGCCGATCGACAACGCTGGGTGGAACAGCCAGACCAACAGCTTCCTGCCCGGCGCCCTCGTCGCCCTCGACCCGGCGACCCTCGCCCAGGTCGACCGGCTCGACCTCCCCTTCGCCCTCTCCCAGGGCGGGGCGTGGATCGACCTCGACACCCACCGGACCTTCCTCAAGCCCGACCGCAGCCGGGCCCTCTGGGTCGTCGACTGGAACCCGGTCACCCGCAGCTACGGCACGCCCCGCAACCTGGGCGACCTGCCCACCAACGCCGCCACCGGCATCTGGGACCCGGCCCGCGACCGGCTCTTCCTGCTGGAGGGCGGGTGGTACCCGACGCTGCGCATCGTCGACGTCGGGGCGGACGAGGCCCTCACCATCCGGGCCGTCGAGGACCTCGGTCTCGTCTACCCCCGCGGCGAGGCCAACCTGGCCATCGACGACCAGGGCCGCTTCATCATGGGCTCCTACGGCGGCAACGGGCCCGACGACGACATGTCCGACGGCCGGCTGGTCGACGTCTCGACCGACCCGATCACCGTCGACACCATCGCCGGCTCCAACCACCTCGAGCGGGTCGCCTACGCCGACGGCGACCTGGTGATGTCGAGCCTGGAGGGCTACACCCGCACCTTCACGTGGGACCAGGCGGCCGGCGAGTACGTCCCGACCAGCGACCGCTACGAGAGCCAGGTCCCGTCGACCGCCCTGGCCATCGACCCGACCAACGGCGCCGTCCTCAAGCTCTACGGCGGCAGCGGCGGGCAGCTGTCGGTGATCGTCGACGGCGAGCGGACCCAGGCCTTCGACGCCAAGGGCTGGACCCCGAACCAGATCCTGACCACGACCCCGTCGGGCCGGATCTACGTGAACCACTACGCCACGAACCCGGCCGGGCAGAGCGTCCAGCGGATCTTCCGGGTCGAGGCCGTGGGCGTGACGCCGTCGATCACCACCCAGCCGGTCGACGAGACCGTCGTGCTCGACACGCCCACCGGCTCGGGGACCGGCACCTTCACCGTCGCCGTGACCGGTGACCCGGCGCCGACCGTGCGCTGGCAGTCCCGCCCCGGTCCCGTCGGCCGCTTCGCCGACGTCGGCGGCGCCACCGGCACGACCCTCTCGGTGGCCGCGACCGCCGCCACCTCGGGCACGCAGTACCGGGCCGTGGTGACCAACGACGTCGGCGAGATCGCCACGGACGAGGTCGCCCTCGACGTGCAGACCCCGCCCTCGGTGGCCCAGCAGCCGACCGACGTGGCGGTGGTGGCCGGCGACGACGCCGTGCTCAAGGCCATGCCCGCCGGCAACCCGGCCCCCGAGGTCACGTGGCAGCGCTACAGCGGCGGCTTCTGGACCAACATCACCGGCGACACCGACGGCTTCGTGGTCGACGGCGGCTTCCTCACCGTCGTCGACACCACCGTCGAGCAGACCGGCGCCCGGTTCCGGGCCCGGCTGCGCAACAGCGTCGGCACCGTCCACACCCGAACGGTCACCCTCACCGTGACCGAGCCGGTCGAGGGCCCGCAGCACGTCGTGGGCGGCGACCTCGACTGGGGCGTGCGCCAGTCGTTCCGCACCTACATCACCGGGCCCATCGCCCACGGCCAGATCGCCGTCGAGGACGGCGCCGTGACGAACGAGGACGGCACCTTCGGGTTCCCCGCCGCCGACGGCACCGTCGAGGGCGACACGGTCAGCGCCGCCTTCGGCGGGGTCGTCCACTTCACCGGCCACGTCGGCATGGGCACGCCCGCCGGCGTCCCCGCCCTCGACATGCGGGTGGCGGACATCCGGGTCGAGGTCGACGGCCAGGACGGCGTCCTGGTGGCCGACGTCGTGTCCCGCGGCCTCTCGTCGGGCGCCCTCGTCACCTACGACGACGTCACCTTCGCCGCCCTCGACCTGTCGGCGGTCACGCCCACGCCGGTCGAGGGCGGGATGCGGTGGGCGGCCGTCCCGGCCACGCTGACCGAGGACGGGGTGCCGGCCTTCGCCGACTTCTACCCGGCCGGCTCGGCCCTCGACCCGCTGACGGTCACCCTCGAGCTGTCCGACGAGGAGCCCGAGCCGGAGCCGGAGCTGACGGCCGTCGAGTCCTTCGCCACCGCCGCGCTGACCGACTTCCTCGGCGAGGAGCCCACGGCCGAGCAGGTCGCCGATGCCGGCGACGCCGTCGAGACGGGGGGCAAGGCCGCCTTCCTCCGCTCGCTGTCGACCTCCGACGCGTGGCTGACCGCCCTCGTCCAGGACCTCTACGAGGACACCCTCGGCCGCCCGGCCAGCCAGGCCGACATCGACTTCTGGGCCGGCCGGATCCGCTCCGGCTGGACCGTCGCCCGCGTCGCCGCCTCCTTCTACGCCGCCGCCGAGTACTACGAGGGCATCGGCGGCGGCACCGACGCCACCTGGGTCGCCGACCTCTACGAGGCCCTGCTCGGCCGCTCGGGCGGGCAGGACGAGGTGGGCTACTGGGTCGGCGAGACGCAGGCCAAGGGCCGGGGCAACGTCGCCCTCCGGTTCTTCCAGACCCCCGAGTCGGCCCGCACCCGGGTGACCGGGCTCTACGCCACGCTGCTCGACCGGCCCCCGGCCCAGGGCGACCTCGACTACTGGGGCCCCGTCGTCGTCCGCCGCGGCGACCTCACCCTCGCGGTGAGCCTGGCCGCCTCCGCCGAGTACCAGGCCCGCGCCGAGGTCCGCTTCCCCTGATCCCCTGACCCTGCTGGCCCCCGTCGCTCAGGCGGCGGGGGCCACCAGGTCGGAGGGGAGGAGCTGCTCGGTGAGGAGGGTCTCGAAGCGGGCGGGGTCGCCGGCCACGAAGCGGCGGCACAGCTCGACGCCCTCCGTGTAGCAGAAGATGTAGGCCCGCCAGGTGGGGTCGCTGATGAAGGCGATCTGCTTCTCGGCCCGGGCCCGCGGGAGGAGCAGCCAGCGCTCGGCCCAGGCGATCACGTCCTCGGCCGGCCGGCCCTCGTCGTGGAGCATCAGGGCGATGTTGCCCCTGGCCTTGCTCACCGAGGCCAGGGCGCCCCGGACGGCGGCCGCCTCGTCGGCGTCGTAGCGGAGGCGGAGGTCGGCGAACAGCGGGGCCATCGCCGCCTCGGTGTCCACCCCCACCAGCGCCTCCAGGGCGGCGTCGGCCAAACCCTCGGCCAGCAGGCACTGCGGCGTGCCGACGAGGAAGATCGACTCCTCGACGTGGCCCCGCTGGCGGACCAGCCCGACCTCCTTGCGGCAGTGCTCGGTGTGGTGGCCGGGGTAGGCCTCGTGGGCGACGAGGTGGCCGAGGACCAGCGACTGCACCGGCAGGTCGACGTTGATCGCCACCCGGCTGCGCAGGTCGCCCAGGTAGTAGTTGAACCCGGACCACGGCTTGTCGGTCTCGAGGTTCCACTCGACGTGCTCGCCGTCGGGCAGGCCCCACGTGCGCCGGGTGCGGTCGGCGAAGTCCTCGGCCAGGGTGCGGATGGCCTCGTCGAGCCGGTCGGGCGGGATGGTGTGGGCCTCGCGCCAGGCGATCACCCGGTCGCGCAGGCTTCCCGGTCGGTCACCGTCGCCGGGGAGGGCCTCGGCCAGCCGCTGGTGGGCGGCGGCCAGGTCGTCCTCGCTCACCGGCTCGGGGCGGACGCCGTAGCTGGACTCGACCTCGTCGAGGTACAACAGCGGCTCGGCGTTCAGGCTCCGCCCGACGGTGTGGAGCCCGACGACCTGGCCCCGCAGCCAGGCCCGGCGCCGGCCCTCGACCTCGGGGTCGGCGCCCTGGTCGATGTCGGCCACCAGCCGGGCCGCGTCGGCCACCAGCGCCGGCAGCGGGGTCGGCTCGCCGGACTCGGCCTCGGCCTTCCACTCCGGTGGGCCGTAGTAGGCGTCGACCAGCCCGTCGAGGTGCCGGCCCAGGGCGAGCCCGAGCCGGACGTAGCGCTCGACGACGGTGGTCGTCACCGCTCAGCCCAGCTCGGCGTGGAGGGCGGTGACGGTGCGCTCCCAGGCCCGGGCCGACTGCTCGGCGTCGTGGACCTCGGGGCGGGTGTCGTTGAAGAAGGCGTGGTCGACCTCGGGGAAGATCTCGATCTCGGCGTCGACCCCGGCCTCCTGGAGGTCCTTCTCCAGCTGCTTGGCCTTGTCGGGGCCGAAGAAGCCGTCCTTCTCGGCGAAGTTGCCCCGCACCTTGGCCTGGACCTTGGTCCAGTCCGGCTGGACGCTCTCCCACGGGATCAGCCCGTACCAGGGCACGCAGATGGAGAACGCCGCCGGGCGCTCGGCCGCCAGCACCAGGGCCAGCCCGCCGCCCATGCAGAAGCCGGTGACGCCGAGCTTCTCGGAGGTGACCGCCTCGTGCTCCTGGAGGTAGGCGATGGCGCCGGACATGTCGGCCACCGCCTGGTCGATGTTCAGCGCCATCATCAGCTTGCCGGCCTCGTCGGGCTCGGTGGTCGACTCGCCGTGGTAGAGGTCGGGGGCGAGGGCGACGAAGCCGGCGGCGGCGAAGCGATCGCACACGTCCTCGATGTGGGGGACCAGGCCCCACCACTCCTGGATGACGATCAGGCCCGGCCCGGAACCGCCCTCGGGCACGCTCAGGAAGCCGCTGGCCGTGTCGTCGCCGTTCGTGAACTCCACGTTCTGACCCATGACCGCCGACCCTACCCACGCATCGGACCGATGACCCGACGGTCGGCGAGACGTCCACCCTGCATGCCCGATGCCCCTGCACCCGCCCTCCCGCCGGTCGTCGACCCCGCCACGTGGGAGGCGGCGCTGGCCGACCTCCGAGTGAGGGAGAAGGCCGCCACCCGCGAGCTCGACGCCATCGCCGCCGCCCGGCGCCGGCTCCCGATGGTCGCCCTGCCCGAGTACACCCTCGTCGGCGCCGACGGCCCGGTGCGGCTGGTCGACCTGTTCGCCGGAGCCCGCCAGCTGGTCGTCTACCACCACATGTGGGAGGACGGGGCCGAGTGGCAGTGCGGCGGGTGCACCGGCCTGAGCAGCCAGTGGACCCGGATGCAGCACCTGGAGCACCACGACGCCCGGATGGTCGTGGTCACGCAGGGCCGCATCGAGGAGGCCCTTGCCTACCGGGCCAAGGTCGGCGGGGCGCTCGACTGGTACTCGACCGCCGACAGCCCCTTCGGCGCCGACATGGGCGCCCCCGCCGGCGGCGGCTTCAAGCTCAACGTCTTCCTCCGCGACGGCGACACCGTCCACCGCACCTACAACACGCAGGGCCGGGGCGTGGAGATCCTGAGCCACGGCTTCCCGCTGGTCGACCTGCTCCCCTACGGCCGTCAGGAGGACTGGCAGGACTCGCCCCCCGGCTGGCCCCAGTCCCCCGCCTACACCCGCTGGCCGGCCCCGGAGGCCTTCGCCGTCTAGCCCCGGTACGAACCCGGGGTCCGGGACCTGACGAGGAGCTCGGGGGCGACCGGGCAGCCGGGGCGGGCCACGCCGTCGGCGACGTCGACCGGGCCGTCGACGCCGACGATCCGGTCGACCAGGTCGAGGGGGACCTCGTCGAGGTCGGCCTCCCACGGCTCCTCGGGGTCGACCGCGCCGGCCCGGCAGGCGTCGTAGGTCGGACCGGGCAGGACCCGCCCGGTGGGGGCGACGAGCCACACGGTACGGCCGGCGGCCCGGGCCACGGCGGCGGCGGCCCGGCTCCCCGGCGCGCACAGCGCCGCGGTCGGGCCGGCGGCCATGGCCTCGAGCAGGACGACGTCGACCGCTGCCGCAGCGGCCCCGACGGCCTGGGTGGTGACGTCGAGGACGGGGATGTCGACCCGGCCGAGGGCCCGGCCCACATCGACGCCGGTGCCGTCGTCGGCGGCCAGCACGTCGAGGTCGCCCCGGCGGGCCAGGGCCGGGACCACCGTCGGGGGCCACCCGACGATCAGCACCCGGGCCTCGTCGGGCAGGAAGGCGGCGAGGACGCCGTCGGTGGGATCGTCGGCCAGCTCCTGGGCCGCCGCCATCCCCTCGGCCATGGGCTCGGGGGCGACGAGGACCCGGCTGCAGAGCCACCACAGCGGACCGACGGCCCGGTGGCGGGCGACCAGCTGGCGGGCGGCGGCGACCAGGCCGGCCGGGTCGACGTCGAAGGCGCCGAGGGCGTGGGCGGCCTCGGCTGCCAGGTCGACCGGGTCGGCCCCGCCGGCCCGCGCCACGTAGCGCAGGTGCTCGATCGGGTGCACCCGGCCTAGAGCCCCGGCTTCCAGATCATGAGGATCAGCATGACGAACAGGAGGAGGTGGGCGATGCCGCCGAACATGGCGACCTTCCCCTCCGCCGCCTCGTCGCCCTCGGCCACCTTCTTCTCGGCCGGGAAGATCCCGCCGAAGACGACGCCGAGCAGGCCGAACCACACGAGGAAGGCCAGCGAGACCCACATCTGGGAGAACTCCCAGACCTCCTCGGACAGCACGATCAGCAGGATCCCGAAGAACCCGGTGAGCACCAGGGCGGGGCCGTGGATGGTCATCGTGTTGCGGGCGGCGAGGGCGGCGACGGGGCTGGGGACCTTGCTCCCGGCCTTGCGGGACTGGACGTTCACGATGGGCCAGACGAAGGCCGGGGCGAAGGCCACGATCACCGAGAGGATGTGGAGGAGGAAGACGATCTTGTAGGGCGTGGATCCGATGGCAGCGAGCACGGGCCGAACCTATCCGGCCCGACGGTTTCGGGGCGCTCCGGAGCCGTTGCTACCTTCTGCTGCCGTGCCCGTCGCCGAGCAGGTCCCCGAGAGCGTCACCCTCACCGCCCTGACCGGCGACACCCTCGCCCTCGACGACTGGCTGACCACGTTCCAGCTCGCCGTCGTGGTGATCGACCCCTACACGTCCGAGAGCTCCTGGCTCATCGACACCGCCGGGGAGATCCTCACCGAGTTCAAGGGCGCCGACTGCCGGGTCGGCTGGGTCGTCACCGCCGATGCCGACGACGCCCGCACCTTCCTCGGGCCGTGGGCCGAGAGCCTGATGACCTTCTGCGACCCGGACCGGTCCTTCGTGCGGGGTGTCGGCCTCGAGCGGCTGCCCGCCTTCGTGCACCTGCGCCAGGACCGGGTCGTCGTCAGCGCGGCCGAGGGCTGGGACCCGCCGGCCTGGGACGGCGCGGTGGCCACGCTCACCCAGATGATGTCGTGGTCCAAGGTCGAGATCCCGCCGCCCGGCGCCCCGGCGCCGTTCCCCGGCTCGCCGGTCTGACGCCCCGGCGGCGGCCCGCACCGTCGCGCTGACTACCGTCGGGCCCGTGTTCGCCCGCTTCGGATCCGGTTCCTACGGCCGCACGGGGTGGTTCCGTGTCGGCCAGGTGGAGGTCACCACCACCGCACTGCTCGTCGCCTGCGGCGTGGTGTCGATGCTGGTCTGGGCCGCCTACCCGCCGTCGCTCGACCCGCTCTACTTCTCGGCCCCGGCGGTCCGGGACGGCGAGCTGTGGCGTCTCGTCACCTGGCCGCTGGGCGAGGCCCCGTCGATCTGGGCGGTGATCGGGCTGGTCTTCTTCTGGATGGTCGGCCACATGATCGAGGACCGGACGAGCCGCAAGCGCTACGCCGTCCTCATCGCGGCCATGACGCTGCTGCCGGCGGCGCTCGTCAGCCTGACCAACCTCACCGCCGAGACCGCCTTCGCCGGCGGGCTGAGCCTCTTCGGGCTGGCCTTCCTGGTCGTGATCGCCGTCGAGGAGCCCAGCCGACCGTGGCTCTTCGGCATCCCGATCTGGATCATCGCCGCCGTCATCGTCGGCATCCAGGTCCTGACCGGTCTCGGCTACCGGGCCTGGGGCGCCCTGCTGCTCCTGCTGCTCACCCTCGGCGTGGCCCTGGTCGGCACGGCCATGATCGGCATCTTCACCACCCAGCTCCCGTGGGTGCCCCGGCTGAAGGACGTCGCCGGGCCGCCGTCCCGGGGCAGCCGCCGGGCCAAGCGGGGCCGGCGAGGGGGCCCGGGCACCGTCACCCCGGGACCCTGGACCTCGCCGTCGGGCTTTGCCCCGCCGGGACCCTCCCGGCTGGAGCAGGCCGAGCTCGACGTGCTGCTCGACAAGATCGGCCAGTCCGGCATCGCCTCGCTCAGCGACGAGGAGCGCCGACGGCTAGACGAGCTCAGCCGCCGGATGCGGGGCGGCTGAGGCCCGGTCGCCGCCGCCTCAGTAGCCGCCGCCGGCCACCCGCTGGGCGAAGGTGGTGCTGGCGACCAGCGAGCGGACCAGGTCCTCGGCGTCGGAGCCGGCGAGGAACATCGTCCGCCACGTGTAGCGCTCGGTCGGCGACGGCACCCGGTCGAGCAGCTGGGCGAAGGCCCACGAGATGGTGACGTCGGTGGCCGTGGCCGTCTTGTTCTCGCCGGACTCGGTGAAGCCGACGATGACCTTGCCCCGCGGCACGCCCTTGTCGAGCTGCTGGACCCAGTAGCGGGTGCCGCCGTCGTCGGGCTCCCGGTCGAGGACGTTGCGGTACACCTGCTGGACGAACTCCAGGTTGCCCAGCTCGCCGTACATCTTCTTGAACTCGGCGCTGGCGGCGAAGCTCGAGGCCATGCGGTCGAGGTTCACGCCCGACTGGCGCTGGCGGATCCAGAAGTTGAGGCCGCCGGCGTCGGGCTCGCGGTCGAAGGCGCCGCCGTAGAGGCGGGCGGTGCCCGGGACCAGCCCGGCGTGGGTCGTCGACCCGGCGAGGTAGGCGGCCAGGTCGGCGGCCGACCACGAGCGCAGGAGGTTGGCCGCGTCGGCCTCGACCTGGGCGGAGGTCGGGCCGGCGGCGAGGAGCCAGTACCGCAGGCGGGACGAGGCATCGCCGGCGGAGCGGAACGGCGTGGGCCGGCGATCGCTGATCGACGTGCTGGCGCCGACGAAGTTCACCGTCGACCACAGACGACCGTTGGCGTCGCGCACGCAGCCGATGCCGACCCGCTGGACGCCGGTGTCCAGGATGTTGGCCCGGTGGCCCGGCGAGGCCATGTAGGCGGAGTGGAGGCGGGCGGCCGTCGGGGCGTAGCCCACGTTCTCGGTGACCCGGCGCCAGCTCGGCACCGCCGCCGCGATCTGGCGCACGTAGTCGGGGTTGTGGGCCATGGTGCCGGTGCGGGCCTGGTGGAAGGCCCAGGCCCGGGCCACCTGGTCGTAGGCCGGGTCCTCGCGCAGGGCGGATCGACCGGCGTCGGCGCGGGCCTGGTCGTGCAGGCGCCGCAGCTCGCCCTCGCAGGTGCCGTCGATGGCCGCCGTCCTGGGGGCGTCGGGGTAGGCGCTCACGGGGGTGGCGGTCGTGGCCGTGGCCAGGGCGCCGCCCAGCGCGAGGGCGCCGAGGATCCGTCGGGTCCGAGTTGACATGGTCTGCCTCCACCGCAGCTACATCCGACCCCACTCTGAGAGGTCAGAAAGTCACGCTATGTGACCTACCACGTCGGACGGAGACCAAACCCCTTGAGGGTTGGCGCTCAGGACAGGCAGAGCTCGTTGCCCTCGGGGTCGGCCATGGCGACCCAGCGGCCGTCGGGCTCGTCGTGGCGGTACAGGACCGTGGCGCCCAGGGCCTCGGCCCGCCCGACCGCGGCGGCGAGCCGGGCCCGGGCATCGTCGTCGTCGCCCCGCCGCTCCCGCCCCACCACCCGCAGGTCGAGGTGGACCCGGTTCTTGCCCGAGCGGGGCTCGGGGACGGCGTTGAAGAGGATGCGCCGGTTGTCGTCGGCCTCGGCGTCGGCGGCCCCCGGCGGGCGGATGGCGGTGACGGTGCGGAAGTGCCGGAGGCCGTCGATCTCGACCACCTCGTCCGCGGTGACCAGGCCCAGGTCGAGGAGCCGGCCCACCAGGGCGTCGTTGTCCTCGACCTCGTAGTGCAGCAAGCCGGCCCAGAACCGGGCCTGGGCGTGGGGGTCGACGGCGTCGAAGGTGACCTGGAAGCCGATGGGCGCCGGGTCCCGGTGCGGGGTGGTGGCCAGCGGGCGGCCACCGGTGACCCGGTAGAGGTCGCGGAGGGTCAGCACCTCGGCCAGGTGGTGGATCGTCTCCCGGTTGATGTGGAGGACGAGGGTGCCGAAGGGGTGGTCGGCGAAGGGCCCCTCGTGCGGGCCGACGGCCCGGGCCATCCCGTCGGCGCCCAGGGCCCGGACGCCGCTGGTCCAGCGCTCGTAGGCGTCGTCGAGGGCGGCGAGGGTGCCGGCGGCGTCCGGGGCGTACTCCCGGCCGGCGTAGTCGATGCCCTTGCCATCGCCGAAGTGGGCCGACGCCCGGCCGCCCAGCACGCCCTCGATGACGTGCCACAGCCGCCAGGCGATGGTGGTGACCGGCGCCGGGTCGGGCTCCGGGACGGCGAAGTCGATCACCCACTCGCCCGACCCGGCAGCATCGGCGCTGGTCGCCTCGGCACGGGGCCGGACCCCCCAGCACCCGGGCACCGGCTCCCAGTGCAGCTCCTCGTCGGTCAGCCCCTCGAGCCGGGGGCGGACGTGGTGCTCCCAGTGGAACGTCAGCTGCTCCTGCGCCTCGGCGAACCAGTCGAGCGGGACGGTGCGTTCATCGACCATGCGGCGACCGTACCCACCGACCCGGACAGCATCGGTCCGGGTCGTCAGCCCTTGTCGGGGACGCCGCCGCGGGTCAGGGCGAGGAGGTCGAGGGCCCGGTCGAGCTCGGCCTCCTCCAGCACCCCGGCGTCGAGCACGACCTCCCGGATCGTCCGCCCGCTCTTGGCGCTCTCCTTGACCAGCTCGGCGACCCGCTCGTAGCCCAGCACCGGGTTGAGGGCGGTGGCGGCCTGCGGGGTGGCCTCGGCGTAGGCCTGCAGCCGCTCCCGGTCGGGCTCGATCCCGGCCAGGCAGCGATCGGCGAACAGCCGGCCGACGTTGGCCAGCAGGGAGATCGACTCGAGCAGGTTGCGGGCGATCACCGGCAGGTAGACGTTGAGCTCGAAGTTGCCCTGGCTGCCGGCGAAGGCGACGGCGGCGTCGTTCCCGTACACCTGGGCCACGACCTGGCTGACCGCCTCGGGGATCACCGGGTTGACCTTCCCGGGCATGATCGACGACCCGGGCTGGAGGTCGGGGATGCGGATCTCGGCCAGCCCGGTCCTCGGCCCCGACGCCATCCAGCGCACGTCGTTGGCGATCTTGAGCAGCCCGGCGGCCAGCGCCCGCAGCTCGCCCGACAGGCTGACCAGCTGGTCCCGCGCCCCCTGGGCGGCGAAGTGGTCGGGCGCCTCGGACAGGGGGACGTCGAGCCGCTCGGCCAGCAGCCCGACGACGGCGGCGGCGAAGCACCGGGGGGCGTTGAGCCCGGTGCCGGTGGCCGTCCCGCCGAGGGGCAGCTCGCCGACGCGGGGCAGGGCAGCGGCGATGCGGTCCCGGGCCGCCTCCACCTGGGCGGCGTAGCCGGCCAGCTCCTGGCCCAGGGTCACCGGCGTGGCGTCCCTCAGGTGGGTGCGCCCGGCCTTGACAACCTCGGCGTTGGCCTCGGCCCGGTCCCGCAGCGTGGCGGCCAGGTGGTCGAGGGCGGGCAGCAGCTCGTGGGCGGTGGCCACGGCGGCGGCCACGTGGATGGCGGAGGGGAAGACGTCGTTGGAGGACTGCGAGGCGTTGACGTGGTCGTTCGGGTGCACCGACGTGCCGGCGGCCCCGGCCACCGCCGTGATCACCTCGTTGGCGTTCATGTTGGTCGACGTCCCCGAACCGGTCTGGAAGACGTCGACGGGGAACTCGGCGTCGTGGTCCCCCGCCGCCACCTCGCCGGCCGCGGCGGCGATCGCCGTGGCCACCGGCGCCTCGAGCACCCCCAGCGACCCGTTGACCTCGGCCGCCGCCGCCTTGATCGCCCCCAGGGCATGGATCAGCCCCGGCGCCACCGTCAGCCCGGAGACGGGGAAGTTCTCCACCGCCCGCTGCGTCTGCGCCCCCCAGCGCGCCGCCCGCGGCACCCGCACCTCCCCCATGGTGTCGTGCTCGACCCGGAACTCGCCGCTCTCGTCATCAGCCATGGTCCCGGTCTACCGCCGGGCCTCGCTGTCACACCCCCCACGTATCGTCCCCGCCACTTCCCCTCTCCATCCGATGCAATGCCCGAGAAGGCGGAGTACCATGCCACTTACCGACCCCTACCGCTCGACCGTGCGCGAGCGCCTCCGACGGGTCATCGGAGACGACAGCGCACTGGAGGCCCTGATGGCCGAGCTCCCCGCAACCGACGGCGACGCCCCCGCCACCAACGACTTCGTCCGTGCGGAGATCAGCAGCCTGCGGACCGAGATGCACCAGGCCATCGGCGCGGCCCAGATGCGCCTCCTGGCGATCCTGCTCCCGTTCATCGTGGCCGTGAACGCGGTCATGGTCGGGCTCGTCGCCAACGTGAAGTAGCGGCCGCCCCCGCCGTACCCTGCGGCCATGACCGAGTTCGCCTTCACCGAGCTGCTGCCCACGGGCCCGGACCCCACCGCGTACCGGGCGCTCGACATCGGCGGGGTCGGCACCGTCGAGGCCGCCGGTCGGACCTTCCTAACCGTCGAGCCGGCCACCCTCACCGCCCTGGCCGCCGAGGCCATGCACGACATCGCCCACTACCTCCGCCCCGGCCACCTGGCCCAGCTGCGCCGCATCCTGGACGACCCCGAGGCCTCGGCCAACGACCGCTTCGTGGCCAACGACCTGCTCCAGAACGCCAACATCTCGGCCGGCGGCATCCTCCCGATGTGCCAGGACACCGGCACCGCCATCGTCAAGGCCAAGAAGGGCGAGCTGGTGCTCACCGGCGGCGGCGACGAGGCCGCCCTGGCCCGGGGCATCTTCGACACCTACCAGCGCGACAACCTCCGCTACTCGCAGATGGCCCCACTGACGATGTGGGACGAGGTCAACACCAAGACCAACCTCCCCGCCGAGATCAAGGTCGCCGCCGTCGACGGCAGCGCCTACTCCTTCCTCTTCATGGCCAAGGGCGGCGGCTCGGCCAACAAGTCGTTCCTGTTCCAGGAGACCAAGGCCCTGCTCAACCGGCAGCGGCTCCTCCAGTTCCTCGACGAGAAGCTCCGCCTGCTCGGCACCAGCGCCTGCCCGCCGTACCACCTCGCCGTGGTCATCGGCGGCACGTCGGCCGAGATGGCCGTCGAGACGGCCAAGCTGGCCTCGGCCCGCTACCTCGACACCATCCCCACCGAGGGCTCGGACCTGGGCCACGGCTTCCGCGACCTGGAGATGGAGCAGGAGGTCCTGGCCCTCACCCAGGCCTTCGGCATCGGCGCCCAGTTCGGCGGCAAGTACTTCTGCCACGACGTCCGGGTGATCCGCCTCCCCCGCCACGGTGCCAGCTGCCCGGTCGGGATCGCCGTGTCGTGCTCGGCCGACCGGCAGGCGCGGGCCAAGATCACCGCCGACGGCGTGTTCCTCGAGGACCTCGAGCGCAACCCGGCGCAGTACCTGCCCGAGGTCACCGACGAGCACCTCGGGGGCGACGTCGTGCAGATCGACCTGAACCGGCCCATGGCCGAGATCCGCTCCGAGCTGTCCAAGCACCCCGTCAAGACACGCTTGGCCCTGACCGGCACGGTGGTCGTCGCCCGCGACATCGCCCACGCCAAGATCGCCGAGCTGCTCGACGCCGGCGGCGAGATGCCCCAGTACCTGCGGGACCACCCCGTGTACTACGCCGGACCGGCCAAGACGCCGGAGGGCTTCGCATCGGGCAGCTTCGGCCCCACAACCGCCGGCCGCATGGACTGCTTCGTCGAGCGCTTCCAGGCCGCCGGCGGGTCGCTGGTCATGCTGGCCAAGGGCAACCGCAGCCAGCAGGTCACCGATGCCTGCCAGCGCCACGGCGGCTTCTACCTCGGCTCGATCGGCGGCCCCGCCGCCCGCCTGGCCCAGGACTGCATCCGCCACGTCGAGGTCCTCGAGTACCCCGAGCTGGGGATGGAGGCGGTCTGGCGGATCGAGGTCGAGGACTTCCCCGCCTTCGTGATCGTCGACGACAAGGGCAACGACTTCTTCGCCGAGGTGTCCCGGCCGATCGACCTGTCGTCCAAGCAGATGCGCCTGGGCCGGGGCTAGGCCTCGCCCATCTCGGCGAGCAGCCCACCCGGGGCATCGAAGGCGCCCCGGGCCAGGTCCTCCCGGAACAGCTCGTGGTCGGAGAGCACCCGCTCGCCGCCCTCCTCCGCCCACTCGACGGTGTCGCCCACGAAGACCTCGGGGTGGACGACCCGCAGGATGCCGACCTCGTCGCCCTCGCCGTCGACGGCGTGCGACTCGGACCGGGCGTGGGTCTGGGCCAGGGCCCGGCCGCAGATCTCGGCGTAGGCGTGGAGCTCCTCCTCGCCGAGGCCGGCCACGCGGATGTTGACCTTCTGCGGGCTGCGCTCGCGGACGACGAAGCTGCGGCCCTCGATCTCGGCCGAGCCGTAGAGGGCGTCCCCGTCGACCAGGAACTCGCGGTGGGCCAGGGCGATGCGCTCGGCCGAGGTGCGGGCGTCGAAGGCGGTGGCCGGGACCAGGCCGTAGAGGGCCGAGCGGCGGGCCATCTTGAGCTCGATGATCACGTGGTCCTCGGCGTGGGGGCCGGGCCCGTCGAGCAGGCACCAGAAGCGGGCCAGGCCCTGGCTGGCGGTGCCGCCGCCGTGGCGCAGGGCGACGTCGTGGATGCGGAAGAAGCCCTCGGGCCGGACCGGGCCGCCGTTCTCGACGAGCGCGGCGGCGTAGGCGTCGACGACCGGCTGGAGCACGGCGACCAGGTCGTTCCGGGGCTCGATCCGCTCGTCGCCGAGGAAGCGGTGCGCCTCGAGGTCGACCCGCTTGGCCAGGAACTCGCCCCGGGCCCGACCGGCCTTGGCGAAGGCCTTCTTGAGCACGGCCGGCGCCGTGTCCTCGGTGATCTGGTGGGTGTCCTCGGAGTCGTCGGCGGCAAAGGCCACCAGCCCCTCCAGGTAGCCCTGGACGAACGACGTCACCACCCGGCGCCGGCCGCCCCGGCCCAGCTTCTGCTCCCGGGCGGCCAGCCAGAAGCCCACCGCGCCCCGGCCGGTGTCGTAGGTGAAGGGGGCGATCCACGCCTCGTCGAAGTCGTTGGGGGCGAAGAACGGGTGGCCGCCCGCGCTGGGCATGATCCCGAAGTTCTCCGGGTGCACGTCGCCGATGCTGAACACGGCGGGCAGGTGGCCGTCGACCCCGGCGTGGTCGCGGTAGTAGAGCAGCGCCGTGCCCCGGAAGAACGAGAAGGCCGAGCCGGCCAGGATGCCGAACTTGGTGGCCACCGCCTCGGGGGTGTCGAGCAGCCGGACGGCGTGGTCCTCGATCAGCGTGTTGCGGACGTGGAGCCGGCGCTCCCGGGGACCGAGGAGGTGCGGGGCGACCTCCACCTCCCCGGCCGCCCGCAGCTCGGCGTAGCGGCGGAAGGCGTCGGCTCGGTCGGCGTGGGCGGGCAGGACGGAGGCCATGGCCAGAAGTCTGGACGAAACCCACCTGCGAGGTCGGCACCGCCCTGGGTGGTCAGCCCTGTAGCGCCACGGTGGCGACGAGGGCGGCGATGGCCTCCCGCTCGGCGGGGCGGACGTTGCCGTCGCCCAGGCGGTGCTCGGCCGCCTCGGCCAGCAGCGCGGCGGCCGGCTCCCGGCCCGCCTCGGCCAGGAAGGCGTCGAGCAGGCGCCGGCGGATCGCCGGCTCGACCCGGTCGATCACCGAAGCCTGGAGGCGGGCCACCGGCCCCCGGGGCGTGCCGGGCTCCCGGCCCAGGCAGGCCAGCACCACCCACACGTCGGCCACGTCGGCGGCAGCCGGTCCGCGCCGGGCGTTGCTCCAGTCGATGACGACGGGGCCGTCGGGGCCCAAGATCACGTTCTGCGGGTGGAGGTCGAGGTGGAGGACGGCGTCGCCGGGGACCCGGTGCGGGCGGAGGTCGGCCGGTGCGGCGATGGCGTGGAGGGTCGTGTGGAGGTGGGCCAGCTCGCGACCGAGGCGGGCGGCCTGCCACGGCCGCCGGGCCAGGGCGTCGGCCATCGTCGGCCCCTCGACCCGGTCCATCACCATCTCGCCCGGCGCCACCCGCCACACCCGGGGCACCGGCAACCCGGCCGTCCGGACGTGCTCCATCACCTCGGCCTCGGGCACCAGGTCCGACGGCCCGCTCAGACGGCGGACGACGCGGTCGGGGCCGAGGGCGAAGACCTCGGCGTCCCGCCCCCGGGCCAGCAGCGGGCCGAGGTCGCCGTCCGGCAACGGCTCGTCGGAGATCTGCACGGCGTGACCGTAGGCTGCGCCGCCATGACGAGCAGCGGCATCGACCTCGACGAGCTCTCCCCCGACGTCCGGCCCCAGGACGACCTCTTCGCCCACGTGAACGGCCGGTGGGTCGCGGCCACCGAGATCCCGCCCGACCGGGCCCAGCACGGCGCCTTCCACGTCCTGCACGACCAGTCCGAGACCGATGTGCGGGCGATCCTCGAGGAGGCGGCGGCGAGCGACGCCGCCGCGGGCACGCCCGAGCGCAAGGTCGGCGACCTCTGGGCCGCCTTCATGGACGTCGACGAGGTCGAGCGGCGCGACGCTGAGCCGCTCGCCGACGACCTGGCCTCGATCCGCGCCGTCGCCTCCCCGCAGGAGCTGGTCGCCCTGCTCGGCCGGCTCCAGCGCCACGGCTCGCCGGGCGTGATCGACTTCTTCGTCGACAACGACGGCGACGACGCCACCCGCTACATCGTCAACGTCGTCCAGAGCGGGCTCGGCCTGCCCGACGAGGCGTACTACCGGGAGGACGCCCACGCCGAGACCCGAGCCGCCTACGTCGAGCACCTGGCCACCGTCCTGCGCTCGGTCGACGAGGACGACCCCGAGGGCGCCGCCGAGCGGGTCATGGCGCTGGAGACGGCTCTGGCCGAGGCGCACTGGTCCGCGGTCGAGAGCCGCGACGCCATCAAGACGCACAACAAGCTCGACCGGGCCGGGCTGGAGGCGCTGACGCCCGGGTTCGACTGGGTCGGCTACCTCGACGGGCTGGCCGCCCCCGACGCCGCCTTCGCCGAGGTCGTCGTCCGCCAGCCGTCCGCCGTCGAGGCCGCCGCCCGGCTGCTCGGCGAGCGCCCCCTCGACGACTGGAAGGCGTGGCTGGTCTTCCACCACGTGCGGGCGGCGGCGCCGTACCTGTCCCAGCGGTTCGTCGACAACAACTTCCGGTTCTACGGCACGACCCTGTCGGGCATCCCCGAGCTGCGGGAGCGGTGGAAGCGGGGCGTGCAGGTCGTCGAGGCGGCCATGGGCGAGGCGGTCGGCGAGCTCTACGTCGCCCGCCACTTCCCGCCCGAGCACAAGGAGCGGATGGACCGGTTGGTGCACTGGCTCGTCGAGGCCTACCGGGTGCGCATCTCGGCCCTGTCGTGGATGACCGAGGAGACCCGGGCCCGCGCCCTCGACAAGCTCGACCGCTTCACCCCCAAGGTCGGCTACCCGGCCCGCTGGCGCGACTACTCGGCGCTGGAGGTCGACCGCGCCGACCTCCTCGGGAGCGTCCGCCGGGCCGCGGCCTTCGAGTCCGATCGCAACCTGGCCAAGATCGGCCAGCCCATCGACCGCGACGAGTGGCACATGACGCCGCAGACGGTCAACGCCTACTACAACCCCGGGATGAACGAGATCGTCTTCCCGGCGGCGATCCTGCGCTGGCCGTTCTTCGACCCCGAGGCCGACGACGCCATGAACTTCGGGGGCATCGGCGCGGTCATCGGCCACGAGATCGGCCACGGCTTCGACGACCAGGGCAGCCGCTACGACGGCGACGGCAACCTGGCCGACTGGTGGACCGACGCCGACCGCGAGGCCTTCGACCGGCTGACCCAGGCCCTGATCGCCCAGTACGACGGCTTCGAGCTCGACGGTCTCCCCGACCATCGGGTCAACGGCGGCCTCACCGTCGGCGAGAACATCGGCGACCTCGGTGGGATCGGCATCGCCCTGGCCGCCTACGAGCTGTCGCTGGAGGGCGGGGACGCGCCGGTGATCGACGGCCTGACCGGTCGCCAGCGGGTGTTCCTCGGCTGGGGCCAGGTCTGGCGCACGGCCACCCGCACCGAGGAGCGGATCCGCCGGCTGGCCATCGACCCCCACGCCCCGCCGGAGCTGCGGGCCAACGTCGTCCGCAACCTCACCGAGTTCCACGAGGAGTTCGGCACCACCGAGGGCGACGGCATGTACCTCCCCGAGGAGGCCCGGGTCCGCATCTGGTGACGGATGGCACGGATCCGTCGTAGGCTGTCGCCATGGGCGTGATCGTGTTCGTGGCGGTGGCCATCGTGCTCCTCGTGGGCCTCGGGGTGTTCCTCCGGGCGGTGTTCGGGGGCGACCCGTTCCGGGGCGGCACGCGGGAGAAGGCCGAGCCCGGTCGGCCCGGGCCCCGGGCCGACGCCCACGCCGGCTCCCAGGAGTGGCCCGGTGCCGGCGGCCTGGGCCGCTGGAACACCTGGGCCAACGGCGGCGGCGGTGGAGGCGGCGACGGCGGCGGGAGCAACGGCTGCTGAACGCCGCTCGGCCCCGGCAGCGGGAGCTAGGCCAGGGCGACCATGTCGAGGAGGTCGTCGGACCAGTGGTCGACCTGGCCGTCGGGCATGTAGAGGGCCCGGTCGGGCTTCAGGGCCCGGACGAAGTCGGTGTCATGGCTGACCAGCAGGATCGTCCCGGGCCAGTCGGCCAGCGAGGCGGCCACCGCGTCCCGTGAGCCCGGGTCGAGGTTGTTGGTCGGCTCGTCGAGCAGCAGCAGGTTGTTGCGACCGGCGACGAGCTGGGCCAGGGCCAGCTTGGTCTTCTCGCCGCCCGAGAGGGTGCCGGCCTCCTGGAAGACCTTGTCGCCGGTGAGCCCGAACATGCCGAGGAGGCCGCGCAGCTCGGACTCGCTCTGGCCAGTCGCCGCCTCCCGCAGCTGGTCGACGAGGTTCCGGTGCGGGTCGAGCCCCTCGTGCTCCTGGGCGTAGTAGCCGGCGACGACGCCGTAGCCCGCCTCGACGGTGCCGGTCGTCGGCTCCTGCACCCCGGCGATGGCCCGCAGCATCGACGTCTTGCCGGCGCCGTTGAAGCCCATCACGACCATGCGCTCGCCCCGGCCCATCGAGAACTCGACGCCGGAGAAGACGTCGAGGTCGCCGTAGGACACGGCCAGGTCGGCCACCTCCAGCACGGTGCGGCCGGCGTGCGGCGGGTCGGGGAAGCGGACCTTGGTGACGATCTGCTGGCGGGGCCCCTCGGTGCCCTGGCCCTCGATCCGGGCGATGCGCTTCTCGATGCTGTGGGCCATGGCCGCCTTGGTGGCCTTGGCGCCGAAGCGGTCGACGATCGTCTGCAGCCGCTCGACCTCCTTGGCCCGCCCGGCCGCCTCCTTGCGCTGGCGCTCCTCGTCGGCCTCGCGCTGGTGGAGGTACTGCGAGTAGGTGCCCTTGTACTCGTGGAGGGTGCCGGTCTCGTCGTGGCCGCCGCGGTCGAGGTGGATGACGCGGGTGATGGCCTCGTCGAGCAGGTCGAGGTCGTGGCTGATGACGATGAGCCCGCCCCGGTAGCGGCGCATGTAGTCGAGCAGCCAGTCCTTGGCGTCGGAGTCGAGGTGGTTGGTCGGCTCGTCGAGGAAGAGCAGGTCGCTGCCGGCGAAGAGGATGCGGGCCAGCTCGACCCGGCGCCGCTGGCCACCGGACAGGGCGCTCAGCGGGAGGTCGAGGCGGTCGTCGGGCAGGCCCAGCCCGGCGGACAGCCGCCGGACCTCGCTCTCGGCCTGGTAGCCGCCCTCCATCCGGAAGCGCTCCTCGGCCCGGGTGTAGCGGTTGACCGCCCGGTCCGACGGGTCCTCCTCCATGGCCACCCGCAGCTTCTCCAGCCGGACGAGGGCCTCGTCGAACCCCCGGCCGGAGAGGACGTGCTCGAGCCCGGTGCGGGAGTCGGGCACGCCGTCGAGGCGGGGGTCCTGCGGGAGGTAGCCGACGCCGCCCTCGCGCCGCACCGAGCCCCGGGAGGGCTCGACGTCGCCGCCCAGGATCTTGAGCATCGTGGTCTTGCCGGCGCCGTTGCGGCCGACGATCCCGACCTTGTCGCCGGCGCGCACCGTGAAGGAGATGCCGTCGAGGAGGATCGTCCCTCCGACGTCGACGCGCAGTCCGTTCACCGTGAGCACCGGTCGAGTGTGGTCCCGCGAGGGGGCCGGGACCAACCGGGTAGCCGGCATCGACCGACCGGGTACCGTCCGAGGGTGACCGACCTGCGGCCCTTCCCGCCCCAGCCCGCCGACGTCCCCTGGCCCACGGAGGCGTGGGAGGAGGCAGCACCGCCCCCGGAGGTCGACCCGGCCGACCTGAGCGCTCGCCTCGACCGGGTCCTCGGGCCCGACCAGGACCCGGCGGTGGGCCACACCAACGCGGTGGCCGTCGTGCACCGGGGCCGGATCGTCGCCGAGCGCTACGGCGAGGTCGAGATGGGCCCGCTGGCCGAGCTGGCCGGCGTCCAGCCCGGCCCGATCACCCCCGAGACCGCCCTCCACTCCTGGTCCCAGGCCAAGAGCGTCTGCCACCTGCTCGTCGGGATCCTCCAGGAGCGGGGCCACCTCGACACGACGCAGCCGGCGCCGGTGCCCGAGTGGGCCGGCGACGACCGGGCCGCCATCACCTGGGACCACCTGCTCCAGATGCGCCCCGGGCTGCGCTGGGCCGAGGTCTACGACGGCTTCGGCTCCGAGGACATCCCCGACGTCGTCAACATGCTCTACGGCCCGCCCGCCACCGACATGGCCGCCTTCGCGGCGAGCTTCCCGCTCGTCCACGAGCCGGGCTCGCCGGAGGCCTACACCTACTCGTCGGGCACGACGAACATCGTCCAGGGCTGCGTCCAGCGCACGCTCGGGATCGAGGGCGACGCCGTCACCGCGCTGCTGCGCGAGGCGATCTTCGACCCGATCGGCGCCACCAGCCTCAGCCTCGGCTTCGACGGCGCCGGGCTGTGGGTGGCCTCCTCGTACCTGGACCTGACCCTGCGGGACTGGCTGCGGCTCGGCCTGCTCGTGCTGCGGGGCGGCACCTGGGACGGGACCGAGGTGGTGCCCAGCGCCTGGATCGACCACGGCCGGACGCCCCGGTCGGAGAGCCCGATCGACCCCGGCCTGATCCACGGCGCCCACTGGTGGGTCCGCCCCGGGCGGGACGACGGGGGCTTCATGGCCCACGGCTTCGAGGGCCAGCGGCTGATGATGATCCCCGACCGGGACCTGATCGTCTACCGCAACGGCAAGACCGCGGCCGACACCATCGAGACCCTCAACCAGCACCTGTGGGGCATCGTCGACCTCTTCCCCCGGCGGTGACCGACCCGTCCCCCGGGGTGGCCGGGTGCGTGTTCTGCGGCATCGTCGCCGGGACGCTGCCGTCCAGCCCGCTCGTCGACACCCCCACGGTGCTGGCCTTCATGGACATCGACCCGGTGACGCCCGGCCATGCGCTGGTCATCCCGAAGCGCCACCTGCCGGACCTGGCCGACCTCGACGACGAGCTGGCCGGGGAGATGGTGGCGGTCGCCCGGCGCCTCGCCGCCGCCCTCCGCCGGAGCGACCTGCGCTGCGACGGCGTCAACCTCTTCTACGCCGACGGCGAGGCGGCCTTCCAGGAGGTCTTCCACTCGCACCTCCACGTCTTCCCCCGCTACGCCGACGACGGGTTCGTGATCCGGGCGCGCTGGGGCTCGAGCCCGAGCCGCGACGAGCTGGACCGCAACGCCGCATCGATCCTCGCCCGGCTGGACGGCTGACGCCCGCCGCCCGGCGGCGTCCTCGACGTTCCGTCGCAAACCGGTTGCGACGCCGGCGCTCGCACGCCATGGTGGACGTGTGGATCTGGTGCGCCGACCGTTGAGGCCGGGCACCGGTCCGTGACCGTCCTCCTCGCGCTGGGAGGCGCGGGACTGGTGGGCCTGCTCGTCGGGCTCGCCCTGGGCGACGTCGACATCGATCTGGGACCCGATTGGGTTTCGCTCCCCGTCCTGGCGGGGATGGTGGGCGCCTTCGGCTTCGGCGGCGCCATCCTGCTGTCGTTCGGAGCCCCCACCCCGGTCGCCCTGGCCGGAGGGATCGTGGCCGCCGTCGGGCTGGCCGTCGTCACCGCTCGCCTCGTCCGCGGGCTCATGCACATGCGCACCGACGCCCCGGTGCGGTCGGCCGACATGGTGGGCCGGCCCGGCCGGGTCGTCACCGCCCTGACCCCCGAGCGCACCGGCGAGGTGCTGGTCGACCACGCCGGCCAGCGGCTCAAGGTCGCGGCGCGCGGCACCGAGGTCCTCGTCGTCGGCGCGCCCGTCGTCGTGGTCGAGGTGCTCTCGCCCACCCTCGTCGCCGTCGAGTCCCACGAGCGGTTCTGGTCCGCCGACAGCTCTCTCCCTCTCCCACCCACCACCACCGAGACCTAGGAGGTCCCACCCCATGACCGGGCTCATCGCCATCGCCGGACTCGCACTGCTGCTCCTGCTGCTCGTGCTGTTCGTGGTCACGCGCATCAAGGTCGCCGGCCCCAACGAGGCGTTCATCGTCACGGGCCGCAAGGGCAAGGAGGTGACCAACCCGGAGACCGGCCGGATGACCCACGACCTGTCGGGCCAGCGGGTCGTCATGGGGGCGAGCATCTTCGTGCTCCCGGTCGTGCAGCGGCTGGCCATCCTCGACCTGACCAGCCGCCAGCTGGCCGTCTCGGTGCCGGCGGCCATCGCCAAGAACGGCATCCGCTGCTCGCTCGAGGCGGTCGCCGTGGTCAAGGTCGGCGGCCAGGAGGACTCGGTCCGGGCCGCGGCCCAGCGCTTCTTGGGCCAGCAGCAGGACATCGACCACTTCACCAAGGAGGTCCTGGCCGGCGCCCTGCGGGCCATCGTCGGCCGGCTCACCGTCGAGGAGATCATCCGCGACCGAGCCACCTTCGCCGCGGCGGTCACCGAGGAGGCCGAGTCGAGCCTGACCAACCAGGGCCTGGTGCTCGACACCTTCCAGCTCCAGGACATCCAGGCCGAGGGCCAGTACCTCGCCGACCTGGGCCGCCCCGAGGCCGCCCGGGCCGCCAAGGACGCGGCGATCGCCGAGGCCGCCGCCCGGCGGGAGGCCGAGGAGGCCCGGCTGCGGGCCGAGGAGGAGATCGCCGTGGCCAACCGGGCCCTCGCCCTGCGCCAGGCCGAGATCCAGGCCCAGACCGACGCCGCCGCGGCCGAGGCGGCCGCCGCCGGGCCGCTCGCCCAGGCAGCCAGGGACCAGGAGGTGATCCAGGCCCAGGAGCAGGTCGCCACCCGCCGGGCGGCGCTCAAGGACCGCGAGCTCGACACCGAGATCCGCAAGCCGGCCGACGCCCGCCGCTACGCCGTCGAGGTGGAGGCCGAGGCCGAGCGCAACGCCACCATCGCCCGGGCCGAGGCCGAGGCCCAGCAGGTCCGCCTCCAGGGCGAGGCCCAGCGGAGCCAGCGGGAGCAGCTGGCCGAGGCGATCCGGGCCGAGGGCCAGGCCACCGCCGATGCCACCCGGGCCGCCGGCGAGGCCGAGGCCACCGCCATGGCCCGCAAGGCGCAGGCCTACGGCGAGTACGGCGACGCCGCCATCCTCGACCTGCTGGCCTCGGCCCTGCCCGGCATCGTCGGCGCCGCCGCCGAGCCGATGGGCAACATCGACAAGCTGACGGTGATCAGCACCGACGGGGCCAGCGACGTGACCCGGTCGGTGACCTCGACCGTGGCCCAGGGGATGCAGGTGGCCGGCGACCTCACCGGCTTCGACCTGCCCCAGCTGATGGCCGCCCTCGTCGCCCGCCGGGCGGCCGACGCCCCGGCCGCGAAGGAGGTGGCCGCCCCGACCTGAGCCACGATGGGCCGGTGGGCCTGCACCGACTGACGGATCTCGACCGGCGGGGACGGCTGATCGCCGTCGTCGTCGGTCTCCTCCTGCTCGTCCCGGTGGGGACGAGCGTCGGCCGGGCACTGGCGGCCGACTGGCGGCCCAGCAACGACGACGCCCTGATCGTCCTCCACGCCCGCGACGTCCTGGGCGGCGACCCACCGCTGGTCGGCCAGCCGTCGACCGCCGACGACCACGTCACCGGCAACACCGCCCGCCACCCCGGACCGATCGAGCACTACCTGCTGGCGGTGCCGATCCGGGTCCTGGGCCACACCCTCGGGACCCTCCTGACCGCGGCCGCCATCGCCGGCGGGGCGGTGCTGGTCACCGCCTGGGTGGCGTTCCGGCGGGGTGGCCCGGCGGTCGGGCTGGGGGCGGCCGTGCTGCTCGGGCTGGCCATGTGGTCGTCGGGCACCGCGGTCCTGTCCGACCCGATCAGCTCGAACGTCGGCGGCTACCCGCTGATCGCCGGGGCCGCCCTGGCCTGGTCGCTGTGGTGCGACGACCGGCGGCTGTGGCCGCTCGCCGCCGCCGTCTGGTCCTTCACCGTCCAGCAGCACCTGGCCGTCTTCGGGTTGGCCGGGATGGTGGCCGCCTGGGGCGTGGCCGGGGCCGGGGTGACGCTGTTGGTGCACCGGCGGGAGGTGGGCCGGCTGGCGTCGTCGCTGCGGTGGGGTGCGGCGGCCACGGCGGTCGGGCTGGCCTGCTGGGCCCCGCCGATCCTCGACCAGCTCGCCGGGAGTGGGAACCTGCGGCGGATGGTCGCCTACTCCGGCACCGGCGACCGGCTCACCCTCGGGTGGGGCGCCGGGCTGCGGGCCGCCGGCCGGGCCGTGGCCGCGCCCCCGCTGCTGGTCCGGCGGGAGCTGGCCGTCGACGCCCACGGCGGCTACGACCTGACCGACCCGCTCGGCGGCGACGTCGTCGGCGTGGTGATCGGCGCCGCCCTCATCGTCGGCCAGGCCGGGGTGGCCCTGTGGACCTGGCGGCGGCGGGGCGCCACCCCCGCGGGCCGGGGTGGGGCCGAGCGCCTGGCCCTGCTGGGCACGGCCGTGGTGCTGGCGGTGGCCGGCGCCGTCACCGCCGCCAACGTCCCGGCCACCTTCGAGGCGTCCCGCATCAACTTCTACCGGTGGGTGTGGCCGACGAGCATCGCCGTCTGGGGTGCGCTGGCGTGGGCGGTCGGCGCCGCCCTGACCGACCGACGGGACCCGGCACCTGGCCCTGCGCCGGACCCGGGCGCCGGACGCCCGGCCGGCGCCCGGCGCGGCGCGCCCACGGCCGCGGCCGCCGCGATCGCCGTCCTGGCCGTCACCGTGCTGGCCACGTCGATCCGGGTCGAGGGCGGCGACCGGCGCCGGGACCAGCAGGTCTTCCCGTTCGAGCGGGAGACCGAGCGGGCGGTGACCGCCGCCGTGCCCCGGGACGTCCCCGTGCGGCTGGTGATGGTCGGGGCCAGCGCCTTCGTCGCCCAGGGCCCGGCGCTGGGGGCGGCGCTGGTCGAGGACGGCTACGAGGTCCGGGTCGACCCCGAGCTGGTCGCCCACTGGGGCGAGCGGCGGGCGGTGCCCCGCCAGGACGGCGAGGCCGTGGTCCAGGTGCTGAGCGGCGACGGCGCCGCGCCCCCGGGCGAGGGCGAGCGGGTGGCGGAGGGCCGGCTCCCCCGCGAGCCGGGTGGCGTGGACAACTCGTGGGGCGAGGACACCTTCGAGGTCTGGGTGCTGCTCCCCGACCGCTGAGGCTCAGGCCAGCAGGGCCTCGGCCTCGGCCACCGCGGCACGGAGGGCGGCGACCAGCTCGTCCCGGCGGGCGGCGAAGCGCTCGGTCGGGGCCGGGATCGAGAGCGTCAGGACCAGCCCGTCGGGACCGGTGACGGCGGCGCCGACGGCGCTGATCCCCACGGTGTGCTCCTCGCGGTCGAAGGCCACGCCCTCCTCGGCGACCGCGGCCAGCTCGGCCCGCAGCCGCTCGGGATCGGTGACGGTGGCGGCGGTCAGGCGGGGCAGGCCGAGGGCCAGCACCTCGTCGACCTCGTCCGGGGCCATGGCCGCCAGGGCCGCCTTGCCGTTGGCGGTGGCGTGGAGCGGGAAGGCGGCGCCGACCTCGGACACGACCCGCAGCGCCTGCGAGCTCTGGACCTGGTCGATGAAGCGGATGAGGGCGCCGTCGACCACGGCCACGTCGACCGTCTCGTCGGTGGCCTCCCGCAGGGCGACGACCGCCGGCCGGACCTGGGCGGCCAGCCCGGTCGTGGCCCGGCGGGCCAGGTCCCGCACGGAGGGGCCCAGCCAGATCCGGCCGGCGGCGTCGGTGCGCAGGAAGCCCTCCTCCTCCAGCGCACCGACGACGCGGTGGACCGTGGTCTTGGGCAAGGCCACCGCATCGACCACCTCCACCAACCGCAGGCCTCCCCCTCCGTGGCCCACGGCCCGCAGGACGGCCGTCGCTCGCTCGATCCCTTGCATCGGTCTACTGTACCACTCACCGGATCACCCGTTCCGGTGAACGGACCAGACCACACTCCATTGGGGGAGCGATGCCCACCTTCCAGCGCGGCGACGACGGCTACGAGGAGGCCCGCCGGGCCACCGTCTGGAACGGCCGCCTCCCCGACCGCTTCCCCGACCTGATCGTCCAGGCGACCGACGTCGCCGACGTCCAGGCCGCGGTCGGCCACGCCACCGCCCACGGGATGCGGGTGGGCGTGCGCTCGGGGGGTCACAGCTGGGCCGCCAACCACGTGCGCGACGGCGGGCTGCTGCTCGACGTCTCCCGCCTCGACTCGGTGGCGATCGACACCGAGGCCGGGACCGCCGTCGTCGGCCCCGGCACCAAGGGCCACGAGCTGTGCGCCCTTCTCGAGGACCACGACCGCTTCTTCCCCGCCGGCCACTGCAAGGGCGTCGCCATCGGGGGCTACCTCC
>JBQGCF010000102.1:0-12652 GCA_052038315.1 Iamia sp.
CATCCACGTCGTGTGGGAGATCGCCGGCGACGCCGTGGTCGCCCCGGCCACCGGCGAGCTGAAGCCGCTGACGTTCCCGGTCACCGACGACGGCCTGGGCCCGACGGTCACGGTGGGCACCATGGTCCTCCTCCTCGAGGACGGCGGCGACGGCGAGGTCACGATCGGCACCTTCGGCGGCGCCCAGTTCGACCTGGTGATGCCCGGCTCGAAGACGGTCACCCCGATCCGGGACGACGACCTCTACGCCGTCCTGCTGCCGCTCGACGAGCCGGCCACGGTCACCTGCCCCGAGGGCGAGGACGTGACCATCGAGGGCCCGACCACCACCACGACGCTGCGCCCGGTCGACCCGCCCGAGCTCACCCCGGTGCTCGAGGAGATCCTCGCCGGCTGAGCCTCACCCCTCGGCGAGGGCGAGGTACTCGTCGCCCGAGGCCAGGGCCACGGCCAGGTCCCGGTCGTCGTGGGTGGCGAGGAACGTCACCCCGGCGTCGCGCTCGGCGGTCGTCGGCGGCCGGTCGAGGAGGAGGTCGTACTGCACGGCCACCCGCAGCCGGCGGGACTCGACGCCGCCGTGGAGCAGGCGGGCGATGGTGGCCCGGCTCGTGCCCTGCTGGAGGGCGGCGACCCGCTCGGCCCGCTCCGAGGTCGTGGGGGCGCGGTCGAGGACGGCCTCGAACACGGCGTCGACGAACCCGGCCGGCGTGCCGCCGGCCCGGGCGAGGAGCTCGGGCGAGCCGAGGAGGTGGATCGGCAGCTCGGTGACCGACAGCCCGGTGCGCACCCGCTCGGACCAGTAGGCGATGCCGCCGGCGTCACCCGGCCGGCCCAGGTGCTGCAGGTAGGCCCGGCGGGTGACGATGCCGGCGTACTCGGCGCTGCGGGAGACCTTCCTGGCCACCTGGGCCCGGGTGTCGAGCCCGTCGAGCAGGCGGTCGCCCCAGTAGGCCAGCCCGCCGGCCTCGGCCGGGCGGCCGAGGAAGTCCTGGTAGAGGGCGCGGACGAAGGCGTCGGTCGGGCGGCGCACCTCGAGGGTGACCGTGGCCTCCGCCGAGGCCAGGGAGCCGTCCGAGGCGGTGTAGGTGAAGGTGTCGTCGCCGGCGAAGCCGTCGTCGGGCGTGTAGGTGAACGACCCGTCGGCCGCCAGCACCAGGTCGCCGTGGGCGGCGTCGGCCACCAGGGCCACCGTGAGCGGGTCCTCGTCGGCGTCGGTGTCGTTGGCCAGCACGCCGGGGGCGGCCACCGAGGTCGCCGTCTCGAAGGTGACCACGTAGGTGTCGGGCAGGGCCGCCGGCGCCGCGTTGGGGTCGGCCCCGACGGTGATGGTGACCGTCGCCGGCGCCGAGGCCAGCTCCCCGTCGGACGCCGTGTATGTGAAGGTGTCGTCACCGGAGAAGCCGTCGTCGGGTGTGTAGGTGAACGACCCGTCGGCGGCCAGGGCGAGGTCGCCGTGGGCGGCGTCGGTGGCGAGGGCCGCGGTGAGGTCGTCGTCGTCCTCGTCGGTGTCGTCGTCCAGGACGCCCGGGGCGACGGCGGTGTAGGTCGTCTCGAAGGGGGTGCTGTAGGCGTCGTCGCCGGCGACCGGGGCGCCGTTGGGCTTGGGTCCGACGGTGATCGTCACCGTCGTGGTGCCCGAGCTCCTCCGGCCGTCGCTGGCGGCGTAGGCGAAGGTGTCGTCGCCGCTGAAGCCGTCGTCGGGCGTGTAGGTGAACGACCCGTCGGGCGAGATCGCCAGGGTGCCGTCGTCGACGTCCTCCACCAGCGCGGCGGTCAGCACGTCGCCGTCGTCCGGGTCGGTGTCGTTCCCGAGGACGCCGGGCGCCGCCTCGGTCAGCGCCGTCCCGTAGGCGGTGTCGTAGTCGTCGGCCACGCCGACCGGGGCGCTGTTCGGGTCGGCGCCCACCGTGATCGTCACGGTGGCGACCACCGAGGCCAGCTCCCCGTCGGACGCCGTGTAGGTGAAGGTGTCGTCGCCGGAGAAGCCGGCGTCGGGCGTGTAGGTGAAGGAGCCGTCGGCGGCCAGGGCCAGCGTGCCGTCGTCGACGTCGCCCACCAGCGTGGCGGTGATCGGGTCCTCGGTCGGATCGGCGTCGTTGCCCAGCACGCCGGGGGCGGCCACGGTCAGCGGCGTCTCGAAGGCGGTGCCGTAGAGGTCGGCGGTGGCCGTCGGGGCGGCGTTGGCGAGGTCGTCGCAGGTCACCGGGGCGATCGACAGGCTCACGTCCCGGAGCGACCCGGTGTCGCCCTGCCCGCCGTCGGTGACCGTCACCGTCCAGGTCCCCGCGGCCGCCTCGTCGTCGAAGTCGGCCAACGGCTCGAGGGGTCGGAAGGAGCCGGTGAACGGCGCCTCCGCCGCCGTCGCCGTCGCGAAGGCGGTCGTCGCGTCGTCGCTGAAGGTGGTCTGGCACAGGTTGGAGCCGCCGTTGCCGGAGGGCGCCAGCAGCGTCACCGTGGTCCCGGCGGGCGACGTGAGGGTGATCCGCAGGTCACCGACGTAGGTGTGGTCGAGGCCGACCGTCGTCGCCCCGGGAGCGGTCGTGCACGCCGACCCGCCGAAGGTGACGGTGAGGTCGCCGACCGTCGCCGGGTCGTCGACCTCGATCGTGGCCGTGACGGGCGTCGGGGGGACGTCCTGGCCCGTCGGGCCGTCCGGGATGGCGACCGGGGCGCCGGCGTAGGCCGTCGGGGCGGGGGCGGCCAGCCCACCGGCGACGGTCCACGTGAAGCCGACGGCGCGGGTGCCGACGTCGCTCCCGGACCACGTGGCGGTGGCGGTGAAGGGCAGGACCGTGCCGCATTCGCAGTCGCGGGAGATCCGCACCCGGAAGGTGGCCACCCCGGTCGCGCCGGCGGCCAGCGTCGTCGGGGCCGGGGCCAGCTCGCGGACGTCGGCGTCCGGGGCCGTGGTGGTCACCGCCACGGCCACGTCGGTCGCCGTGTCCCCGCCCTGGTTCAGCACGGTCTGGGCGACGTCGAACACCTCGCCGGGCTCGTAGGCGGCGTCGCCGTCCCCGGCGACCTCGGTGACGGTCCGGGTGGTCGGCAGGACGCTCGGGACCTGGTCGAGGCCGAGCTCGGCGATCAGCGGCTCGGCGGTGACGATGCCGGCCCCCGTCGTCACGTCGGGACCGGGCGCCTCGATGTCGATCGCGGTCGCCACCATGGCGTTCTCGATCTCGTCGGGGGTCAGCGTCGGGTCACCGCCCAGGGCCACGGCGGCGAGGGCCGCGGCGTTGGGGGCGGCGGCCGAGGTGCCGAAGAAGCGGAGGTAGGCCGGCGTCGTCGTGGTGGTGCCGTCGGTGGCGGTGATGTCGACCCCCTGGTGCACGACGCCGCCGGCGGAGGTGAAGACGCCCGGGGTCAGCGGGGTGCCGTCCGGGGCGAAGAACTGCCGCACCGGGCCGTCGCTGCTGAAGGTCTCGCTCACGTCCGCCGCCGAGTGGGGCTCCGGGAAGGGGCCGATCGCCGGGGTGGCGGCGGTGCTGATGGCGTCGACGCTGGCGTTGTGGGCGAAGGCGGCGCCCTCGGTGGCGATGGCCAGCTCGCCCCGCAGGGCGTGGACCGCCAGGAACCGGTCGGCGCCGGCGAACTTGGTCACCACGAGCCGCTCGCCGGCGAGCACCTCGCCGAGGACCTCGGTCGGGTCGTCGTCGCCGTCCTGGGTGTCCGTGGCCGCGTCGAGCACCACGGTGCCGTCGGCGCTCAGGACGTAGATGTCGTAGTCGTTGGCCGATCCGCCCATCGGGTCCGCCCACTTCAGGACGGTCGCCAGGGCGCTGACCTCGACGGTGTTGTGGCCGGCCCCCGTGCCCCAGCCGTGCACCCGGCCGGCGCCGGCGAGCGGCCCGGTGGCGTCACCGGCGTCCTGGAAGTCGCCCTGCCAGGTGCCCGAGGTGCCGTCGGCCAGGTTGCCGCTGTTGCCGGCCGAGGTGAAGTAGGTGGCGCCGGCGGCGCGGACGGTGCTGATCGCCTGGGCCACGATGCCGTCCTGGAAGACGGGCTCGCGGAAGTAGGTGACGTCGTCGACGATCACGTCGCACCCGTCCGCCCCGAGGTCGAGGATGTTCTGGGCCAGCTGCGCCTCGCTGGGCCGGGAGGTGGCGAAGCCCAGCTCGGCGCCCGGGGCCATGTCGTGGACCAGCTCGAGCATCGCCGTGCCCTCGTCACCCGACCCGGCCTGGCCGGGGAGGACGTCGACGGCGGGCAGGTCGTCGGTGGCCTGGCGGGCGGCGAGGCTGTCGACGCCGTTGGAGACGACGCACACCTTCACCCCGGCGCCGTCGAGCCCGTAGCCGTCGCGGACCTCCCCGGTCCCCATGGTGACGTCGGCCTCGTTGGCGCCGGCCCCGACGCTGTTCGTCACGAACCCGTCGGCGGAGGCGATGCGGTCGACCGATCGGAGGGCGGCGAGCCCGGCGATCGCATCGACGGGCACCACGGCGCGCACGGCCTCGAACCCGGGCACGGCGGCGAGCACCTCGCCCCCCACGGCCTCGATCCGGTCGAGCAGGGCGGCGTCGACGGTGCCGTCGATGTCGATCTCGGTCCGCCCGTCGGCGTCGACCTCGGCCGCGCTGCGCAGCGCCGGCGCCCCCTCGACGGCGACGCCGTCGCGCTCCTCGGCCACCGCGTAGAGCAGGTCGGCCGAGACCTTCCGCTCGGTGCCCGTCCGTCCGGCCTTGTCGGCGTTGATCGCCTCGATCTGCTCGACCGCCGAGGCCGAGATCTCGCCCGACGGAGGGGCCGGAGCCGGGTCCGGGGCGGCCTGGGCGGCGACCGGGCCGGTCAGGCCGCCGAGGCTGGTGACCGCCAGGAGGCCGCCGACGACGAGGCGCCGCCCGGCACCGTGGGTGATCGTGCGCATCGGTGCGCCTCTCTGCCGTGGCACCGCGGCGCCGTCCTGCGGCTCCGCTGCTGCGCAACCCCCGCCCCCCGCCCCGGGGACAGGGGCACCGTAGCCCCTTCGGGCGACCCCCCTTCACCCCATCAGGCGACCACCCCCCCCGAACTTTGCGCGATTCATCCACACATGTGTGGATGAATCGCTCAAAGTTCGGCTTCGTCGGCGGCGGGGGCCTCGGGCTCGGGGGCCTCGGCGTCGGGGTCGAGGGGTGGCAGGCCCTGCTCGTCGCGGATGAGGGCGTCGAGGGCGGCGCGGTAGGCGGCCTCGGCCTCGACGCGCGCCTCGCCCGAGGCGCCCCGGCGGCGGACGTCCTTGAGCCGGTCGGCGGCCCGGTCCTTGTCCCGGGTCAGCTGGCGGCGGCGCTCCTCGCGCTGCTGCGCCTCCCGCCGGACGCGGGCCGCCTCCCGCTGCTCGTCCTTGGCCGCCTGCTGGCGCTCGGCGAAGACGTGCGCCGCGCTCTTCTGGGGCGGCGGGGCCGGGACCCCACCTCCCACCTTCTTCCGCTTCCGTGCCGGCATCTCTGTCTCCCTCCTACTTGGCGTCGGCCCAGGTGCGGCCGAAGGCCAGGTTGACCTCCAGGGGGACGCGGAGGTCGGCCGCGCCCCGCATCACCTCCAGGGTCATCTCGGCGATGTCGTCGTGCTCCCCGGGTTCGACGTCGAGGATCACCTCGTCGTGGACCTGGAGGATCACCCGGCTCTCGGCCTCCCGGGCGGCCAGCGCCTGGTCGAGCCGTACCAGGGCGACCTTGAAGATGTCGGCGGCGAGGCCCTGGATCCCGGCGTTCATGGCCTGGCGCTCGCCGGCCATCCGGATCCCCCGGTTCTGCGACTGCAGCTCGGGGATGGGGCGGCGGCGGCCGAACAGCGTCTCGGTGTAGCCCCGGTCGCGGGCCTCGGCGACCGTGCGGTCCATGTAGTCCTTCACCGCCGGGAAGGCCTCGAAGTAGGCGTTCAGGATCTCCCGCGCCTCCTCGACCGAGATGTTCAGCCGCTGGGACAGCCCGTAGGCCTCCATCCCGTAGGCCAGCCCGTAGCTGACCATCTTCGACTTGGCCCTTTGCGCCGGCGTGACCTCGTCCTCGGGCACGCCGAACACCCGGGCCGCGGTGCTGGTGTGGATGTCGGCCTCGTCGGTGAAGGCCTGGATCAGGCCCGGGTCCTCGGCCAGGTGGGCGATGCAGCGCAGCTCGATCTGGTTGTAGTCGGCGACCAGCAGCTCGCAACCGGGGGCGGGGATGAACACCGTGCGGAAGACCCGGCCCTGCTCGGAGCGGACCGGGATGTTGTGGAGGTTGGGGGCGTCGGACGAGAGCCGGCCGGTGCGGGCCACGGTCTGGTTGAAGGTGGCGTGGATGCGCCCGTCGGGGCCGACCTCCTGGAGCAGCCCGGTGCCGTAGGTCGACCGCAGCTTCTCGACCTCGCGGTAGGCCAGCAGCGCGTCGACCACCTCGTGCGAGCCCCGCATCTTCTCCAGCTGCTGGGCGTCGGTCGAGTAGCCGGTCTTGGTCTTCTTGCCGGGCGTGAGGCCCAGCGTCTCGAACAGCAGCGTCCGCAGCTGGGGGGTGGAGTTGACGTTGAACTCGAACCCGGCGATGTCCCAGATCTGCTGCTGGAGCCGCTGCACCTCGTCGTGCATCTTGTCGCTGATCTCCTGGAGGAGATCACGGTCGACGCCGACGCCGACCAGCTCCATGGCCGCCAGCACGGCGACGATCGGCGCCTCGATGTCGTCGTGGAGGGTGCGCAGGCCGCGGGCGTCGAGGGCCTCGGCCAGGGGCCCGGCCAGGTGGGCCACGCCCAGGGCGGTGCGCCCGGCGGTGCGCTTGGCCCGGCTCATCGGGTCGTCGCCCGACGCCATCAGGTCGAGCTGGCCCTCGGGCGGGGCGTCGCCCTCGGTGGCCAGCTCGGCGTGGGCGTAGCGGGCCAGCAGCGGCGCCAGGTCGTAGCGGCCCTCGGCCGGGTCGATCAGGTAGGCGGCCAGGGCGGTGTCGAGGTCGAGGGTGGCGACCTCGGACGCCGGGTGGTGGGCCGGGTCGGTGCGGGCCAGCCAGCGGAGGACGGGCTTGGCGTCGTGGGCGACGAGCGGCCGGGCGTGGGGCCCGGTGAAGACGTCGGCCAGGGCCTGGCGCACCTCGGCGTCGGCCAGCTGGGACTCGGGGACCCACAGGACGTCGCCGCCCTCGGGGTCGATCACCAGGGCCAGGCCCAGCGGGTCGGAGTGCCAGCGCACGTCGCCGTCGAAGGCCGCGGCCACGCCGATCGGCGCGCCCCCGCCCTCGCCGGCCAGGGCGCCCAGCCGGGCCAGGGCCTCGTCGGTCGAACCGGGCTCGACGATCTCGGCCTCGAGCACGGTCGTCTCGCCGCCGAGGGCGCCCAGGTCGGTGCCCAGGGCCTCGACCAGCCGGTCCCACAGGGTGCGGAACTCGAGGAAGTCGAACAGCCGCTTGACCTCGTCGACGTCGGGCTCGCCCATCACCAGGTCGGCGATGTCGACGTCGAGCTCGCAGTCGCGCCGCAGCACCATCAGCTCGGCGTTGGCCCGGACCTGCTGCTCGTTCTCGGCCAGGTTCTGGCGCAGCTTCGGGGTCTGGTCGTCGACGTGGGCGAAGAGCTCGTCGAGCGTGCCGTAGGCGTTGATCAGCTTGGCCGCCGTCTTCTCCCCCACCCCGGGCACGCCCGGCAGGTTGTCGGAGGGATCGCCCCGCATGGCGGCGTAGAGCACGTAGAGCTCGGGCCGGACGCCGGTGCGCTCCTCGATGCCCTTCTCGTCGTAGAAGGCGTAGTCCGAGACGCCCCGCTTGTTGTAGAGGACCTTGACGTGCGGGTCCTCGACGAGCTGGTAGGCGTCGCGGTCGCCGGTGACGATGATGACGTCGCGGCCGGCGTCGCGGGCCTGGGTGGCGAGGGTGGCGATGATGTCGTCGGCCTCGATCCCGACCTGCTCGATCGACGGGATGGCCAGCGACTCGATCACCTGGCGGACCAGCGGCATCTGCTGGCGCAGGATGTCCGGCGCCTTCGACCGGTTGCCCTTGTACTCCGGGTTGATCTCGTGGCGGAACGTCGGCTCGGGCCGGTCGAAGGCCACGGCCACGCCGTCGGGCTGGTGGTCCTTCAGGAGGTTCACCAGCATCGAGGTGAACCCGAAGGCGGCGTTGGTGACCTGCCCCGAGGCGGTGGTCAGCGTGTCGGGGAGGGCGTGGACCGCGCGGTAGGTCAGCGAGTTCCCGTCGATCAGCATCAGGGCCATGTCGCCCTGCACCCTAGAAGCCGGCAGGCAGCCCCGGCACAGGCTCGGTCGGGCTGGGAGACTGCGCCGGTGCTCCGCCAGATCATCGCCGGCACGAAGGCCGCGCTGAGCCCGTCGACCATCCGCCAGGCGATGCGCGACGGCCAGGCGATGGCGGAGGCGTCCGCCGCCGTCATGGCCAACGGGCGCGAGGTCCACCAGCGGCGGGCGGTCGCCTCCGAGCCGCCGGTGCCCGAGCCCGACGCCGCCGCCACCCGGGCCGCGGCCCTGGCCCGGCACCGCCATCCCGACGCTGCCCCGGTCACGGTCGACCGCTTCGTCGTGCCCGGTCCCGGGTGGGAGCCGGCCTTCGCCGTCCTCTCCGCGGCCGGCGTGGCCGGGCGCACCCACGAGGTGTGGGGCTGCTTCCCCTCGGCCGCCGTGGTCCGGCCGGCCGCCCTCGTCGAGGGCCGCCTGGGCCTGCCCGCAGGCGCACTCGGGCCCCAGCCCCTCCCGTGGGTCGAGTGGACGGTCGTCCACGCCGCCGGCCCCTCGCTCACCACCGACCTGGCCGCGGCGGCCGCGGGCGCCGATGCCGGGGCGCCGTCGTACGTCGACGCCGTGCGCCTCGACCGGGGCGAGACCTGGCTCGACCGGCCCCGGTCCGACGCCCTCCCCTTCGACGAGGACCTGGCCGCCCTGCTGGCGTTCCGGGGCAACGTCGACCCGGCCTACTGCCTCGGCGTCCACCGGATCCTCGACTGGGGCCTGGTCGGCCCGCCCGAGCCGCGCTCGGTCAAGGTCGAGCCGCAGGGCCTGCACGTGCTGGGCCGGGCCGACGCCGGGCTGCGGGCGGCGCGCGAGGGCCTGGCCCGGGCCGCGCCGCTGCGGTGCCGCGCCGAGGACGTCGAGGAGCTCCCCGTGCGGGTCGAGGTGCTCGACGCCTCGCTCCGGCCCCTCCTCGACGGGCGGCCGTGGACCGACCGACCGCCGACCACGACCCACCCCGACCTGCCCTATGACGCCGAGGAGCTGCTCGTCGCCTACCTCGGGATCGTCGGCGTCGACCCGGGCGACTGCTACGGCGTGTCCCTGTCGATCCGCGACCAGCAGTCCGCGACCGTCCGGGGCGGAGGCGATCCCGAGCGGGGCGACGCGGCCACCATCGCCACCCTCGTCTACCGGGACCGCGACGCCTACGAGGACGGCCGGGAGCGCTTCGCCCGCTGGAGCGCGGAGGAGACGGGCACCACCTTCGTCGACGAGCGCGAGCCGCTCGATGCCATCCAGCGCTGGGGCAACCGGGCCCTCAAGGTCAAGAACGTCGACACCCTCGGCCTCGACACGTTCCGCGAGCACCAGGTCGGCCAGGCCCAGGACATGGCCTTCTACCCCTACTGCGCCGGACCCCGGCCCCGGCCCTGAGCCAGCACGGCATCGAGGTCGGCGACGGCCCGCTCCCGCTCGGCCGCCCAGACGGCGGCGGCGCCGGCCTCGTCGACCAGCCCGGCGGCCCGGAGGTCGGCGGCCGGGACGGCGGCGTGGGCGGCGGGCAGGGCGGTCCGCTCGGGCACCCGGCGGGCCACCGCGTGCAGGGCGGCGGGCACGAGGACGGGGCGCCGGGCGACGCACCAGGCGACCACGTCGGCGCCCAGGGCGGCGTGGGCCCGCTCGTCCCGGGCGATGGTGGCGAGGGTCCGGGCCCGCTCCGGCGCCGTGGCGACCGCCGTGGCCGCGCCCCGCTCCAGGCGGCCGGCGGCGGCGCCCTCGCCGACCATCCCGTCGACGAAGGACTCGACCGCGAGCCGCACCACCTCGGTGGTCCGACCGGCACGCCGGTCCGGCGCGCTCGTCGGCCGACGGGGCGCGGCGGACGGGCCGTCGGCGCCCGAGAGGGCGCGGCAGCGCCGGGCGTGGCGGACCTCGTCGGCCGCCGCGGCCTCGCACCGGGCGACGAGGGCCGCGGGCGCACCGACCCGGTCGAGCCGGTGGGCGAGGGTGCGGAAGGCCTCGACGGCGGCGGCCTCGTCCTCGGCGGCCGCGGCCCAGAGGGCGCCGGTCGATCCGCCCGGCGGGGCCGGGGTCGGGACGAGGCGGCCCCGGCGGCGGCGGGGCCTGCCCTCGGCGTAGCCACCGACGACGACCGGGCCCATGGTGGCGGCCACCAGGACCAGGCCGAGGGCGAGCGTGGCCAACCCGCCGACCGCGGCGAGGGGCCGGGGACCGTCGCCCCGGCGGACGACGAGGACGGCCGCGACCGCGACCAGGACGAGGCCGGCGGCGACGAGCGGCCACGCGACCGGGGCGTCGGCCAGCAGCTCGCCGGACCCGTTCACCGCCGGGCCGAGCGACTCCGACCAGCGCAGCACGCCCGAGCCGGCCAGCACCACGAGGGCACCGGCCGCGGCCAGCCAGGGACCCGGCTGCCGGACGGCGCCCCCGAGCACGAGCAGCAGGACCACGCCCGCCACGGCCACGCCGACGGCGATGGCCCCGGAGCCGGCCGCCCCCTCGGCGGCGTCCCGCAGGTGCCAGTGGCGGAAGGCCACCACGGCGGCCACGCCGATCCCGACGGCGCCCGCCGTCCAGGCCAGCAGGACGCTCGGCCGGGGCGAGGGCGCAGCCACGCTCAGCTCGTCGGGGGGACGAGCGTGCCGGCGAGGATGTCCTCGGCGACCTGGCGCATCGTGCGCCGCTCGCGCATCGCCGTCTTCTGGATGAAGGAGAAGGCGGCGCCCTCGGTCATGCCGTGGTCGTCCATCAGCCCACCCTTGGCCCGGTCGACCAGCTTGCGGCTCTCCAGCTGCTCCTCGAGCGAGGTGGCCTGGTCGTGGAGGGCCTTCATCTCCTTGAAGCGGCCCAGGGCCACCTCGATGGCCGGCAGCAGCTCGGCCTTCTGGAACGGCTTCACCAGGTAGCCGAGGGCCCCGGCGTCGCGGGCCCGCTCGATCAGGTCGCGCTGGCTGAAGGCGGTGAGGATCAGCCCGGCGGCGAGGCGCTCGCCGGC
Source organism: Iamia sp. (assembly GCA_052038315.1). Classification (GTDB taxonomy): domain Bacteria; phylum Actinomycetota; class Acidimicrobiia; order Acidimicrobiales; family Iamiaceae; genus Iamia. The sequence goes on from JBQGCF010000102.1 coordinate 11,145, forward strand.
GATCTCCCGGGCGGCGGACAGGCCGTCGAGGCCCGGCATCTTGATGTCGAGGATGGCGATGTCGGGCTGGTGCTCGCGGACGAGGCGCACGGCCTCGTCGCCCCGGCCCGTCTCGGCCACGACCTCGTAGCCCTCCTCCTGGAGGGTCTCGGCCAGGTCGAGGCGGATGATGGCCTCGTCCTCGGCGATCACCACGCGGGTCGTCATCGTTGACTCCCTTGGTCGTCGGTCGGAACAGCGGTGGGGGCGGTCATGGCCGCCCCAGGATGCCAGGCCGCGGTGGTCGGGTCGGCCACCGGCTACGCCCGACCGGCCTGGAAGCGGTCGAGCAGCTCGTCCTGGACCTTCTCCAGGCGGGCGATCTCCTCGACGACGGCCTGCCGGTGACGGCGCATGGCATCGGCGTGGCCCTCGGCCTCGGAGTGCTCCCGCCCGGAGGTCGGCGTCTCCGAGACGAGCGAGCGGATCCGGGCGTCGTCGGCCTCGTCGGCCAGCTGGATCAGCTGCTCGTCGGTGACGACCAGCTCCTCCCGCAACCGCTTCAGGCGCGCGCCGACGTCCTTCAGACGACGCTCGACGAGGATCCTGGCCACCCGGGGAGCATATGCAAGTGGCCCCGGCCCTCCCAGGGCGCCAGGATGCCGGGGTGGCCCGGTTGTTCGCCCTCAGCTTCATCTGGGGGTGGTCGTTCCTGTTCATCCAGGTGGCCGGGCAGGACCTGACGCCGACCGCGGTGGCGGGGGGCCGGACGTTCCTCGGGGCGATCGTGCTGCTCGTCGTGCTGCGGGTCCGGTCGATCCCGTTCCCCCGCGACCGCAGCACGCTGCTGGCCTTCCTGGTCGTCGGGGCGGTCGGCTCGGCCATCCCGTTCACCATGCTGGCGTGGGGCGAGCAGCACGTGGACTCCGGCCTCACCGCCGTCCTCAACGCCAGCACCCCCCTCTTCACCGCCGGCCTGGCCGTGCCCCTGCTCGGCGAGCGGGCCCGGCCCCGGGTCGTCGCCGGGCTCCTCGTCGGCTTCGTCGGCGTGGCCATCGTGGCCGGGGTGGGCGGCGACTCGCTGAGCGGCACCTACGGCCTGGCCATCCTCGCCCCGGTCGCCGCCGGCTTCTTCTACGGGCTGACGTTCTGCTTCGCGGCCCGCAACCTGAGGGGGATCCCGCCGGTGGTGGCGGCGACCGGCCAGGTCGTCGGGGCCACCGTGCTGCTCGCCCCCTTCGCCGTCGCCACCACGATCGCCGACGGCACCATGCCCGGGCCCCGCCAGATCGGCTCGATGCTGCTGCTCGGCTCGATCGGCACCGGCGTGGCCTACATCCTCAGCTTCCGGATCATCGCCGACCTGGGCCCCACCATCGCCTCGCTGTGCACCTACATCATCCCGGTGGTCGCCCTGGTCGTCGGGGCCGTGGTCCTCGACGAGAACATCACCTGGAGGGTGGTCCTGGGCGGGATCGTCACCATCGCCGCCGTCGCCCTGGTCACCCGGGCCCGCCAGACCACCCCCG
>JBQGCF010000103.1:0-3026 GCA_052038315.1 Iamia sp.
GCAGGTCGGGTGGATCTGCGTGTAGCAGGGGTTGGCGAAGGCCGCGCCCTTGCGGTGGGCCCGCCAGGCGGCGGTGACGTTGCACGCCATGGCGTTGGTCGAGAGGAAGAAGACGTTGCTGTAGCCACCGGTGGCCAGCACCACGGCGTGGGCCGAGTGGCTGGTGAGCTCGCCGGTGAGCAGGTCCCGGACGACGATGCCGGCGGCCTCGCCGTCGACGACGACGACGTCGACCAGCTCGGTGCGGTTGTACAGCGTGACGTTGCCCAGCCCGATCTGGCGGGCGAGCTGCTGGTAGGCGCCGAGCAGCAGCTGCTGGCCGGTCTGGCCCCGGGCGTAGAAGGTGCGGGACACCTGGGCGCCGCCGAAGGAGCGGTTGTCGAGCAGGCCGCCGTACTCCCGGGCGAAGGGGACGCCCTGGGCGGTCATCTGGTCGATGATGTTGACCGACTCCTCGGCCAGGCGGTGGACGTTGGCCTCCCGGGCCCGGAAGTCGCCGCCCTTGACGGTGTCGTAGAAGAGGCGGTGGATCGAGTCGCCGTCGCCCTTGTAGTTCTTGGCCGCGTTGATGCCACCCTGGGCGGCGATCGAGTGGGCCCGGCGGGGCGAGTCGTGGAAGGTGAAGGCCTTGACCTTGTAGCCCTGCTCGCCGAGGGTCGCGGCGGCGGCGCCCCCGGCCAGGCCGGTGCCGACGACGATGACCTCGTACTTGCGCCGGTTGGCCGGGTTCACCAGCTTCCGGTCGAACTTGTACGAGGTCCACTTCTCGGCGATGGGGCCGTCAGGGATCTTCGAGTCCAGGGTGAGTGCCATGTGGATCCGGTCCTCGGTCAGGTCGAGACGATGCCGGCGGTGACGGCGAGGGGGAACGAGACGTTGCCCAGCACGATGAGGCCGGTGAGGCCGGCGGCGAAGCCACGCCGCCAGGCGTTGAAGCGGGGGTTGTTCCAGCCCATGGTCTGGAAGAGCGACCAGGTGCCGTGGAACAGGTGGAAGCCCAGGGCGATGTTGGCCACGAGGTAGAGCAGGGCGTTCAGCGGCCGGCCGAGGGTGAGCGCGACGTTGTCGTAGGCGTGGCCCCGCACGTAGTGGTAGCCGGTGCCGGTGAAGGTCAGGTCGAAGAGGTGCCAGACGAGGAACAGGCCGACGATCACGCCGGACCAGCGCATGGTGCGGCTGGCGTAGTTGGCGGCGACGTAGTCCCGCTTCGACTGGTACTTCGTCTCCCGCGCCTTCCGGTTGATCATCGTCAACGAGTAGGCGGCGTGGATGTGGAGCACGAAGGCGCCGATCAGCCCCAGCCGCAGGCCCCACAGCACGTAGTGCTTGGGCAGGATCGGCACGAGGAGCTCGCGGAGGAAGTGGCCGTAGTGGTCGAAGTCCTCGGCCCCGAGGTACATCTTCAGGTTGCCCACCATGTGGGCGAAGACGAAGCCCAGGATCATGATCCCGGTCACGGCCATGACGTACTTCTTGCCCACGGCCGACCGGTAGAGCTCGACCGGGAACGGAGCCTTGCGCTTCGCCCGTGGAGCCGTGGCCGAGCCGGTGGATCCCCGGGTCGCGGTGGTGGCAGCCATCGGCCGGGAACCTACCCCCGCCTGCGGGAGCAGGCCGAACCGGAGGGTTCCGGCGGCGTCGGGCTCAGGCGCCCTCGAGGTCCGTGGCGGCCCGGTCGTGGGCCGCGCCGTCCTCGTAGCGGCCGTCGCGGTAGGCCAGGTCGGCCAGCCAGCGGTGGGCCTGGGCCTGCAGCTCGGTGGCCCCGTGCTCGACCCCGATCGCCAGGGCGCGGTCCATGGCGGCGCGGGCCCGGACCTCCTCGTCGGCGGCCAGCCAGCCCTCGGCGGCGAGCAGGAGGGCCCGGCCCTCGGCCACCGGCTCGCCATCGGCGGCCAGGTCCTCGGCCGAGCGGGTGGCGGCCGCGGCGGCGTCGGCCGGGCGCCCGACCCGGAGCAGCACCCGGGACTGGTTCCAGGCCACCTCGGCCGGCGTCACCCCGCTGCGCTCGGGATCGTCGGCGGCCACCTCGGCCAGCAGGGCCAGGGCCCCGTCGGCGTCGTCGGCGCCGGCCAGGGCGAGGGCCGCCTCCATCCGAGGCCGGCCCGAGGGCAGGTCGGCGGCGGGGGCGACCTCGGCGACGCGCAGCCAGCGGCCGACGGCCTCGGAGTCGGCGCCCCGCTCCTGGGCGGCGCGGGCGGCGAGCTGGAGGGCGTCGAGCTCGAAGACGGTCCGCTCGGCCTCGTCGATCCGGGGCAGCAGGGCGAGGAGCGCCTCGGCGATCCGGGCCGCGGCGGCCGGGTCGTCGAGCTCCAGCTCGGCGTCGGCCCGCTCCAGCATGGTGGCGGCGGCCAGCTCGACCAGACCGGCGTCCTCCAGCTCGGCGGCCGCCTGGGCCAGGACGACGGTGGCGTCGTCGGCCCGCCCGCTGCGGGCGAGCAGGATGCCGAGGACCCGACGGGCGGCGGCGCGCTGGGCCCGCTGGTGCGGCTGGTCGAGGAGGGCGACGGCCCGCTGCTGGGGCTCGACGGCGGCGGCCGGCCCGGCGACGGCGGCGCGGGCATCGGCCAGCAGGAGGAGGGCCCGGGCCGCGATCTCGGGATCGGTCCCGGCGGCGTCGACGACCACCTGGGCCTGCTCGGCGGCCTCGTCGTCCCGGCCGAGGATCAGGAGGGCCCGGGCGATGTTGGCGAGGATCCACGCCGGGCCGCGCGAGACGCCGTCGTCCGGCACGCCGGCCCGGGCCTCCTCGACCACCGCGGCCAGGGCCTCGGCGGCGACCTCGTCGCGCTCGTCGTGGAGCCGCTCGACGGCGAGGTGGAGGGCGATCGACCGCAGCTTCTGCTCGCGGATCCGGCGCCGGTCGCCGTGGGGGCTGGTGGCGAGGAGGGCCTCGCCCTCGGCCACCACCGCCCCGGCCCGCCCGTCGTCGGGGGGGGCCGCCCCCCCGGCGGTGCGGGTGGGCCCGTCGGAGGGGGGGACGGGGTCGGCGTCGTCCTCGGCCCCCAGGCGCGCCCCCGCCGCGCGGC
>JBQGCF010000104.1:0-26510 GCA_052038315.1 Iamia sp.
CCACCGTGGGCGCCGTCGTCGGCCGAGCGCCGGACGGCGCCGCCCCGGGAGGACCAGCCGAGCTGGCCCGACTCGAAGCCCGACTCCACCTCCGACAGCAGGTTGGGCGAGCCGGGAGCGGTCGGGGCGAAGACGACGTCGTCGACGTACACGACGGCGCGCGGTGTGCTCCGGGTGCTGACCAGGAGGAGGGCCCGGACGGCAGCCGAGGGCGCGGTGGCGACCAGCGTGGCCTGCGTCCAACCCGGCCCACCCGCCACGGCCGGACCCGCCGCGGCGTCGAGGAGCCGCTCGTCGGCGTCGAACCACAGGATGCTCACGCGGGCTTCGTCCGGGCTGCCCCCGGGGCCCCCGCTCAGCCAGGCGGACAGCTCGTGCTCCACACCTCCGGCCACCGCGAGCCCGCCCGTGCCGCCGTCGTACAGCGTCGTGGTCTGCTGCTCGATGCTGGGCACCCGCAGGGAGGTGAGGCCGCTGCGCGCCGTGTCCGACGACCGGGAGACGACCCCGGACACGCCCTTCCAGCCGCTGGTCTCGAACGCCGACTGGACCGGGGTGAGGAGGTCCGGCCGGCGACCGTCGCCATCGGCCCGCACCGGCGCCGCGGCCCGCACCGGGCCGAGCTCCCCGCCGTCGCTGGCCGCCACCTCGATGGTGACGAAGACGTCGGTGGGCAGGCCGTCCACGACCGCGCCGCGCGCCGACCGGGGCACCTCGAGCGACCCGCCCGGCCAGCTGACCACCCAGACCTCGTCCTCGCCGAAGTCCCAGGCGATCCCGTCCCCGAACCGCCCGTTCCACTCGACCTCCACCCGCCCGGGCACGCTCGTGGCCCGGGCGATCAGCCCGCTGACGTACCTGTAGGGCGGGTAGCCGCGGCTCACCGACGCACTCCGGACCTCGCCGACGCCGACCTCGGTCCCGGGCTGCACCGTCACCGGGGCATCCGTCCCCGGCGTCACGTCCTCCAGCACGAACGACGTCTCGGTGGCGGGCAGCACGGTGGTCACGTCCCGCCAGGTCACGGCGTAGGTGCGCTCGGTGCCGGTGCCCCAGTCGTCCTCGTCCAGCGGCTCCCACACCAGCACCCGCTCGTCGGGCGCCGAGGCGGGGAGGACCAGCAGGCCCGTCACCGGCGCACGGGGCGGCGTGCCCGGGGCTCCGGGTGTGCGGGTCACGGCCTGGCTCGCGGGACCGTCGCCGTGGTCGTTGACGGCCCGGACCGTGACCGTCACCTCCTCGTCGTGGTCGAGGTCGTCGACCGTCAGCTGGTGCACGGACGGACCGACCAGCTCGTCGCCGGAGCCCGAGGCGGACGTCCACGCCACCCGATACCCGGTGATCGGGCCGCCCCCGTCGTCGACCGGCGTCGTCCAGGACACGTCGACCGCCTCCGACCGGGGCTGGACGGCCACGACCGGGGCGCTCGCGGGCGGTCCGCCGGTGTCGACGGCGACGACGTCGGAGACGGGACCGTCACCGAGCGGCGACCGCAGCCAGGCGACCACCTCGTTGCCCGGCATCCGGTGGACACCGGTCAACGTCGTGGTCGTGGCGGTGATCGGGAGCACCACCGGGGCGAGCCCGACGGCCCACACGACGACCTGGGTGGCGGCGCCCCGCCCCTCGGGCACCGTCCACGAGACGTCGATCGCTCCGGTCCGACCGACCGCCTCGACCTCCGGGGCGGCGGTGGGGTAGCCGACGGAGATGTACGTGACGGCGACCTCCGCCGCACGGCCGTTGGCGTTCTCCGGCCGGACCTCGACCCGGTACTCGTCCCCGGGGGTGAGGCCATCGAGGACCAGCTCGTCGGTGCCCACCTCGACCACGTGCTCGACCGGGTCGTCGTACCAGTTCTCCGGGCCCCACACGGAGACGACGTGGCGGAGGACAGGGGCAACGCCCTCGGCTGGACCGGCCAGCGGCGTCCAGCGGACCCGGCTCGACGTCGCCGACAGGGCGTCGTTGGTGAGGTCCGTGACCTTGCCGATCGGCACGCCGGGCGTGACCAGGACGACGCGGGCCCGCCCGGGGCCGTAGGCGTTGTAGGCCCGGACCCGGACCTCGACCTTCGCTCCGTCGACCAGGTCGTCGATCGTGGCTGTGAAGGTCCCGGGGCCCACCGTCTGGCGCCGGTCGCCCACGGCCACCTCGTAGCGGGTGATCTCGCCACCGCTGGGCCACGAGGACCGACGCCACGTGACGACCACCTGGCCCGGGGTCGGCGTCGCCCGGACGACGAGGTCCTCGACCGGATCCGGTCGCCCGACCGGTCGGGCCCGCACCGCGGTGGCCGGCCCCGCGCCGAAGGCGTTGACCGCCCGCACCGACACGTCGCGCCAGGAGCCGTCGGTCTGCCAGTCCACGACGATCCGGGTGCCGGTGGTGGTGTAGGTCTGGTGGCCCACGACCACGCGGTACTCGACGATCGGCGAGCCGCCGTCGTCGGCCGGGTCGACGGCGGCCCACTCGACCTCGATCTGCCCCGACCGGCCCGTCCCGGCGGCGTAGACCTCGGTGGGCGCGGCGGTGGGCGGTCCCGGCCGGGTGGCTCGGGTCGCCGGGCCCTCGCCGTGGGCGTTGACGGCGGCCACGTGGAACGTGACGACCTCGGGGGCCAGGCCGGACACCGTGGCGGTGACGGCGTCGGGATCGGTGACCACGAGCTCGCCCCCCTCCCACCGGATCCGGAAGCCGGTCACGGCCTCGGCCACCCGGTCGGCCTCGTCCAGCGACCAGGCGACCTCGAGGGCACCGTCGTCCCCGGGGCTCAGGACCACGTCCGTCGGCCGGACCGCGGGCGGGACGTCGGGCTGGCAGTCCGGGCTCGACCCGAGACAGATGGCCACGTCGTCGATGTGGTGGACGTCCTCGCCGCCGCCCTCGAGGGCCAGCGCGAAGGCGACGTAGGCCGCTCCGGCCGGCGCCACCCCGGTGATCGCCACCGGACGCCAGTCGGCGTCGGTCGCGACCGGCTCCTCGGCCGTGGAGCGGTCGATCTCCTCCCCGTCCTCGTCGAACCAGCGGATCTCCGGGGTGGCCCCGGCCCCGCTGGAGCCCGTGCGCACCCACGCCGACGCCGTGTACTGGTGGTCCGGCAGGACCGGTGACCCGGCCGTCCCCTGGTCGGTGGTGATGCGTGGCGCCGCGCCCCGGGCGACCAGCGAGACCATGCCCTGCCGGCTGGCCTCGACCGACCGGCCCACGGCACCGGCGGATGCGGTCCAACCGAGCTCGTCGGTCTCGAAGGAGGCCTCGTCGGCGGGCAGGAGGTTCGGTCCGGCGTCGGGGCCGGACCCGGACCGCACCGCGGCGCGATCGAGGTCGTAGACGTCCCCGGGATCACCCGAGAACGTCACGCCCAGGGCGACGGCGACGGCCCCGGCCGGCGCCGTCGCCGTCATGGGCACGTTCGTCCACCCCACGGCGGCCCGCGCCCCCTCCACGCCCGTCACGATCGACACGACCACCCCGGCGGCGTCGACGAAGGTGAGGAAGGGCACCACGTCACCGTCACCGGAGACCTGGAGCGACGACGACACGGCGCCGTCCGATGGCAGCGTCCCGAGCAGGTGACGTCCGGAGGTCACCGACGCCGACCGGCCCGCGCCCGGGTCGTGGCGGCCGTCGAGCTCGACGCGCAGCGAGGCGTGGCCCGGGGGTGCGGCCGCCGCGCTGGAGCGGCTGGGGCGGGCGAAGGCGGCCGTCCACTCGACCCCGCCCTGCTCGAACCCGGCCTGGCCGGCGGTGAGCAGGTTGGGGGCACCCTCCTCGTCGAGGGCCAGCACGGCGCCGTCGAGGAAGCTGGTGTTCTGGGTCTCCTCGGCCCCGAACATGACGTAGAGCCGGGCCGCGGTGGCCGCGGCCGGGGCGGCGTCGGCGACCGACACCTCGACCCACCCCTCGCCGTCGGCGATGTCCCCGGGCCCGGTCATCCCGACCATGACACCGTCGGTGTCGACCCACAGGACGTACATCGCGGCGCGCACGCCCTCGCCCAGCTCCACCCGGGCCGATGCGACGTGGGCCCGCCCGCCCTCGACCGCGACCGGGTCCGAGACGGCCGCGATCTCGCCGACCGGATCCGTCGGTGCGAGCTGGAGCGAGGCCACGCCGTCGACGGCGACCTCGTCGGTCCGGGTGGCGACCGCACCCATCGCGACCCACCCCGTGTCGTCGCGCTCCAGGTCGGCGGTCGGGACCGCCAGCAGGTTGGGGCGCCGGGGGATCCCGTGGGCGACGACCGGTGCCGACGGCGCCGACAGCGGCCCGTCGCCCCAGGCCGAGCGAGCCCGCACCCGGAAGGTCACGGGCGCATCGGTGGGCAGGCCGCCGATGGCGGTCGACGTGGTGCCCCGAGGCACCTCGACGGAGCCGGTCCCCCAGCTGACCACCCACGTCGCATCGGCCGGCTGCCAGGGTCCGCCGTCGCCCGGGTTCCACTGGACCCGGACCTGGCCGGGCGTGGCCGTGGGGCGGGCGACGACGCCGGTGGGCGTCAGCTGCGGCGGATCCTCGACCCACACCCACTCGGTCTCGGACCACGGGCCCGCTCCCACCTCGTCGGTGACGGCCCGCACCCGGATCTCGTAGGTCCGCCCCCGCTCGACGGCGATGGTCCACGAGGTCGCACCGGTGACCAGGGCGACCTGGTCGTCCCACCGGACCTGGTAGCGACGGGTCGCACCCTCGCCCCACTCGCCCTCGGCGATCGGGGTCCAGGTGATCAGGAGCGACTCGCCCCCGTCCGTCGGCGTGACCTCGACGTCGGCGGGAGCGGCCGTCGGGGGCTGGCCCGGTGCCACGGTCGCCGGTGCGCTGGCGACACCGGCGCCGTGGACGTTGACGGCGGCCACCGTGACGGTGACCGGGACGCCGTCCTCCAACCCGTCGATCGTGAAGCCGGTGGCGGTCCCCTCGACCAGCTCCTCCCCCTCGTCGTCCTCGGACTCCCAGCTCACCCGGTACCCGGTGATCGGTCGCCCGCCGTCGCCCCAGACCTGGCTCCACGTCACCTCGACCCGGCCCGGTCGGGGCGCCAGCTCCACGGTCGGCGCCTGCGTCGGCGGGGTGGCCGGCGCCACCCAGTCCGTCGGGGCGGACTCCGGGCCGGCGCCGTGCACCGTCCGGGCCCTCACCGTGAGCTGCTGCGGCTGGCCGTCGTCCTGGCCGGTGAGGACGATCGAGGTGGCGGGCGCGGGCACCACGACCTCCGCCCCGGTCGAGGACCGGACCACGACGTCGGTCACGTCGCCGTAGGCGGCACCGACCGGGGCGTCCCACGACACCTCGATCTCGCCCGACGTCCCGGTGGAGGCCGCCGACACCCCGGTCGGCGCGGCCAGCGGAGCACCCATGGTGAAGGCCGTGTAGGAGCCGCCCGGGGAGGACCCGTGCTCGTTGACCGCCCAGACGGAGACGCTGTGGACCCGCCCGACGACGAGGTCGGCGAGCGCGACGTGCTCCGTCCCGACCGGCACGTCGAGCTCGACGGTGCGGACGCCGTCGTTCCAGGACACGTGGTACCCGGTCACCGGGCTCGGCCCGTGGCGGTCCGTCGGCACCGGGGCCCACGTGACGTCGACCGAGGTCGGCGACAGCGGCGCCACGGCGACGTCACCCGGGTGGTCGAGGGGCACCCCCGAGGTGGCTCCGGCCCCGGCGCCCGACGACGGACCGGGACCGTTGGCGTTGACCGCCCGGACCGTGACCGCCGTGCGCTCGCCGTCGACGGTCGGGCTGATGGTGGTGGCCTGGGTCCAGCCGGTGCCCGCCTCCACCACCGAGCTGTGCTCCCCCCACAGCACCTCGTACCCGGTGATCGGCGACCCGCCGTCCTCGGCCACGAGGGCCCAGCTGACCTCCAGGGTCCCGGACGTGCTGGTCGGCAGCACCGCCACCCAGCCCGGGGCCGCCGTCGGCGGGCCCGACGGGACCGCCTCGGCCGTGGCGGCCGGGCCCGAGCCGTTGGCGTTGACCGCCCGGACCGAGAGCTCGACGGGCTGCCCGTCGGTCAACCCCTCGACCAGGGCCTGCTCGGGGGTCGTGACCTCGAAGCTCTGGCCCCCACCCTCGACCAGGAAGGCGGTGATGGCCGAACCGCCGTCCCCCTCGGGGTCGATGTCGGCCCAGTCGAGCTGGACCTGGCCGGCCACGCCGGTCGCGGTTGCGGTGAGGTCGGCGGGCGCTGCGGTGGGCGGGCCCGACGGGACGACGTCGGCCACCGTGGCCCGGACCCCCGGCCCGGCGCCGTTGCGGCTCGCGACGCGGACGTCGTAGGGCCGCCCGTCGACCAGACCGGTGAGGGTCGTGGTCCGCGCCCCGGCACCCGGGACCGTCACGTGGCCGCCACCGGACCAGGTGACCTCGTAGCCCTCGACCGGCGAGAGCCCCTCGCCGCCCGGCGTCGGCGCCCCCCAGGTGACCACCACCTCACCCGGCTCGCCGGTGGCCTCGGCGGTCACGTCGGGCGGGGCCAGCAGGGGCGTGGCCGGGGCCATGCGATCGGCGAGGACCAACGGTCCCCACCCGTCGACGGACCGGGCCCGGGCCGTGACCAGGGCCGGCTGGCCGTCGGTCAGGCCGTCGATCGTCAGGCCCTGGGGGTCGGCGGCCAGCACGTCCTCCGCACCACCCGGCCAGGTCACCCGGACCAGGTCGAAGGCGGGGTCGGCGAGCGGTGCCGTCCAGCTGACGAGCAGCTGGCCGGAGGTGGCGGTGGGCCGCACGTCGACGTCCACCACCTCCCCGGGGGGCGTGGCGTCCGGGTCGAACGTCCCCGTCGCGGGGGGACCGTCGCCCTCGTCGTTGCGGCCCGTGACCGTGACGACGTGGGGATCCTCGGCGTCGAGTCCCTCGAGCTCGGCGCGCGTCGAGGAGCCCGGCACCACGACCTCGTCGGCGCCCGGGGCGGTCACCACCCAGCTGTCGACCGCCTCGTAGGCGCTGGCGGTCCCCCGCCACAGCTCCCAGTCGACGACCAGCGCCGCACCGTCGGCGGTGGCTCGGACCGCCACCTCCCGAGCCGCGTCGACCGGCCGGCCGTCGACCGCTCCGACCGGCCGATCGACGCCGATCACCGTCACCATCAAGGCCGCGATCACAGAGACCGCGACCGTTCGCACGCCGCTCACCAGCACTCTCCCCGACCCGGCCCACCCAGGCGCGACGTCGGTGCCCTTCGACACGGGCCCGAGACCCCGGTCAACGATCGGTGCGACCGTTCGCCGAGGTGTCAGAGGCCGGCCATCAGGACCTCGCGGATCTCGCCGTCGGAGATCATGCCGGAGGCGCCCTCGGCGTAGGCGCAGTGCATCTCCAGGACGCCGTCGGCGAAGGCGATGTGCTTGTCGTCGACGGCGACGACGTTCTTGAGCTTCACCAGCGTGAGGCTCTCGCGGATCGCCTCCTTGCCCAGGTCGTCGGCGCAGATCGTGCGCAGGGCCATGTTGAGGCGGTGGCACGACAGGTTGTCGAGGAAGTTGAGGGCGGCGGCGTCGAAGGTGTCCCACTCGACGTCGTAGGGGATCGGCGCGCCGCAGATCTCCTCGATCTCGCGCACCCGGTCCGGGAGCGTCACCTCCTGCAGCTCCTTGATCCGGCGCTTCTCCTCCAGGCCCATCTCGATCTCCTCTGATCGATCGGTGGGCGGCCCGGTCGGCCACCCGTCGAGGAGCATCGTGAGCCACTCCGGGCCGGCGGTCGTGAGCGGCGACTACGCAATCGTCCCGTCGGCGAGGGCCAGGACCTCGTCGAGGGTGTAGGCGCCGGCATCGGTGCCCAGGCCCCGAGCGACGTGGGCCGCCGCCGCACACCCGAGCCGGGCCGCCGCCCCGTGGTCCCGCCCGAGGGCCAGGCCCCGGAGGAAGCCGGCCGAGAAGGCGTCGCCGCAGCCGGTGGTGTCGACGACGTCGATCGGGAAGGCGGGGACCTCGACCACCGCGTCGGCGGTGACGACCAGCGCCCCCTTCGCCCCCTGGGTCACGGCCACGCAGCCGACGCCCATCCCGACGAGCTGCCGGGCGCCGTCGGCCAGCGTCGCCGCACCGGTGAAGCCGAGGACCTGCTCGTCGTTGGGCAGCAGCAGGTCGGTCTCGGGCAGGGCGTCGGCGATCCAGGCCAGCAGGTCGGGGTCACCGGGGGCGAGCACGTCGACCGAGGTCGTCGCCCCGATCGAGCGGCCGTGGGCCAGCAGCTCGGCCGCCGCCGGGCCGCCCAGGAACTCGGGCCCGCCCAGGTGGAGGTGCGTGGTGCCGTCCAGGGCGGACCGGTCGAGGTGGTCGAGGGTAAAGGCGCCGTTGGCGCCGATGCAGTGCCAGGCCGGGCGGTCGCCGTTGGGGCGGACCGGGATCACCGAGGCCGACGTCTGCTGGTCGGGCACCCGCACCAGCCCGGTCACGTCGATGCCCTCGGCGGCGAGCAGGGCCAGGAGGGTGGTGCCGATGGCGTCCTCGCCGACCGCCCCGAAGGAGCGGACGTCGGCGCCGAGCCGGCTCAGGACCACCGCCGTGCCGCCCGCCGTCCCGGCCGGCGACAGGCGGATGCGCTCGACCAGCTGGCCGTCGGAGCCCTCGGGGATCGACTCGATGCCCAGGACGTGGGAGTCGAGGACGTGGACGCCGACGCAGGCGACCTTCATGCCGGATCCTCCGGGTTGCGATGGGTCGTGCCGTAGCCGGTGCGCAGGGCGGCCTCGATCACGGCGATCTGCTGGGCCTCGGTCAGCGGGCGGGGCTCACCCAGCGCCGCCGCCCGGTGGTGGAGGGTGGCCAGCCACTCGAGGAGGAGGGCGTTCTCGACCGCCTTCTCCAGCGTGGTGCCCACGGCGACCGAGCCGTGGTTGGCCATCAGCGCCGCCTGCCGGCCCTCGATGGCGGCGGTGACGGCGGTGGCCAGCTCGGGGCTGCCGAACGTCGCGTAGGGCGCCACCCGGATGGCGCCGCCCCGGGCCAGCTGCTGGTAGTGCAGGACCGGCAGCTCGTCGAGGGCGCAGGCCACGGCCGTCGAGAACGGGGCGTGGGTGTGGACCACGGCGCCGGCCCCGGTGGCGGCGTAGGCCATGAGGTGCAGCTCCAGCTCGGAGGTGGGCACCAGGGCGCCCTCGACGACGGCGCCGTCCAGGTCGACCACGGTGACCTGCTCCGGAGCGCACGTCCCCAGCACCACGCCCGTCCCGGTGACGAAGACCCGGTCACCGTCCCGGGCCGACACGTTTCCGGCCGTCCCGATCAGCAGCCCCTCGTCCGCCAACCGCCGCGCCGCGGCCGCCACCTCGTCCCGCACCTCGCTCACCCCCGCATCCTGTCAGGGGTCGAAGAGGTGGACCATGCTGGCGGTCTGGCTGCCGGTGGCGACGAGGGTGCCGTCCTGGGTCCAGGCGGTGAGGCTGCCGTGGCCGTAGCCGTGGGTGGCCAGCTCGCCCCTGAGGTCGAGGAGCAGCCACTCGGTGGGCGGCACGTCGGCGAAGCGCAGGGCGTTGTCGAGGCTGAAGCCGCCCCCGACCCGGCCGGCGGCGGCGGCCACCGCCGGCGGGATCATGTCGGCCAGGAAGGCGACGCCGGCCCGGGTGACCTCGTCGACGCCTCGCAGCCGGGCCCACAGCGCCAGCCCGCCCGGGGGCCGCTCGCCGAGGTACGGCGCCTGGCGGTACTCGAGCTTGCGCTTGGCCGCCGCCTCGGGGTCCTGCATCGAGCGGGGCCCGAAGAAGGGCAGGTCCTCGCAGTCCTCGGGCGGCACCACCGCCGGGGCGGGCAGGAACGCACCGGCCAGGCCCCCGGGCCGGGGGTGGGCGGTGGCGCCGAGGGCGGTGAAGACGAGCCTCTCCCCCACCGACGCCCGCACCTGGAGCTGGGCGATCCGCCCACCGAGGGCCAGCTCGTCGACCTCCACGGCGATCGTCTCGCCCACCGCCGCCTGGGCGATGAACTGGGTGACGACCCACAGCGCGTCGCGCTCGGTCGCCGCCTCCATGGCCAGCACCGACGCCGCCGCGCCGGTGCCGCCGTAGAGGACGCCGTCGATGCGGGCCAGGCCGTGGGTCAGCTCGAACGAGCCGGAGGTCGGAGTGGGACCGGGGCGGAGCGGGATCAGGTCGCGGTCGGCCGCCCTCACTTCACGAGGGGGTCGCGGGGCAGGCCGAGGATGCGCTCGCCGATCTGGTTGCGCTTGATCTCGGAGGTACCGCCGGCGATCGACATGCCGCGGTGGATGAGCACCATGAAGTTGCTCATCGCCGCGTCGCCGTCCATGAACGGGACGGCCGGGCCGTGCAGGGCGGTCTGGATGGCGACCGCCTCGTGGCCCAGCTCGGACAGCACCAGCTTGGTGATGGCGCCCTCCGGCCCGGGACCGGCGCCGGCCACGGCCCGGTACACGCTGCGCAGGTTGAGCAGACCCATCGCCTGGTGGTTCGCCTCGTAGCGGCCGACCCGGGAGGCGCCGCCGGCGAGCCGGTCGGGGTGGGCGTCGAGCAGGGCGACCAGGGCCGAGCCTGGCGTGGCCATGCCGCCCTGGCCACCGCCGATGCTGACGCTCTCGTTGCCGAGCGTGGCCCGGGCGACCGTCCAACCGCCGTCGACCGGACCGACCACGTCGTCGTCGGGGACGAAGACGTCGTCGAAGAAGACCTCGTTGAACTCCGAGCCGCCCGTCGTCATCTTGAGCGGCCGGACCTCGACGCCCTCGGCGTGCATGTCGACGACGACCATGGTGATGCCCTCGTGCTTGGGCACGTCCGGGTTGGTCCGCACGGTGGCGAAGCCCATCCCGGCCACGTGGGCGCCCGAGGTCCACACCTTCTGGCCGTTGATCTTCCAGCCGCCGTCGACCCGCGTGGCCTTGGTCTTGACGCCGGCCGCGTCGGAGCCGGCGTCGGGCTCGCTGAACAGCTGGCACCAGATCACCTCCTGGTCCAGCGCCGGCTTCACCCAGCGGGCCACCTGGTCCTCGGTGCCGTACTGGATCAGGGTGAGGATGACCCACCCGGTGATGCCGTAGGCCGGCTTGGTGATGCCGGCGGCCTTGAGCTCCTCGGCCACGACGAGCTGCTCGACGGGGCCGGCGTCGCGTCCGTAGGGCTTGGGCCAGTGGGGCTGGACGTAGCCGGTCTCGATCAGCCGGGCCCGCTGCTCCTCGGCCGGCAGGCCCTTCACCGACTCGGCGAAGGCCCGCACCTCGTCGCGGATCGGCTCGGCCTCCGGCGGCAGCTCGACCGCCTTCTCCCGGACGACGCCGGCCCGGGTCAGGTCGGTGAGCTCGGCGGCCACCGCCTCCGGGTCGAGGACGGCCAGCAGCGTGGTGGCCCGGCGCATGAACAGGTGGGCGTCGTGCTCCCAGGTGATGGCGATGCCACCGTGGACCTGGGTGCTGAGGTTGGCGCACAGGTCGGCGGCCGGGGCGGCGAGGGTGACGGCCACGGCGGCCGCGTAGGTGAGCTGGTCGCCCCCGGTGGCGGCGGCCCGGGCCGCGTCCCAGACCGCGCTGGTGGCCAGCTCGGTGGCCACGGCCATGTTGGCGCAGTGGTGCTTGACGCCCTGGAACATGGCGATGGGGCGGCCGAACTGGATCCGCTCCTTGGCGTAGGCGGCGGCCATCTCGGTGGCCTCGCGGGCCAGCCCGACCGCCTCGGCGGCCAGGACCAGCCGGGCCAGGTCGACCAGGGTCCGGCGGGCGCCGGGGATCACGGTGGCGGCGGCCCCGTCGAGGGTGACCCGGGCCGAGCGGCGGGTCGGGTCGAGGTTGGCCGGGACGACGACGGTGACCCCGTCGCCCACCTCGACCACCGCGACGTCGTCTCCGCCCGCGACGAGGAGCAGGCCGGCCAGCCCACCGCCCAGCACGACGCCGGCGTCGCCCGAGGCGGTGTCGCCGTCGACCGTGACCGAGCCGCCGAGGGCCACCGCGCCCACGACCTCGCCAGAGGCGAGGCCGGGCAGCAGGCGCGCCTTGGTGGCGTCGTCGGCGGTGGCGGCCAGCACGGCGCCGGCGATGACGGTCGGGACGAACGGGCCCGGCGCCACGGCCCGGCCCATCTGCTCGACCACGACGACCAGCTCCTCCAGCCCGAAGCCGGAGCCGCCGTGCTCCTCGGGCAGGTGGAGCCCGAGCCACCCCAGCTCGGCGGCGTCGCCCCAGTAGGCCGGCAGCGCCTCGTCGGCCCCGTCGAGCAGGCGCCGGGCCTCGCCCCGGGCGTCCCGCTTGTCGAGGGCGGAGCGGGTGACCGCCTCGAGCTCGAGGTGGTCGTCGGTGATGGCGATCGTCATGGTGGTCCTCACTTGGGGGCGAAGCGCTGGCCGGCGTCGAGACGGATGGTGCCGCCGTTCAGCATCGGGTTCTCGACGATGGCGGCGACGAGCTTGGCGTACTCGTCGGGACGGCCCATCCGCTTGGGGAAGGCGGCGTCCTTGGTGAGCGCCGTCTCGAACTCCGCCGGGATGCCGGCGGTGAGGCCGGTGGCGAAGAGCGACGGGGCGATGGTGACGGCCCGGATGCCGAGCGACCCGAGGTCGCGGGCCATCGTCAGGGCCATGCCGGCGATCCCGGCCTTGGCCGCGGTGTAGGCGACCTGGCCGATCTGGCCCTCGAAGGCGGCGATCGAGGCGGTGTTGACGATCACCCCCCGCTCGTCGTCCTCGGGCTCGTTCCGGCTCATGACGTCGGCGACCAGGCGGCTGATGTCGAAGGCCGAGATCAGGTTGAGCTCGATGATGCGGCGGAAGTCGTCGAGCGGGTGCGGCCCCTCCTTGGTGAGGGTGCGCTTGGCGATGCCGCCACCGGTGGTGTTGACCGAGACGTGGATGCCGCCGAGCGCCTCGACGGCCCCGTCGACCGCAGCCTGGACCTGCTCGGAGTCCATGACGTCGCACTCGAAGAACGGGGCGTCGAGCCCCTCGGCGACCTCGGCGCCCTTCGAGGTCGGCAGGTCGACGATGGCGACGTCGGCCCCCTTGCTCCTGAGCAGCTCGGCGCTGGCCCTGGCCATGCCCGACGCACCGCCGAAGACGACGGCCTTCTTGCCCTGGATCTCCATGTCAGCGTCCCTTCCAGACGGGCGATCGCTTCTCGACGAACGCCATCGATCCCTCCCGCGCGTCCTCGCTGCCGAAGACGGAGGACTGCAGCTCGCGGTGACGGTCCCAGACGTCGGCGCCGGGCTCGTAGGCGGCCCGGCGCAGGAGCTCCTTGGTGGCCTGCACGCCGAGCGGGCCGTTCTCGGCGATCCGCTCGGCCAGGGCGACGGCCTCGTCCACGACGTCGGCGGCCGGCACGACCCGGTTGACCAGCCCCAGGCGGGCGGCCTCGGCGGCGTCGATCGGGTCGCCGGTGAGGGCCAGCTCGAGCGCCTTGGCCAGCGGGATGCGGCGGGACAGGAACATGCCGCCGCCGGCCGCGAACAGGCCCCGCTTGACCTCGGGGAGGCCGAAGCGGGCGTCGTCGGCCACCACGGCGAGATCGCACGCCATCAGCAGCTCGAACCCGCCGGCCAGGGCGGTGGCCTGGGCCGCGCCGACGACCGGCGTGGCCCCCTCGCCCCGGGCCATGAAGGCGCTGAAGGTGGCGATGTGGGCCCGGTCCTCGTCGCTGGGGGCCAGGTCGCCGCCGGCGAAGGCGGCCAGGTCCATCCCGGCGCAGAACGAGCGGTCGCCGGTGCCGGTGAGGACGACGGCCCTGACGTCGACCGACGCATCGGCCTCGGCGAGGGCCCGGCCGATCCCGGCCATCACCGCGCCGTTGAGGGCGTTGCGCTTCTCCGGGCGGTTGATCCGGACGACGACGACGGCGCCCCTCCGCTCGGTGACGACGGGCTGCTCGGCGGGGGTGTCCGACATAGTGCGGTTACGCTAACCCACCCTCGGACGGTGTGCAGGAGGTCCGTGGCGTCAACTCGGTTGACGCTCGGGGGTACCATCGCCGGATGGAGGGCAGCCGCCGCAGCTCCCGGGTCGCCCTGATCGAGGCCGCCTTCGAGGAGTTCTCCACGCGGGGCTACGAGGCGGCCACCCTGGCCGAGATCGCCGAGCGGGCGGGCGTCACCACCGGCGCCGTCTACGCCCACTTCCGGAGCAAGCTCGACCTCCTGCTGGCGACGGTCGGCCTGGCCCCCGTCGCCGACGTCCTGCGCACCGCCGGAGACATCACGACCCTCCCGTGGGCCGAGGCCCAGCAGGTGATCATCCGCTCGATGACGGCCCGCCCGGACCGGCGCCGGCTCCTGCTGCTCGACGCCATCGTCGCCGCCCGCCGGGACCCCGAGATCGCCGTCATCCTCCAGCGCGGCCTCGACGGCTACCTCCTGGCCATGACCACGACCAACGAGGCGGCCGCGGCCCACGGGCTGATCGACCCGCCGGTGAGCCCCGACGACCTGGCCCGGCTGATGGCCCTCCTGTCGATGGGCATGCTCGTGTTCGCCGCCCTCGACGAGGAGCCCCCGTCCGACACCGCCTTCGCCCGGCTGGCCGAGCGGCTCCTCCAGTCGGCCGGGGCCGAGGACGAGCCCTCCCCCGCCCTGGCCCGGGTCCGGGCCCGGGCGGCGGCCGCCGAGGCGGCCCGCCAGGCCCTGCACGAGGGGATCGTCGAGGCGGCCCGGGAGGGCCACAGCCTGCGCCGGGTCGGGGCGGCCGCCGGGCTGTCCCACGAGCGGGTGCGCCAGCTGCTGCACGAGCACGACGACCGCTGACGGGGCACGATCCCCCCATGGCGACCGTCCCGGCCCTGGACCTGCTCGACCCGGCGGCCTTCGTCGGGGGCCAGCCCCACGAGGCCTTCGCCTGGCTGCGTGACCACGACCCCGTCCACCGCCACGACGAGCCCGGCGGCCCCGGGTTCTGGGCCGTCACCCGGCACGAGGACGTCAAGGCCGTCGGCCGCGACGCCACCACCTTCTCCTCGGCCGACGGGATCATGATCCCGTCCACCACCGGGGCGCCGCAGATGATGATCACCATGGACCCGCCGGCCCACACCGGCTTCCGCAAGCTGGTCGTGCCCGACTTCCTGCCCAAGGCGGTCCGGGCCCTGGGCGAGCGGGTGGACGGCCTGGCCGCGCAGATCGTCGACGGCGTGGTCGAGCAGGGCGGGTGCGACCTGGTGACCGACGTGGCCGGGCTGATGCCCTCGTACGTGATCGCCGACCTGCTCGGCATCCCGCTGGAGGACGGCGTCGCCCTCTACGACCTGACCGAGACGATCCACAGCACCCCCGACCCCGACGCCCCCGGCGCCGGCATGGTGGCGGTGATCGAGATGCTGCAGTACGCCCACGGCGTCTGGGAGGACCGGCGGGCCCACCCCCGGGACGACCTGGCCTCGAAGCTGGCCCACGCCATCGTCGACGGCGAGCCGCTCAGCGAGCTCGACTTCGGGATGTGGTTCCTGCTGCTGGTCGACGCCGGCGGCGACACGACCCGCAACCTCGTCGCCACCGGGATGCTGGCCCTGCTCGAGCACCCCGAACAGCTGGCGCACGTGCGGGACGACCTCGACGGCCGGCTCGGCCACGCCGTCGAGGAGCTGCTGCGCTGGGTCAGCCCCGTCGTCTACATGCGCCGCACCGCCCTGCGGCCGACCCGGATCGGCGACACCGAGATCGCCGAGGGCGACAAGGTCGTCATGTACTACGGCTCGGCCAACCGCGACCCCCGGGCCTTCAGCGACCCC
The DNA here is from genome assembly GCA_052038315.1 of Iamia sp. GTDB lineage: Bacteria > Actinomycetota > Acidimicrobiia > Acidimicrobiales > Iamiaceae > Iamia. The sequence continues at coordinate 15,661 of JBQGCF010000104.1, forward strand.
GACGTCCTCGACGTCACCCGCTGGCCCAACGACCACGTCGCCTTTGGTGGCGGCGGGCCCCACTTCTGCCTCGGCGCCCACCTCGGCCGGGCCGAGATCCAGGCCCTGCTCCGCCAGGTCCTCACCCGGCTCGACGGCCTGCGGCTCGACGGCGAGCCCGAGTGGCTGTCGTCCACCTTCATCTCCGGGGTCAAGCACCTCCCCGTCGCCTTCACCCCCGGGCCCCGCTCCTCGCCACCACCTCGGTGACGGCGACCAGGTCGGCCTCGATCCCGTCCCGCTCGGCGGTGGTGAGCCCGAGCCCGGCCTCCCAGTCGTGGAGGGCCTGGTTGACGGCCTCGGCCTTGGCCCGGCCGGCAGCGGTCAGGACGACGATGATCCGACGGCGGTCGCTCGGGTCGGGGTGGCGCTCGAGCCAGCCGGCGGTGGCCAGCCGGTCGAGGGTGAGGGTCATGCCCCCCGTGGTCCGGCCCAGCACGGCGCACAGGTCGGCCGGCGACGAGCGGCCCCGTCGGATCAGGGCCAGGACCAGGTAGTCGGCCACGGCGATGGCGTGCGGCTCGACCAGGGCGTCGAGGACCCGGGTGACCAGCATGTTCAGCCGGACCACCCGCGTGAGCAGCCCGACCTCGTCGTCGGGGATGCCGGCCTCGGCGGACCAGTCCGTCACGCGGTGATCCCGAAGCGCTCCAGCCCGAACGCCTCGATGGCGTCGCCCCGGAGGAAGGCGTGGACCTCCGCCGTGTCCATCCCGGCGGTGGTGCACAGCCGGTGGGCCACCTCCCGCGAGTGCGGCCACGTCCCGTCGGCGTGCGGGTAGTCGGTCTCGAAGAGGATCGACCCCATGCCGACGGCATCGCGGGAGATCAGCCCGTGCTGGTCGTCGAAGATGCAGCCGTAGACCCGGCCCGGGACGTACGAGCTGGGCGCCCGGGGCAGCTCGACCCCACCGACGCCGTCCCGCCACACGATGTCGGCCCGCTCCAGCAGGTACGGCATCCAGCCGATCTGGCTCTCGGCGTAGACGACCTTCAGGTCCGGGAAGCGGTCGAGCGTGCCCGAGAAGATCCAGTCGCACAGCGAGCCCTGGGCGTTCTGGGCGCTGAGGGCCATGCTCACCGCCAGCGGCGCGTCCGGCGAGGTCGTCGGCATGGTCGACGACGACCCGATGTGCATGGCGACCGACGTGCCCGTCTCCTCGCAGGCCCGCCACAGCGGGTCCCACGCCCCGGAGTGCATCGTGGCGAAGCCGAGCCGGGACGGGTTCTCCGAGAAGGCGATGGCGTAGGAGCCCTTGGCCGCGCAGCGGCGGACCTCCTCGGCGGCCAGGTCGGCGTCCCACAGCGGGATCAGGGTGAGCGGGATCAGCCGGCCCCGCCCGGCACCGCCCGACCAGTCGTCGATCATCCAGTCGTTGTAGATGCGGATGCAGAGCAGGGCGAGGTCCTTGTCCTCCCGCTCGGCGAAGCCCTGGCCGCAGAAGCGGGGGAAGGTGTTGGGGAAGTTGACGGCGGCCTCGACGTGGTTGGCGTCCATGTCCCGCAGGCGGGCCGTCTGGTCGTGGGCGCCGTCCCGCAGGTCGTCGTAGGTGGCCGGGACGTTGATCACCTGTTCCTGGTCGTAGCCCACCGGGGCGTGGAGCCGGCCGGTGGGCACGGCCAGGTCGTCGTAGAGCCAGACGTCGCACCAGGCGCCGTCAAACGTGCCCCGCTCGAAGCCGTAGTGGCCGCCGGTGAAGGTCAGCGTCACCCGCTCCCGCGAGACCCGGGGGCCGCGCTCGCGCAGCGACGCCGGTAGCTCGGTCTGCCACAGGTGGCGCGGCTCCATGATGTGGTCGTCGACCGAGATGATCAGGGGCATGTCTGCGAGGTTCATGGCTATGTGCAAAGTTACTCAGTGATGAGCGATGAGCAAGGCCCCCTGATCTCGTCGATCGACGAGCACCCCTGGCACGAGGTCAAGGCCCAGTCCCACGACGGCCGGCGCGTCTCGGTGTGGGAGAAGTTCCTCGAGTGGTCGCCCGACCGGCTGGTGATCTACGCCCGCTACGACCCGGGCATGGTCGTCGAGCGCCACGGCCACGCCTCGGACCACTTCGTCTTCGTGGTCGGCGGGGAGATCACCGTCGGCGACCGCATCTGCGGCGCGGGCACCCACATCACGTTGGAGCTGGGTGCCGTGTTCGGCCCGATCACCGCCGGACCCGAGGGCGCCACGCTCTACGAGATCATGTGCGGCGACCCCCGGGCCCGGCCCGCCGACCCCGAGGGCTTCCGGGCCCTCCTGGCCGAGCGGGGCATCACCCCCCTCCCCAACCCCCCGGTCCCCTGGCCCGACTGGCTGGCCGCCCGCACCGACACCTAGTGGAGCGTCGGCCGGTAGGTCAGCTCCTGGATGCGGCCGTCGAGGGTGTGGGCGGAGACCAGCTCGAGGTCGAGGTCGGGGGCGCCGGCGAAGACGGGGTCGGTGCCGGTGCGGCCGGAGACCACGGGGAAGACGGTGACCTGGATCAGGTCGATCAGCCCGGCGGCGAGCAGGGCCCGGTTGAGCGAGAGGCTGCCGTGCGAGCGCAGCGGGACGGGCGACCCCTCCTTGAGCCGGGCCACGACGTCGACGGCGTCGCCGGCCACGATCGTGGCGTCGGGCCAGCCCCGGGCGCTGTCCAGGGTGCTCGATACCACGGTGGTGGGCATGGCCTTCATCAGCTCGACCCAGGGATCGATGGGTCCGGGGGCCTCGGCGCCCAACATGGCCAGGTTGGCGCGGAAGGTGGTGGCCCCGAAGACCATGTGCTGCTCGGTCCGGTAGAGGCCGAGACGGTGCTCGAGGAGCTCGGGGCCCTGCTTGCCCCAGTAGCCGCCCCAGTCCCCGTGCTCGTCGTAGGAGCCGAAGCCGTCGAGGGTGGTGAAGATGTCGAAGGTGTAGGTGGTGGTCATGTCCCCACCACGAACGGGTGGCGGCGGATCGACAGCATCGACGCGAGGATCTCGCCCATGGCCCAGTACCTGCTGTCCGTCTGCTTCGACGGCCCCTACGACGACCAGGACCTCACCACGCCGGAGAACCGGCGCCAGATGGCCAGGACCGGCGAGCTCACCACCGCGATGGAGCGGGCCGGGGCATGGGTGTTCCACGCCGGGCTGGAGTCGTCGTCGACGGCCAGCGTGGCGCGGGTCGTCGACGGCGCCGTGACCATGACCGACGGCCCCTACGCCGAGACCAAGGAGCAGATGGCCGGCTTCTGGGTGATCGAGGCCGAGGACCTCGACGCCGCGCAGGGGTGGGCGGCCAGGGCCGCGGTCGCCTGCGGGCGTCCGATCGAGGTCCGTCCGGCCCAGGGCTGAGCCGGGCCGGCGTCAGCCGCCGGTGAGGCGGCGGGTGATGTCGTCCTTGGTCGCGACGAAGTCGTCGTAGTCGAGGTCGCCGTCGTCGAAGCGGGCGTGAACCTCGGCCAGGGCTGCCAGCAGGGCAGCCTCGTCGGCGGCGGACACGGGTGCGTCGTCGGACTCGGGGGTGGCGGCTCCGCGCTCGAGGCGGCGCGCCGCCTTGGCCTCGGCCCGCTCCCTGCGGTCCTTCTCGCGCTGGCGCTTGGCTGCGCTGGGCCGGCTCACGTCAGCGGTCCAGCCGCTGACGTGAGCCTCGTCCCTCGCGGATCAGATGACCCGGACGTTCTGAGCCTCTTCGCCCTTCCGGCCCGGGGCCACGTCGAACTCGACGGTCTGGCCCTGGTCCAGGGACTTGTAGCCGTCCCCCTGGATGTTGGAGAAGTGGACGAAGACGTCGTCGCCGCCCTCGCGAGAGATGAAGCCGTAGCCCTTCTCGGCGTTGAAGAACTTGACGGTACCTGTGGGCATCTGCTGATCCTCGCTGTTGCCGTCGGCCGGATGCCGACGTGTGTGGAGCCGTTCGTGGCGCCACGCCAGCGGCCCACGCTAGGCGGCCGGAGCACCAACCCGCGACACCGGCGGCTCGGAGCCGGGTCGCGACCGGCCTCGGGCGAGCCCTGGAGCCCATCGCTCGTCGGCCGCAACAGCTCCTCCGGCATGGTCGTGACCGACCCGAGCGAAGGAGCCGTCCCCATGCCCCGTCCCCTCCGATCGACGATCGCCCTGCTCACCGGTCTGGCCCTGGCCGTCCTCCTCGTCCCACCCGCCGGCGCCAGCACCGGCACCGTCAACAGCGGCCACATGGGCCTCAACACCGACCCGCTCCTCAACACGACTTGGGACCTCGCCCCGAGCACCGGTCCGTGCCCCGAGGCGCCACCGTCGGTCAGCCTCACCGCCACGTCGAGCGCCGGCGGCGGCATCCACCTCACCCTCACGATCGACCTCGTGTACACGTGGAACGCCACGACCTACTTCATGACCGGCATCCAGGGGTCGGCCACTGGGACGATCGACCCGACGACCACTTCGTTCACTGTGGGACCGTTCACCTCGACGAACGGCAACATCTACGCCGAGACGTCACCGGGCAGCTGCGTGCGGGGCGCTGCCGTCTGCAGCGCGGTCCGGATCAACACGGTCACCGTCCCGCTGTCCCTCCACGGCAGCTTCCCCGGCGGCCACACCGTCAGCGTCCCGAACGTCACCGGCACGGCGGTGATGAGCGGATCGGGAGGCTTCCAGGCCGCCGGCTGCGTCTCCCCCTTCTCCGCCTACAACGGGAAGGTCCTCTCCTTCACCAACGTGAACGTCACGTTCGTCTGAGGGACGGCCGCCCGCCGTCCCGAGCTAGGTCGGGACGGGGGCGTCGTCGAAGAGCGAGTGGATCTTGTCCATGAGGGCCGAGGCGCCGAGGCCGACGGTCTGCATGGCCTTGCTGCGGGCCTGGAGGAGGATCATCTGCTGGCGCATCTGGCGGGGCCAGTCGATGTGCTCCTCCTCCTGGGGCAGGACCCGCTCGACGGCGGCGGCCAGAGCCGTCTTGACCTCACCGTCCTGTAGGCCGTCGGCCAGGGCGGCGAGGGTCTCCCAGTTGGCGCTGTCGATCGTCTCGGCCAGGACGACGGCGTTGAGCATCACCATCTCCTGGTCCATCAGGTCGACCGAGCCGGACAGCATGAACGAGCCCTCGAGGGCCCCGAAGTCCAGCTTCTCGGTCGCCCGGGAGATCGGGCTGGTGTAGCCGGGGTCGCCCCCGAGGGTGGTGATCAGCTCCTCGAGGACCTCGATGTGGACCTCGGTCTGGGCCCCGAACTCCTCGTACTTGCGCTTGAGCATCGGGTTGTTCGAGCGGCCGGCGACCGAGCGGTAGAGGTGGAAGCCGCAGCGCTCGTGCATGAGCATGTCGCTCAGCAGGTCGGCGACGAACGGGCCGTTGAGCCCGGCCTCGCTCCCGAGCCCCTTGTGCTCCTCGTCGAGGAGCAGGCGCTCGGGGTCGATGGCGACCATGGGGGCGGGCTTGGAGCGGCCTCCCAGGTGGTAGGCGGCGTTGGTGGGCATGTCGTCGTCTCCTTCTCAGGCCTGGCCGGCCGTCTCGGTCTGGGGGAAGACGGGGTTGGGCCCGTCGGTCTCGTCGCGGTAGTCCTGGCCGCGGGCCTCGCGGGTCTGGTCGACGACGTCCTCGCCGAACTCGCCGTCGCGGTTGACGATGTCCTGGTACCTGAAGAACCGGTGGTCCTCGGGCAGCTGGTCGAGGCTGACGTAGTCCTCGAGGTCGGTGCGGAGGTCGACGGTGGCGGCCAGCACGTCGCGGACGTACTGCTTGTTGGGCTCGAAGGTGAGCGGGACGCCGGGCAGCTCGGGCGGCAACAGCTCCTCGGGCTCGCGGCCCTCGAAGGTGCGCAGCAGGCGGGCGGCCTCCTGCATCTGGCCGATCTCCATGTTGAGGTGGAGCTCCCACAGCTGCTTGACGCGCGGGTCGGACTCGGTCTCGAACATCGACCAGTAGAGGTAGACCTCGTTGGCCTCGTGGAACAGGAGGTTGGCCAGCCACGAGTCGAGCGGGTCGAGCAGCGACTCGTAGTGCGAGACGTGCTCCTCCTCGACCTCGCTGATCTCCATGTAGAGGCCGCGGGCGATGGGCTCCATCTGGTCGGGGCCGACGTTCATGTAGAAGTTCATCGTCTGCTGCTCGGCGGCGACGACGGTCATCACGTGCATGCGGCTGAGCGGGTTCACCGTCTGGGTGGCGAAGTGCCGGCGCAGCATGTCCACCGGGTCACGGTGGTGGGCGAAGGTGGGACGCCCGGGCGTGATCTCGGTCAGGCCCTGGGTGAGGTCCCTCGCGTGCTTCCCCTCGATCAGGTCGTAGAGGTTGGCGTACCGGTAGAGGTGGTCGAAGTCCTCGAGGAGGGCGAAGTCGAGCGCCATCTTGAGGTTGGGATCGGGCTCGTTGCGGGCCAGCCAGGCGGTGAGGTCGACAGCGACCTGCTCGTAGCCGATCGTCGTCTCGAGGTTGGTGTGCTCACCGGGCAGGAGCCAGTTGACGGCGCTCTGCTGCTGCTGCTCGATGCGGCGGCTGGTGGCCAGCGAGCGCTTGATCTCGGGGTTGTCGGTGTTCCGGCTGAACTGGTGCGAGAACATGATCGACTCGACCTCGATCCCGTTCATCAGGATCACCCGCGTCATCGTGTACGGGTCGTCGGGACGGGCCGGCAGCGGGTCGACGTTCAGCTCCTTCCAGGACCGGAGCTGCTGCTCGATCGGGATGCCCTTGTGCTCGAGAGGGTTGAACCCCATTGATCGCCTCCTTGGCGTGGATCCGGGCGGAGCCCCCTCCTCTCCGCGTGCCCCGCCGTCAACCAGGGTCCCCCCGTCATCACCCTGCCGGGTGGTTCCCCGGGCCGGTCGGTGGAGAGAACATGGGGGTCGGCTTCAGACCACGAGTCCGCCCACCCCCGCCTCTCGGGCCCGCCCGGGGAGGAGCTCCTCGTGCCCGTCGCCACCCACGACCCGTCGCCCGACGTCGTCGATCCGACCGACCTGACCGACCTCGCCGCCCTCGACGGGGTCCGCCGCCAGATCGAGCTGCTCGCCGAGCGGCTCGACGCCTGCCGGGCCTGGCGGACCGTCCCCATGGGCGAGGGCCCCCGCGACCCGCACCGCACCCCCGGTGTCGACATCGGGGTGTGGACCCTGCACGTCCGCTACCGGCGGACCGGGGCCGCCGCCGACCTGACCGCCCTCGTCGAGGAGTACACGCCCCTCGCCATGGCCATCGCCCACCGGCTCCAGCGCAGCGGGGAGTCCCGCGAGGACCTCGAGCAGGTCGCCCTCGAATCGCTGGTCGCCAGCCTCCAGCGCTTCGACCCCGATCGGAGGCGGCCCTTCGTCGCCTTCGCCACGCCGACGATCACCGGGGCGATCAAGCGCCACTACCGCGACCGCGGCTGGGCGCTGCGGGCGCCCCGGATCGTGCACGACCTGGCCGGGCCGGTGCGCGGCGCCCGGGACGAGCTGGCCGCGCAGCTCGGCCGCCGGGCCACCGCCGCCGAGGTCGCCGAGCACCTCGGGATCGAGGAGTCCGTCGTGCTGCAGGTGGACGACGCCAGCCACGCCCGGGCGGCCACGTCGCTCGACCGGCCGCTCGTCCCGGGCGGGGCGACCCTCGGCGACACCCTCGCCCACGACGACCGGGACCTGGCCCTGTCGAGCGACCGCATCGCGCTGGCCGCGGCCCTGGAGTCGCTCAGCGACCGGGACCGGGACCTGATCGCCCTCTACTACGTCGAGGAGCTGCCCCAGCGGGCCATCGCCGAGCGCTACGGGGTCAGCCAGATGCAGGTCTCACGCTGGCTGGCCGGCATCGTCCGCCGGCTCCGGGCCCGCATGGACGTCGCCTGACCCGGTCACGACGACGGCGACGACGGCCCCGCCCGGCTCCGCCCGCACCGGGACGAGGCGGAACCCGGCCGGGTCGGGGACGGAGGCCGCGGGCGACGCCGACAGCCGGGCGATGACGTCGCCGAGGCGGGGCGAGGACGCACCGGGGAGCCGCACCGAGAGGAGCGATCGGCCCCGGGCCTCCCGGGCGCCGATCCCGGTGCAGGCGGCCGCGCCGCGGCTCCACCCGCGGACGCGCAGACCCTCGACGTCGACCACCGCGACCACCTCGTCGGTGGCGGCGAGCACGCCGTCGAGGATGTCGTTGAGGTGGCCGATCTCGACGCTCCGCGCCTCCAGCTCGTCGGCCGCGGCGGCCGCCTCGTCGGTGGCCGCGATCAGGTCGACCTGCGCCCGGGCCAGCCCGTCGGCCACCGCGGCCAGGTCGGCCTCGCTCCACCCGGGCCCGGCGTCGGTGCTCATGGACGGCCGCCTCCCCACCGACCGGGCCCCGAACCACCGCCCGCTGGTTCACCGGCGGGCCGGCGGGGAGCGGCGCCGGCCATGAGCCCGGACCTGACCGTCGGCGCCCACGCCCGCCACCCCGACGACGCCACCGGCCGGCTGACGTTCGTCGGCACCGCCACCGTCATCCTCGACGTGGCCGGGCTGCGCATCCTCACCGACCCCAACTTCCTGCACCAGGGCCAGCACGCCGCCCTCGGCTACGGGCTGCGCAGCGCCCGGCTGACCGACCCGGCGCTGGAGCTGCCCGAGGTCCTGCCCGTCGACCTGGTCGTCCTCTCGCACCACCACGGCGACCACTTCGACGAGGTCGCCGCCGAGGGCCTGCCCGCCGACACACCGATCATCAGCACCCCCCACGCCTGCCGCAAGCTGACCCGCCAGGGGTTCACCAGCACCTGGCCGCTACGGGTCTGGGAGACGCAGGCCGTGCACTTCCCCGGCGGCGAGCTGACGGTGACGGCGCTGCCGGCCCGCCACGCCCCGCAGCCCCTGACGGCGATGCTCCCGCCCGTCATGGGCAGCCTGCTCGACGTCCGCACGGCGACCCACCGCCACCGCACCTACGTCAGCGGCGACACCCTCCTCCACGACGACCTGGCCGAGATCCCCCGCCGCCACCCCGGGATCGACCTCGGCGTCTTCCACGGCGGCGGCACCCGGATCGCCGGGGTCACCCTGACCATGACCGGGCCGCAGGTGGTCGACGCCATCGAGCTGATCGACCCCGACGAGGCCGTGCCCGTCCACCGTGACGACTACTCGGTGTTCAAGAGCGGGACGGACGAGCTGGTCGCCGCCCTCGACGGGCGCGAGCTGCGCAGCCGGGTGCACCTGCTCGCCATCGGCGAGTCGATGGCCTTCCCCCTGCGCCCGGCCTGAGCCGGCCCCTCAGGCGCCGGGCTCGTCGTCGGGCCGCTCGAGGCCCCGCTCGTAGCCCTCGACGAGGCGGCGGGCCCAGTCGGCGACCGGGACCCCCTCGGCCCCGGCCCGGTCCTGCAGGTGGGCCCAGGCCTGGTCGGGGGTCATGTCGTGCTTCACGATCAGGAGGCCGACGGCGATCTCGACCTGCTCGGACCGCTGCACCACCTCGACCAGCCGGCCCATGGCCTCGACGCCGGTCGCGTGGAGCTGCGACCCGACGATGAGGTCGACGGCGTAGGCCGTCAGGTCGGCGATGCGGTCGGGGACGTCCTCGGCGAAGGCGTCGGCCTGGCGGGAGTAGAGGTTGAGCGAGCCCACCGTGTCCCGGCCCGAGACGAGGGGGATCGAGAGCACGCTCGTCACGCCGATGTCGATGGCGCCGGGGGCGAAGTGGACGAAGCGCTCGTCGAGGGGCAGGGCGTCGATCCTGATCGTCGCCTGCCGGTCGGCGGAGCGGAGGCACGGCCCCTCCCCCGTCCGGTACTGGACCAGGTCCGCCTCGATGGCCAGCTGGCTCGACGAGGCGCCGGTGATCATCGACTCCTCGACGATCAGGGCCACGCTCGCTGCGTCGCAGCGCCCCACGACCCGCTCGATGATCTCGGCGACCGCCTCCATCTTGGCGACGAGCGTGCGCTGGGTGCGGAGAAGATCGTCGAGCTGCCGGATGTCTCGGGTGACCTCGTCGGGGATCTCCACCGATCAGGCCTGGTCCCGGTGCGGCTGGGTCCGCTCGACGATCTCGGCGGCGATCTCCCGCAGCTTCCGGTTCTCCCGCTGCGACGCCGCCACCAGCAGGGTGAAGGCCTCGTCGGGGGTGCAGCGGCTCTGGCCCATCAAGACGCCCTTGGCCTGCTCGATGATCGCCCGGGACCGCAGGGCGGTCTGGAGGTCCTGGGTCAGCTGGTGGGCGTCCCAGTAGACCTGCGAGCTGGCCAGCACCACGGCCGCCTGGGTGGCCAGGGCCAGGGCCATCCCCTCGTCGGCGTCGGCGAAGCCGGCGACCTCCTCGGCGTACATGTTGAGGGCGCCGAAGCCCTCGCCGTTGGCGACGAGCGGGAGCGAGATGGTGCTGCGGATGCCGTGGGCGAGGGCCGCCTCGCAGAAGGCGGGCCAGCGCTCGTCGCTGGTCGTGTCGTCGATCCGGAGGACGACGTCGTGGCGGTAGGCGTCGAGGCACGGCCCGCTCCCGGTCTCGTACTGGGCGGCGTCGATCTCCGGGGCCTCGGTGTCGGTGAACACGGCGGTGCGGGGGCGGCCCTCGACCAGGGTCGAGACGCCCGCGAAGCGGGCCGGGGGCAGGGCCGCCACCGCGACGGTCGCCACGTGGTGCAAGGTCCGGTCGAGCGGCGCGCTGCCGATCATGTAGCCGGCCAGGGCGTCGAGGGCGACGCGGACCGGGTCCTCGGGGTCGCGCGGCATCGCTCCGCCCTCTCCCGTGGGCCCACGGATCGAAACGAACCGTTTCGCCCGGGTCCCGGCGGAGAGCCGCAGCGCCCCCGACCCGAGGAGCCCCCATGGCCACGACCACCGCCCGCCCGTCCCCGACCACCACCACGCACCCGGCGACCCTGGCCTCGCGAGCGGCGCTCGTCGTCGGCCTGGCCTTCCTCGGTGTGGGGGTGCTGGGCT
>JBQGCF010000105.1:0-12077 GCA_052038315.1 Iamia sp.
GACTCCCGGGAGCACTTCGAGATGCGCATCCACAAGCGCCTCCTCGACATCCTCGAGCCCTCGCCGAAGACCGTCGACTCCCTCCAGCGGCTCGAGCTGCCCGCCGGCGTCGACATCGAGATCAAGATCCAGACGGCGTAGCCGGGATCAGGAGCCACTGAGATGCCCACCACGAACCAGCTGATCCGCAAGCCGCGGAAGCCCCGTCGCAAGAAGAGCAAGACCCCGGCGCTGTCGGGTCACCCCCAGCTCCGCGGCGTGTGCACCCGTGTCACCACCGTGACCCCCCGCAAGCCGAACTCGGCCCTGCGGAAGGTCGCTCGTGTGCGCCTCAGCACCGGCCAGACGGTCACCGCCTACATCCCCGGCGAGGGGCACAACCTGCAGGAGCACTCGATGGTGCTCATCCAGGGCGCCCGCCGCTGGGACCTGTCCGGCGTGAACTACAAGATCATCCGGGGCGCGCTCGACGCCAACGCCGTCCCGAACCGGAGCAACGCCCGCAGCCGCTACGGCACCAAGAAGGGCTGACCTCCTCGTTCTGCCGAAACTGCGACCATGAGCGGGCGTCACGCCCGCTCATGGTCGCAGTTTCGGTCGTTTTGGGGCCGGTACCGTCGGGGGATGCGTGACCGGGTCATCGTGGGGTTGGCCCGGCTGCTGACCCGGGCCTTCTTCCGCTCGGTCGAGGTCGAGGGGGAGCGGCCGCCGGACGGGCCGGTGGTGCTGGCCGCCAGCCACCTGTACGGCTTCGTCGACCCGGTGGTCCTGGTCGCCCGGCTGGGCGCCTTCCCCCGCTTCCTGGCCAAGGCGACGCTCTGGTCGGTGCCGCCGGCCGCCGTCGCCCTGCGGTTCGCACGGGCCATCCCGGTCCACCGGCGCCAGGACGGGGCGGTCGAGGGGGCCAACGACGGGACCTTCGCCTCGGCGATCAAGGCGCTGCGGGAGGGCGGCCGGGTGGCGATCTTCCCCGAGGGCACCACCCACGACGAGCCGACGCTCCGGCCCCTGCGCACCGGCGCCGCCCGCATCGCCCTGGAGGCGGCGGCCGCCGGGGTCGACGGCGTGCGCATCGTGCCGGTCGGGGTGACCTACGAGGACAAGGTCGACGTCCGGGGCCGGGCCCTCGTCAGCTACGGCCCGCCCATCCCGGTCGCGGCCCCACCCGTCGGCGCCGACGAGCGGGCCGAGGTGCGGGCCCTCACCGATCGCCTGCAGCGGGCCCTCCAGGACCTGACGCCCCACTTCGCCACCACCGAGGAGGCCCTGGCCCTCCAGGCGGCGGCGACGATCACCCTGACCGTCGACGGCGAGCCGCCCCTGCTGGCCGACGTGGCCGGGCGGGCCCGCCGGCTGGCCCGGCTCGAGGACGGCAGGCGGTCGGACCTGGTCGACCTGGTCGCCCGCTACCGGATGCTGCTCGGGTTCGTCGGCCTCGACGACAGCGACGTGGCCCGGCGGGACGTGATCCCGGTGCTGGTCCGGCGGATCGTCGTGCTGGCCGTCCTCGGCGTGCTGCTCGCCCCCTTCGCGGTGGCCGGGCTGTTCGCCAACCTGGTGCCGGCCGTGCTCGTATTGGTGGCCGGGCTGGCGGTGCGGGCGCCGGTGTCGAAGGGGACGGTGCGGCTCCTGGTCGCCCTGCTCGCCTTCCCGGTGACGTGGGGGGTGTGGGCCTGGCAGGACTCGGGCACGGGCGCCCTGTCGGGCCTGGCCCGGTCGGTCACCTACCCGGTGGCGGTGGTGGTCGGGCCCGACGCCGCCGATCGGTCGGGCGCCCTGGCCGACGTCCTCGTGGTGCTGGTGGCGCCCATCCTGGGCGGGCTGGCGCTGGTGCTGGTCGAGCGGGTGCGGGCGCTGCTCACCGGGCTGGTGCGGTGGCGCACGCTGCTCGACCGCCGGGGCCAGCTCGAGGAGGTCCGCACCCGCCGGGCCGAGGTGGTCGAGGCGACGATGGGGGCGCTGCGATGAGCGGGCACGTCGCCGTCGGCGACTGTGAGCGCTGCCGGCCCGGGCCGGTCGCCCAGCCGATCAACACGGTGTCGAGCCTGGCCTTCGTCGCCGCCGGGGTGCCGCTGGTGCGGGGCCGGCGCCGGGCGGTGCGGGCGGTGGGCTGGGCCGCGGTGGCCACCGGGGCCGGCAGCGTGCTGTTCCACGGGCCGGGCGGGACGGTGGGCAAGTACCTCCACGACGCCTCGCTCATCACCCTGCTCGGGCTGATGGCCGCCGACGACGCCGGTCGGATCCGGGGCCGGGAGCTGCCGGCGGGCGTCACCGCCCTCGTCCCGGTGGCGGCCGCCGTCGGCGGCCTCCCGGCGCTGAGCGACGGGGCCCAGCTGGCCGCCGGTGGGCTCTTCGTCGGCGCCCTGGCCGTGCGAACGGTGACCGATCGGGAGGCCCGCCGGCCCCGTGCCCTCCTCGGCGTGGTCGCCCTGGCCACCGGCGTGGCCCTCCAGATGCGCGGGGGGAGCGGCGAGCCGCTGTGCGATCCGGACTCGTGGGCCCAGCCGCACGCCGCCTGGCACGCCCTCGCCGCCGTCGGCGTCCTGCTCCGCCACGGCGGCTGAGGACGGGCATCTGCAACATTCTCGACTTTTGTTGCAAGCGGGCGTAGCGTCCCGTCCGTGGGCGAGGTCGACGAGACGGCGGTGGCGATCCGGCGGGCGGCCCGCCGGATGCTGCTGGCCGGGCGGCCGGTCGACGTGGGGGAGGTCGCCGCCGAGGTGGGGGTCGACCGCACGACGGTGTTCCGCCGGGCCGGGCGCCGCGACGCCCTCGTCGCCGATGCGCTGTGGAGCGTGGGCGCCCCGACGTGGGAGCGCTGCCTGGTCGAGGTCCCGCCCGGGTCGCCGGACCGGGTGGCCGAGGTGATGACGGCCTTCGTGCGGTACCTGATCGGGGCGGCCTGGTTCCGGGCGTTCCTCCACCGGGACCCGCACCGCGCCCTGCGGATCCTCACCACGAGCGAGGGCACCGTCCAGGCCGAGGTGGTCGCCCGGGTGCGGGCCCTCCTGGACGAGGAGGCCGCGGCCCAGCCGCCCGTCGTCGACCTCGACCCCGACGCCCTGGCCTACCTGCTGGTCCGGGTGGCCGAGTCGTACAGCTACGCCGACCTCATCGCCGGGTGCGAGCCCGACGCCGATGCGGCCCGCACGGTCTTCGTCGCCCTCGTCGGGCGGCGCCGAAGGTGAAGGAGAACCCCATGACCGTCCACGGACACGCCGAGCCCCGCTTCGCCGCGGTGCGCGACGCCCTCGATGCCAACCTCGTCGCCGGGGAGGAGCTGGGCGCCGCCGTCGCGGTCGACGTCGACGGCGAGCTCGTCGTCGACCTGTGGGGCGGCCACGCGGATGTCGCCCGCACCCGGCCGTGGGAGCGGGACACCATCGTCAACGTGTGGTCGTCGACCAAGGAGGTCACGGCCCTGGCGGTGCTCGTCTGCGTCGAGCGGGGCCTCGTCGACCTCGACGCCCCGGTGGCCACCTACTGGCCCGAGTTCGCGGCCAACGGCAAGGACGGGATCCTCGTCCGCCACGTGATGGGCCACACCTCCGGCGTGTCGGGGTGGGAGCAGCCCTTCACCGTCGAGGACATGTACGACTGGGGCCTGTCCACCCGCCGGCTGGCCGAGCAGGCGCCGTGGTGGGAGCCGGGCACGGCGTCGGGCTACCACGCCCAGGACCAGGGCCACCTGTTGGGCGAGATCGTGCGCCGGGTCACCGGCCGGTCCCTCAAGGCCTTCGTGGCCGAGGAGATCGCCGGGCCGCTCGGGGTCGACCTCCAGATCGGCGCTGGCCCCGAGGACGACCACCGCATCGCCGAGATCGTCCCGCCCCCGCCGCTGGAGATGGACCTGTCGGCCCTCCCGCCCGACGCCCCGGTGATCAAGACGTTCACCGGCCCGGTCGCCGACGCCGCCAACGCCAACACCGTCCCGTGGCGCCGGGCCGACATGGGGGCGCTCAACGGCCACACCACCGCCCGGGCCCTCGCCCGCACCCTGTCGGTGATCTCCCGGGGCGGCGCGGTCGACGGGGTCCGGCTCCTGTCCGACGCCACGATCGACCGGATCTTCGAGGAGCAGGCCCGGGGGATCGACCTCGTCCTCGGCGTTCCCCTGCGGTGGGGGATCGGGTTCGGCCTGCCCGAGCCGGCCACCGTGCCGTACATCCCCGACGGGCGGATCTGCTTCTGGGGCGGCTGGGGCGGGTCGATGACGATCATGGTCCCCGAGCACCGGCTCACCGTCTCCTACGTGATGAACCGGATGGCCGGCGGGATCATCGGCTCGGATCGCTCGGCCACCTACGTCGGCGCCGTGTTCGCGGCCGCCGGGGTGGGCTGACCCCTCGGTTTGCGTAGGCGGCGCTCACGACCGATCGCCGGATCGTCCGTACCGTCGCCGTCATGAGGAGAGGACGAACCCACCTGGCCGGGGTCATGGTCGTCGCCGCGGTGGCGCTGACGTCGTGCGTCGGCATCGGCGCCGTCAACCGCGGCTCGGTCACCCGGGAGGCCCAGGAGCGGGGCGGTGGCATCACCAGCGCCCTGCTCGACGACGCCATCGCCGCCGTCGCCGAGGAGACCGGGACCGACCCGCTGCAGGTCCACTCGGTCACCGCCAGGCTGGCCCAGGTCACGATCGTGGTCCCGGCCACCGACGGCTCGGGCGGCCGGGAGGCCTGGACCTACGGGACCAGCGGCCTCTACGGCGGCAAGGGCCTGGAGGGTCCGG
Organism: Iamia sp.; assembly: GCA_052038315.1. GTDB lineage: Bacteria > Actinomycetota > Acidimicrobiia > Acidimicrobiales > Iamiaceae > Iamia. Next base: position 4,733 of record JBQGCF010000105.1, read on the forward strand.
CCGTGGCCGAGGAGCCGGCCTTCGGGACGTTCCCGCTGGCGGCCGGCGCCATCGACGTCGACGCCCTGGCCGCCACCGCCCGCGACGAGGCGGGCCCCGGGCGCTGGGTCGACGCCGTCACCGTCGCCCGGCCCGCCGAGGGGGCCGAGCCGATCACGACCGTCGTCGTGACCGACGGGGCGACCACGCCGTCGAACGTCCAGTTCGACGCCGCTGGCGAGCTGCTGCTGGAGGGGGAGGGATGAGGCCGATCTGGAGGTTCCTGATCGGGCAGGCCGTCGTCCTGGTCCTGCTCCTGTCGCTGCCCTGGCTGGTGATCGACAAGGTCCCCGGGGTGATCAAGCCGACCGCTGCGGTCCTGTGCCCGGCGGACAAGCCCGACGCCTACGTCGTCGAGTACTACACCGACACCGGCCGGGGTCAGGGCACCAGCAACAGCCTCGTCTGCATGGGCCCGGACGGCGACATCACCGAGGTCGGCTCGTGGGCGCCCCTCGGGGTGCTGTTCGGCGCCATGTTCCTGGCCGTCGAGCTGCTCGTGCTGCCGCTGCAGGTCCTGGGCATCGTGCGGCGCCGCCGCCGGGGTGGCCAGGACGCACCGGGCCGGCCGATCGACCCCGGCGGTCGCCGCATCCAGCTCGGCCGGGCCATCAACGGCTGATCAGTCGCGGAGGCCGAGGGCCCGCACCGACTCCAGGGTGTCGGCCTCGGCCGGCGTCTTGTCGGGCCGGTAGCGGATCACCCGGGCGAAGCGCAGGGCGACGCCGCCGGCGTAGCGGGTCGAGCGCTGGACCCCGTCGAGGGCGATCTCCACCACCAGCTCCGGACGGACGTGGACGACGTGAGCCTCGTCGGTCCGCGACTCGCCGGTGGCGATGGCCTGGAGGGCCTCGGTCTGCCAGGCCAGCAGCTCGTCGGTCATCCCCTTGAAGGTCTTGCCCACCATCTGGAAGCCGTCGTCGGTGCGGGCACCGAGGTGGAGGTTGGACAGCCAGCCCCGGCGCCGGCCGTGGCCCCACTCGGCGGCCAGCACCACCAGGTCGAAGGTGTGCACCGGCTTGACCTTGCGCCAGGCCTTGCCCCGCCGCCCGGCCTCGTAGGGCGACGCCGCCCCCTTCACCCCCACGCCCTCGTGCCCGGCGGCCAGGGCGTCGTCGAGCACGGCGGCGGCGTCCTCGGGGTCCGAGGTGCGGGTGCCGGGGATCTGGTGGTCGCCGGCCACCTCGGCCAGGGCGGCGCGCCGCTCGTGGAGGGGGGCGTCGATCAGGTCGGTGCCGTCGCGGTGGAGGAGGTCGAAGAACCAGGGCCGGACGGCGACCGGCGCGTCGCTGCCCTCCGCCCCGATGCGGGAGGCGGTGTCCTGGAACAGGACCGGCCGCAGGGCGTCATCGACGACCAGGGCCTCGCCGTCGAGGACGAGCCGCTCGGCCGGCAGCGCCCGCACCAGCTCGACCACCTCGGGGAGCCGGCCGGTGATGTCGTTGAGGTTGCGGGTCCAGATCCCGACCTGGTCGCCCCGGCGGTGGACCTGGATGCGGATGCCGTCGAGCTTCCAGTCGACGACGGCGTCGCCCAGGTCCTCGACGGCGGCGGCGACCGAGGCGGCCGTCGAGGCCAGCATCGGCTGGACCGGCCGACCCAGCTCGAGCCCGATGGCGGACAGGCCCTCGGCCCCGGTGGTCAGGGCGACGTGGGCGATGGCCGGGAGGTCGCCGCCGAGCATCGCCGCCCGCCGCACCACGGTGGCCGGGACCTCGGCGGCCCGGGCCACGGCGTCGGCCATCACCCCGGCCAGGGCGCCCTGGCGCAGCTCGCCGCCGAGCAGGCCGAACAGGAAGCGGGCCTCCTCCGCGGTCGCCCGGCCCAGCAGGTCCGAGAGGAGCTGGCGCCGGGCGCCGGCCGAACCCGCCCCCTCCAGCCGGGCCAGGGCGGTCAGGGTGGCGTCGACCTCGAGGACGGTGAGCGTCGGGGCGGCGGCGGGGGGCTGCTCGGCGGCCTGGAGGGTCCGCCAGCCGACCCCGATCCGGCCCTGCAGGGGCACGCCGGTCAGGAAGCCGACGGTGACGGCGACCTCGGTGGGGTCGAGCTCGGCGAGCAGGGCGGCGATGGCGTCGCGCTTCTCGGTGCGCTTGCTGGTCGCGGCCACCGCCGACGAGGTGGCCACGACGGCGGCGAAGGGGGTGTCCACCGGGCCAGTGTGCCCGCCGTTGAGTGGTGGGGACCGGGTTTGAGCGGCCACCGCTCATCACGGTCCGCCGGCCCGTCCGTACCGTCGCCCTCGTCCCGCGACGAGGCGGGTGCGAGCCGAGGAGGGCATCGTGATCGGAGAGAAGGTCAGGACGAGGACGAAGGTCGTGGCCGCCGTGCTGGCGGCGGCGACGGTGCTGTCGGCGGGGGCGCTGGCCGGCGCCCAGGCCGGTGAGGTGAACGGGGGCGCGTCGGCGCCATCGACGAAGGCGGGGTCGGCGTCGCCGACCGAGAGCAGCTTCGTGCCCATCACGCCATGCCGGATCGTCAACACCCAGAACCCGGCGGGCCGGCTCGCCGTGGGCGAGACCCGCAGCTACCGCATGAGCGGCAACACCAGCGACCAGGGCGGGGCCGCGGCGTGCGGGATCCCGAGCGTGGCCACCGCCCTCGAGCTGACGATCACCGCCGTGGGCGCCGAGGGCAACGGCTACCTGCGGGTGTGGCCGGCCGGCCAGCCCGAGCCCAACGCCACCTTCCTCAACTACACGAACGTGTTCAACGCCGAGAACGCGGGCACGGTGCGGGTCCAGGGCGGTCTGGGGAGCAACCTCTCGGTCAAGGCCTACCAGCGGCGCACCCACGTCGTGATCGACGTCCTCGGCTACTACGTCCCGGGCCTGATGGCCGTCGTGTCGGACGCCGGCAACCTGGTCCGGGGCAACGGCGGCCCCCAGGTCAACCGGGTCAACACGGGCGTCTACAACGTGGTCTTCAACCGCAACGTCAGCGGCTGTGCCTTCTCCGGCGGCCTCCACGCCCCGATCGGCACCGGCCCGGGCGCCGAGGGCGACTTCGTCGCCGCCCCCCTCAGCGGCAACGACCAGGGCGTCTTCGTCCAGACCTTCAACGAGGCGGGCAACCTGGCCGACAACGACTTCCACCTGGTGGTGACGTGCTGATGGGCGCCCCGCTGATCGGGAGGGCCGGGGCGGCGGCGCTGGCCGTCGTCGCCCTGGTGGGCCTCGGGGCCGTCGGGGCCTCGGCCATCGGTGGCGTCGGCGACGGCGCCGTCGCCCAGCCCAAGGCGGCCGGGACGCCCTCGCCGACCGAGTCGGTGTTCGTGCCCATGACGCCCTGCCGCCTCGTCAACACCCAGAACTCGGCCGGCGACATCGACGCCGGGGAGCTGCGGTCGTACAAGACGAACGGCAACACGTCCGAGCAGGGCGGCGCGGCGAGCTGCGGGATCCCGGCCTCGGCCACCGCCCTCGAGCTGAGCGTCAGCGCCGTCGGGGCCACGGGCCCGGGCTACCTGCGGGTCCACCCGGCGGGGGTGGCCACGCCGACGGCGACGTTCCTCAACTACGGCCCGGCCCAGAACATCACCAACGCCGGCACGGTGTCGGTCCGCCCCGGGGCGAACCAGACCAACCTCTCGGTGCGGGTCTACGAGGCCGACACCCACGTGGTGATCGACGCCCTCGGCTACTACGTGTCCGAGTTGTTCGCGGCCGTGGCCGCCGACGGGACGGTCTCCCGCCACAACGGCGTGGTCGGCGTGACCAAGGCGGTCAACGGCTTCCGGGACGTCGTCTTCGACCGGAACGTCTCCGGCTGCGCCTTCCTGGTGTCGCCGGGCGAGATGGGGACGGCGACGAGCAGCGGCTACAAGGTGTCCGTGGCCCGGCTGGAGGGCAACGCCAACGGCGTCCAGGTCCACACCTACAGCGAGAACGGCCTCAACCAGGACCGGGCCTTCTACCTGGCGGTCGACTGCTGAGCGATGAGCGGGGCGGCTCGCGGGGGTCGACACCCCCATGAGCCGCCCGTTCGTCATCGCCCTGCCCATCGACGACCGCGTCCGGTCCCTGGCCTTCTACACCGAGGGCCTGGGGCTGGAGGCGGTGGGGGAGCCGGCCGACGACGGCGTCCCCGAGCCGCTCCAGCTCCGCCTCGGCGCCGACGTCCACCTGATGCTGATCCCCCGGGGCGGCTTCGGCTGGGTGGTCGAGCCCCACGAGGTGGCCGGTCCGGGGGCCAGCGAGTGCCAGCTGAGCTGGTCGGTCCCGACCGACGCCGAGGTCGACCGGGCCGTCGAGCGGGCCCGGGCCGCCGGGGCCACGGTCCTGGTCGAGCCGCACGAGAAGCCCTGGGGGTACATGGCGTCGTTCACCGACCCCGACGGCCACCTCTGGCAGGTCATCCGCCCGGTTCCGTAACGACCACTCACGACAGGCCGCTCACCCGTCCGTACGGTCGATCCGTCGGGCGGACGGACCGCCGGGCGATCCCCCAGGAGGTCGATGACGTGGTGCGGACGACGGTGTGGAAGGTGGCGGCCGGTGCCGCCGTGCTGGTGGCGGTGGCCTCGCTCGGGGTCGCCGCCGGGGCCGAGCGGTCGGCCGACGCCGCTCGGCCCGATCCCCGGGCGGGTGCGGCCTCGCCGACCGAGAACGGCTTCGTGCCGATCGTGCCGTGCCGGATCGTCAACACCCAGAACGGGCAGCCGCTGGCCGCCGGCGAGGCACGGGGCTACCGGGTCCACGGCGACACCCGGCCCCAGGGCGGCGCCCAGAAGTGCGGGGTCCCGGCCTCGGCGACCGCGGTCGAGGTCAACATCACCGCCGTGCGGGCGCAGGGGAACGGCTACCTGCGGGTCGGGCCGGCCGATGCCCCCATCCCCAACGCCACCTTCCTCAACTACGAGGCGGCGGTGAACCTGTCCAACGCCGGGGCGGTGGCCATCGAGTCCGGCCCCGGGGTGAACCTCCAGGTCCAGGCCTTCGTCCGCCCGACCCACGTCGTGGTCGACGTCCTCGGCTACTACGTCGCCTCCCTCCACGCCACGGTCGCCACCGATGGCGTGCTGGTCAACGGGAGCGGGGTGACCGACGTCCGGCGCGACGGCGTCGGCGACTACGAGATCGACTTCCAGCGGGACGTCACCTACTGCGGCGTGACCGGCGTCCCCACCGTCATCGTGCCGACGAGCACCCTCCAGGTGGTCGTCACCGCCATCTCCGAGGAGACCGTGTACGTCCACACGGTCAACGGCTCGGGCACCCCGGTCGACGCCGTCTTCTCGGTCACCGTGGTCTGCTGAAGCGCGTCCCCCGGCCGGGCTTGGACGACCGGCGGTGTGCCGATACAGTGTCCAACTCGTGCACGGGACCTGACGAGGGTCCTGCCGCCGAATCGACGTCCGGGTGCGCCCTCTCCCAGGAGGGGGAACCACCCGGCACAACCGAGTCGACGCTCCGCCGGGTCCGCCCGTGCGGAGCGTCCGCGTGAACGGACCGCCCGTTCCTCCGCGAGAAGAGAGAGCCATGGCAACCAAAGCGATCGTCGGGTCCAAGCTCGGCATGACGCAGATCTGGGACGACGAGCGCAACGTCGTCCCGGTGACCGTCCTGCAGGTCGAGCCGGTCCGTGTGGTCAGCATCAAGACGCCCGAGCGGGACGGCTACAGCGCCCTCCAGGTGACCTTCGGCCAGAAGAAGGCCTCGAAGCTCACCAAGCCGGTCGCCGGCCAGTACGCCAAGGCCGACGTCGAGACCGGGCCCCGCCTCGTGGAGCTCCGCCTCGACGACGTGTCCGAGTACACCGTCGGCCAGACGCTGGGCGTCGACATCCTCGCCGAGGGCGGGCTGATCGACGTCACCGCCGTCAGCAAGGGCAAGGGCTTCGCCGGCGCCATGAAGCGCCACGGCTTCGCCGGCCAGCGCGCCAGCCACGGTGCCCACCGGGTCCACCGTGCGCCCGGCGCCATCGGCGCCTGCGCCACGCCGGCCCGGGTGTTCAAGGGCACCCGTATGGCCGGTCGCACCGGTGGCGAGAAGGTCACCACGCTGAACCTCGAGGTCGTGCGGGCCGACGCCGAGCGCAACCTCCTCCTGATCAAGGGCGCCGTGCCCGGCCCCAAGGGCGGGCTGGTGCTCGTGCGCAACGCCACCAAGGCCGCCGGGAAGGGTGCCTGATGAGCCAGATCGACGTGCTCGACGCCTCGGGCAAGACCACGCAGCTGAAGGCCGAGCTCGATGACGCCATCTTCGGCATCGAGCCCAACGTCGCCGTGATGCACCAGGTGGTGACGGCCCAGCTGGCCGCCCGCCGGGCCGGCACCCAGTCGACCAAGACCCGGGCCGAGGTCGCCGGTGGCGGCGCCAAGCCCTGGAAGCAGAAGGGCACCGGCCGAGCCCGCCAGGGCTCGATCCGCTCGCCGCAGTGGAGCGGCGGTGGCGTGGCCCTCGGCCCGAAGCCCCGCAGCTACGCCCAGCGGACCCCCAAGAAGATGGTGCGCCTCGCCCTGCGCTCGGCCCTGTCGGACCGGGCCGCCGAGGGCAAGGTCAAGGTCGTCGACCTGGGCTTCGACGCCCCCGGCACCAAGCAGGCCGTCGAGGCCCTCGCCAAGCTGGGCATCGAGGGCAAGGTCCTCCTCGTCGTCAAGGCCGAGGACACCACGACCTGGAAGAGCTTCCGGAACCTCACCGACGTCCACATCCTCGTGCCCGGTGAGCTCAACGCCTACGACGTCCTGGTCAGCGACTGGGTCGTCTTCACCGCCGGCACCGTCCCGAGCGACGCCCCGGCCGACACGTCCTCCGACCCCGCCCACCGCCCTGAAGGTGTCGGCTCCGCCGACGCCGACTCGAGTTCCACCCTGGAGAAGGAGGAGTCGTGAGGGATCCCCGCCAGGTCCTCCTCAAGCCGGTCGTGAGCGAGAAGTCCTACGCCCTGCAGGAGACCAACCAGTACACGTTCATCGTGCACCCCTCGGCCTCGAAGCCGGAGATCGCCGACGCCGTGCGCTCGATCTTCGACGTCAAGGTCCTGAAGGTGAACACGATCAACCGCCAGGGCAAGAAGACCCGCAACCGCCGCACCGGCAAGGTCGGGACCAAGGCCTCCACCAAGCGGGCCATCGTCACCGTCGCCGAGGGCGACTCGATCGACCTGTTCGAGAGCTGAGGTAGGAGAGATGGCACTCCGCAAGCGCAAGCCCACCAGCGCCGGTCGCCGGTTCCAGACGGTCTCGGACTTCTCCGAGATCACCAAGACCACGCCCGAGAAGTCGCTGGTCGGCCCGAACCCGAAGACGGGCGGCCGCAACAACGGCGGCCACAAGACGGCCCGCCACAAGGGCGGTGGCCACAAG
>JBQGCF010000106.1:0-1698 GCA_052038315.1 Iamia sp.
AGCAGCTGCATCACGATGAACTCGATGTTGGTGCCCGGTGCGTGGTGCCCCGTGTCGAGGCAGACCACCGCCCGCTCCCCCAGGGCCAGGCACTGGACGTAGGCGGTGCCCCAGTCCGGCACGTCGGTGGCGTAGAAGGCCGGCTCGAACAGCTTGTACTCGAGCACGAGCCTCTGGTGGTCGCCCAGACGGGCGTAGACCTGGGCCAGCGAGTCGGCCAGCCGGTCCTGGCGGTCGCGCAGGTCGGCCTGGCCCGGGTAGTTGGTGCCGTCGGGCAGCCAGACCTTGAGGTCGCGGCTGCCGGTCACGTCCATGATGTCGACGCAGGTGTGCATGTGGGCGATGGCCTTGGCCCGCACCGCCTCGTCGTGGTGGGCCAGGCTGCCGAGCTTGTAGTCGTCGTCCTGGAACGTGTTGGTGTTGATCGTGCCGAGGCGGACGCCGAGGTCGGCGGCGTGGGCGCCCAGCTTCGCGACGTCGTCGACCCGGTCCCACGGGATGTGGAGGGCGACCGACGGGGCCAGCCCGGTGTGGGCGTGGACCTGGGCGGCGTCGGCCACCTTCTCGAACGGGTCCCGGGGCACCCCGGCCTGGGCGAACACCTTGAACCGCGTGCCGGAGTTCCCGAACGCCCACGAGGGGAGCTCGATCGCCTGGGTCGCCAGGGTCTCCGTGATGTCGCTGAAGCCGGTCACGGGCTCTCCACTCGATGTTCGATCCTGTGCGATCGTACACATACCATCACAGATCGCACAACGAGGCTACGATGCGGCCGATGCCGTCGCTCCAGGGGAACCTCGCCGCCGAGGAGCGGCTGCAGTGGCTCGGCGCCCAGCTCGACGAGGCCGGGTCGATCACCATCGCCACCGCCGCCGAGGCCCTCGGCGTCAGCGAGATGACGATCCGCCGCGACCTCAAGGAGCTCGAGGAGCGGGGCACCGCCCGTCGCGTGCGGGGCGGCGCCCTGCCGGTCGGGCCCCAGGCCTTCGCCGAGCGCCACCGGGCCCGCCCCCGGGCCAAGGCCGCCATCGCCGCCAAGCTGGTCGACCTGGTGCCGGCCGAGGGAGCGGTCGCCTTCGACGCCTCCTCCACCGTGATGCGGGCGGCGTCGAGCCTGGCCGGGGCCCGGGACCTGGTCGTGCTGACCAACGGGCCCGACACCTTCGAGGCCCTCCAGGGCCGGGCCGGCATCACCCCGGTCCTCACCGGCGGCGTGCGCGAGACCCGCACCGGCAGTCTGGTCGGCCCGCTCGCCTGCCGGGCCGCCACCCAGCTGGCCCTGCGGGTGCTGGTCGCCTCGGCCGCGGCCGTCGACCCCGACCTCGGTGCCACCGAGGCCGCCCTCGACGAGGCCGAGGTCAAGCGGGCGCTGGCATCGGCCGCCGAGCAGGTCGTCGTCGCCGTCGACTCGTCCAAGCTGGGCAGCCGGGCCCTCGCCGTCGGCCTGCCCTGGGACCGGATCGACGTCATCGTCACCGAGCTCGACCCGGCCGACGACCGGCTGGCCCCCTACCGGGAGCGGGCGAGGGTCCTCTAGCCGGCGTAGCGGCGGAACCGGGCCGATGCCGACGACGCCGGCCCCGGAGCGGCCGGTGCGTCACCGAGGGTGTCGTCGACCTGCGACCCCAGGGCGGCCATCTGGTCCTTGAAGTCGTCCTTGTGCTTGGCCCGCGCCACGTCGGGTCGATCGGCCGGCAG
>JBQGCF010000107.1:0-13864 GCA_052038315.1 Iamia sp.
GGGCGGGGGGGCCCCCGGGGGGGGGGGGGCCGGGGGCCCCCCCCCCTCCTGTCAGTCGTGGATCCGGGGGATCAGATCGTGCCGACGAGGTCCAGCGAGGGGGCGAGGGTGTCGTCGCCCTCCTCCCACTTGGCCGGGCAGACCTCGCCCGGGTGGGCGGCGACGTACTGGGCGGCGCGGATCTTGCGGATCAGCTCGGCGGCGTTGCGGCCGATGCCCTCGGCGGTGATCTCGACGGCCTGGATGACGCCGTCGGGGTCGATGATGAAGGTGCCACGGTCGGCCAGGCCCTGGCCCTCGCGCAGGACCTCGAAGGCCTGGCTGATCTCGGTGGTCGGGTCGCCGATCATCGGGTACTCGATCTTGCCGATCGTGTCCGAGGTGTCGTGCCAGGCCTTGTGGGTGAAGTGGGTGTCGGTCGAGACGCTGTAGATCTCGACGCCCAGCTCCTTGAAGGTGGCGTAGTTGTCGGCGAGGTCGCCCAGCTCGGTCGGGCAGACGAAGGTGAAGTCCGCCGGGTAGAAGAACACGACCGACCACTTCCCCTTGAGGTCGTCGGAGCTGACGTCGACGAACTGGCCGCCGTGGTAGGCGGTGGCGGTGAAGGGCTTGATCTCGGTGTTGACGAGGGCCACGGTGCAAGTACCTCTGTGGTGTCGGTGCAGGGACGTTGGGGTGCACCATACGGGGCGCTGACCTCGGTCCATAGACGAACTCGATCAGAATCCCCGATCCGATCGATAGGCGCCGTCGATCACCCAGGCGTGGCAAGGGAGTGCGCTGACCAGGGGAGACACACGTCACGCCCGTCGGGGGACAGGCGGCGGACAGCCGGAGGGGGCAGGCTCGGGGGATGTGCTTCTCGGCCGAGGTGGACCTGGCGGCGGGTGCCGTCGTCACCGCCGTCGGGCTCGACGCCCTGCGCCACGTCCGGCGCCCGGCCGAGCTGCCGCTGGCCGCCCTCCCGACCGTGCTCGGCGCCCACCTGCTGGTCGAGGTCCTCGTCTGGCGGGGCCTGGAGGGCGACGCCTCGGCCTCCGCCCTGGACGGGGCCACGTGGGCCTACGCCCTGATCGCCTACGTGGTCGTGCCCGTGCTGGCCGCGGTGGCCGTCACCCTGTGGGAGCCGCCCGCCACCCGCCGGCGGATGCTCCCGTTGGTGGCGATGGCGGTGGGGGCGGCGGCCGTCCTGCTCTGGTGGCAGGTGACCGACCCGGTCACCGCCGTGATCGCCGGCCACCACATCGACTACGTGATCCGGCACGGCACGGCCAGCGGCCTGGTCGCCGTCCCCTACGTCGCCGGGACCTGCGGGCCGGCGCTGCTGTCGAGCGACCGGGCCCTGCGCGCCTTCGGCGCCGTCAACCTGGTCGTGGTGGCGATCCTCGCCGTCGTCGAGCGGGAGGGCCTGGTGTCGCTGTGGTGCGCATGGGCGGCGGTGACGAGCGTGGTGATCGCCGTCCGGCTCAGGAGCCCTCGTCCGCCGCGAAGCAGCGCTCGTTGATGGCGACCAGCTCGTCGCGGCGCTCGTTGCCCAGCTCGTCCTCGGTGGCGGCCCGGTAGATCCGGTTGATCTCGGCCTGGTCGTACTCGTCGAAGATGGCGTCGGTCAGGCAGGCGGCGACATCGTCGCTGAGGACGGGCTCGTCGTCGGAGTCCTTGGTCCGCTCGATCAGGTCGGCCTTGAACTCGGCCTTGGTGACGTCCTCGTCCTCCGCGCAGGCGCCGAGGGCCAGGGCGACGACGACGGCGGCGACGACGAGGGGGCGGGGCGAGAGCAGGCGGGGCACGGCCCGAGACTACGGCCCGGGCCCGGCGTCCCGGAAGGTGGACGCGTGTCCAGGTATGGTGCGGGCGCCCACCCACCCCCGACCGGCGAGAGGATCCACCCATGCGCGTCGTCGTCGACTACGACCTGTGCGAGAGCAACGCGGTCTGCATGGCTGTCGCACCCGAGGTGTTCGAGGTCCGTGATGACGACTTCCTCTACGTGCTCGACGAGACCCCACCGGAGGACCTCCGGGCCAAGGTCGAGGAGGCGGTGGTCCGCTGTCCCAAGCAGGCGATCCGCCTGGAGGACTGACGTCGCTCACCGGGTGACCCCATGACCGAGCTGCGCCACGTCGTGGTCGTCGGCGCGTCCCTGGCCGGGCTCCACGCCGCCCGGGCCCTACGGCGCCACGGCTTCGACGGCACCCTCACCGTCGTCGGCGACGAGCCCCACGAGCCCTACGACCGGCCCCCGCTGTCGAAGCAGGTGCTGGCCGGCACCTGGGAGCCGGGGCAGACCGCCCTGCTCAACGACCGGGACGCCGACCTCGACCTCACCTGGGCGCTGGGCCGGGCCGCCACCGGCCTCGACCCCGTCGCCCGTCGCGTCGCCCTCGCCGACGGCACCGCCCTGGCCTACGACGGCCTGGTCGTCGCCACCCGCGCGGCCCCGCGCCGGCTGCCGGGCACCGACGGGCTCGCCGGCGTCCACGTGCTCCGCTCGCTCGACGACGCCGTCGCCCTGCGCGCCGACCTCGACGCCGCGCCCTTGCGGGTGGTCGTCGTCGGCGCCGGCTTCATCGGCGCCGAGGTGGCGGCCACGGCCCGCCGGCGCGGCCTGGCGGTGACGATGGTCGAGCCGCTGCCCGTCCCCCTCGGCCGGGTGCTGGGCGGCGAGGTGGCCGAGACGGTGGCTGCGGTGCACCGTGACGAGGGCGTCGACCTGCGCCTCGGCATCGGTGTCGAGGCCATCGAGGGCGGCGACCGGGTCGAGCGGGTCCGCCTGGCCGACGGGACGACGATCGACTGCGACGTGGTCGTCGTCGGCATCGGCGTCACGCCCAACACCGGCTGGCTCGAGGGCTCGGGGCTGGCCCTGGCCGACGGGGTCGTGGCCGATGCCACCTGCCGCGTCGGTCCCGGGATCGTCGCCGCCGGCGATGTGGCCCGCTGGCCCCACCCGACCTACGGCGAGGACCTGCGCGTCGAGCACTGGGAGCACGCCATCGCCCAGGGCGGCCACGCCGCCGAGACGCTGCTCGCCGGTGACGCCGGCGGGGCCCCCTTCGCCCCCGTGCCCTGGTTCTGGTCCGACCAGTACGACCGCAAGATCATGCTGGCCGGGCGCCCGGCCCGGGCCGACGAGGTCCGGGTGGTCGACGGCAGCCTCGCCGAGCGCCGCTTCGTCGCCCTGTACCGCAGGGGCGACCAGGTGGTCGCCGCCCTGGGCATGAACCGGCCCGCCCCGCTGGCCCGCTGGCGGATGCGCCTGGCCGACGGGGTGTCGTGGGACGAGGCGACGGCTCCGCCGGCATCGTGAGCAGCCCGGCCGACGAGCTGGTCGAGGAGGTGGCCGCCGACGGCACGGTGCTCGGCGTGGTGACCCGGGCCGAGGTGCGGGCCCACCGGGTCCGTCACCGGACCGTGTTCGTCGCCGTGCTCGACGGGGCCGGTGAGCGGGTCCTCGTCCACCGCCGGGCCGACTGGAAGGACGTCTGGCCGGGCCGCTGGGACCTGGCCTTCGGCGGGATCTGCGACGTCGGGGAGGGCTGGGTCGAGGCCGCCGGCCGGGAGCTGGCCGAGGAGGCCGGGCTGGCCGCCCCCCTCGTCGCCGGCGGGCAGGGCGCCTACGAGGACGAGGCCGTCGCCGAGGTGGCGCACGGCTTCCTCGCCCGCAGCGACGACGAGCCGACCTCCCCCGACGCCGAGGTGGCCGAGGTGGCGTGGGTGCCGGTGGCCGGCCTGCGCCCGTGGGTGGGGGAGCGGGACGTCGTGCCCGACTCGCTCGCCCTCGTCCTGCCCCACCTCGCCTCGGTTCCCTCCCACATGACCGGCCTCACCGTCGCCCTGCTCGTGCTCGCCGCGCCCGTCGCCCTCGTCAACTGGGTCGGCGTGGCCCGCGACGACCGCCGGCTGGTGTGGGCGGCCAAGCCGACGACGCTCGTCCTCCTCGTGCTGGTCGCCCTGGCCATCGACGCCGACGACCCGACGGTCCGGCTCTGGTTCGTCATCGGCCTGGTGCTGTCGCTGGCCGGCGACGTCTTCCTGATGCTCCCCGAGGAGACCGAGCTCCCGCTCCCGCCCTTCCTGCTGGGGTTGGCCTCGTTCCTGCTCGGCCACATCGCCTACGTGGTCGGCATGGCGACCGACCTCGACTCGTGGGGCTTCGTCGCCGTCGGCCTGCTCGTCGTGGCCGCCGCCGGCGGCCTGGTCGCGCCCCGGATCGTGGCCGGCGTGCGCACCACCAGCCCCGACCTGGTGGTCCCCGTGCTCGCCTACATGGCCGTCATCTCGTGCATGGTGATGGCGTCGTTCGGGCGGGGCGTGGCCCTCGGCATCGTCGGCGCCCTGCTCTTCTACGCCTCCGACGCCATCCTGGCCTGGAACCGCTTCGTCACCCCGTCCCGGCTCCTGCAGGTCGCGGTGATGGTCACGTACCACCTCGGCCAGCTCGGCCTGGTCCTGTCGCTCCTCGGCTGATGCGGGTCCTGGTCGCGGTCGTCGCCCCCTTGGCGGTGGCGGTCGCGGCGTGCGGGCAGCCGGCGGTGCTCGACGGGCCCCGGTCCGAGGAGCGGATCGGCGAGCGGCTGGCCGAGGCCTACGACGTCGCGGTGGGCGAGGTCACGTGCCCCGACGACGTCGAGGTCGAGGAGGGGGCCACCTTCACCTGCACGGCGGCCGTGGGCGACGAGGAGGTCGACGTCGACGTCCGCCAGGCCGACGGCGAGGGCACGCTCGCGGTGTCCTCCCGTTCGGCGATCCTCTCGACGGCCCGGGTCGAGGAGGACATCGCCACGACCCTGGCCGACCGCTTCGAGCGGGACGACGTCGCCGTCACCTGCGCCGGCCCGGAGGTGCGGATCGAGGAGCCCCAGGCCACCTTCACCTGCGAGGCGGTCGACGGCGACGAGACCAAGCAGGTCGAGGTCCGCGTCCGCGACGCCCGCGGCGCCCTCGCCTACACCCTCAGCTAGCGGATCTCCCGGAGCGCCCGCCCCAGGTCGGGCTGGGCGCCCTCCAGCCAGCGCTCCGCCTCCTCGACGGCGGCGCCGCGGTCGACGAAGGCGCCGGCCAGATCGGCGGCCTCACCGGTGAGGGGCAGCTCGTCCCACGTCTCGATCACGGCCGGGACGGCCCGGTCGGCCAGGCGGCGCAGCACGGCGATCTCCCGCACGACGGCCAGGGCATCGGGGAGGTCGATGTCGCCCTGCTCCTCCAGCCTGCGGATGACGGCGGCGAGCCAGTCGACCATCGGCTCGGGCCAGTCCGCCCACATGCCGAGGGCGAGGTCGGGCTCCGGCTCGGGGGTGTCCTCGCTCCGCCACCTCCGGCGGCGGGTGGCGCGCTGGTCGGTCACCGGGTCGACGCCCCAGGAGCCCAGCGCCGCACGCAGGCCGTGGAGGAGGTCGACGACCGCGTCGGCGCCATCCGACGGGGGCCCGTAGGCGTCCCAGTCCACCTCGGTGAGGGTCGGCACGGGCGCCAGGACCCCGGTCTCGGCGAGGTGCCGGATCGCACCGAGGAGGCGGCGCCGGCCCGGCGGTTCGTGCTCGGGATCGACGGGTCCGAGGAGGCGGACGAGCCGGGACAGGTGCTCGGCCACCTCGGTCGAGCCCAGCGCCGGGGTCGCCTCCGGCTCGGCCACCAGGCGGGTCCACACCCCGGCGGCCACGAACAGCGGGTAGAGCGCGTCCCGCTCCAGCGAGGCGCCGGTGGCGACGAGGATCGACGCCGTGCGCGAGGGGGAGGAACCGGTGGCCGACGCCACGGCATCGAGCAGCAGCAGCGCGGCGCTGGTCGCCGAGGGCTGGGTGGCGAACGGCGTCAGCGAGGCGTAGGTCAGCTCCGAGACGAGGCTGAGCGACGACGGCGGCATCGAGACGGCGAGGGCCGACCACAGCGCGTCCTCGAGGTGCTCGGGGACGCCGTTGCGGACCGTCAGCGCCGCCGTCCGGGCCGCCGCGCCCAGCCGCTCGCCGGCCGCGGACCCGACGACGTCCGCGGGGTCGAGCCGGCCGAGCTCGAACCCCACGCTGCGGGCCGGGTGGGCGATCACGTCGAGGTCGAAGGGCGCGCGCCCCTCCCGCAGCAGCCGCACCGCGGCGGAGAGGATCCGGTGGTTGCAGAGGAGGTGGACGGCGGGCACCTCGTCCCGATCGATCAGCAGGGCCGCCTGGGTCGCCGTCTCCACCATCCCCCAGCCGTCGATCTCGGTGGTGGCCAGCTGGGTGAGCGTGCGGATCACCTCGGCCACGCGAGGGTCGGACCTGACCCGCTGGACCACGACGAGGACGAGGTCGATCCGCGCCTCGTGGTCGTTCGGGACGGCCGCCTGGTGACGGGTGACGAGGCGGGCGATGTCGCCGCCCAGCCGGGCCACGACCTCGTCCGCGCTCCGGCCGGACCGGGAGAGCCAGATGCGGAGGTCGACCATCATCGAGGAGAGGTCGAACCCCGTGGCCTCGGATGGACCCCCGTCGAGCGACGACGGCTCGTCGACCTCCGGCCCCGGCGGGTCCCCCCGTTCGACGCCGCTCGTGCCCGGCAGGTCCTCGAAGACCTCGACGACCTCGTCGTCGTCGTCGGCCGGCCCGGCGCCGGCGAGGAGGCGGGCCAGGTCGCTGTCGTCCTCGACCCACCGGAGGACCGCGGGCGATGGGCGGCCGCTGTGGGCCTCGACCCGCGCCGCGGCGTCGGCGAGGACGGCGCGCAGGCGCTTGCTCTCGACGGTCGCCGCCGGCGCCGACGGGGGCGGTTCGATCGACATCGCGTCGACGGGGCCCTCCTCGTTCACAGCACGGCCCCGTCGGCCTCGACCTGGCAGGTCTCGAGCGCCACCAGCACGGCCAGCAGGAGGTCGGCCTCGGTGAGGGGGGCGGCCGCGGCCTTCGCCATCTCCAGCACCACCTCCTCCAGACGGTTCTTGAGCGGTCGGATCGGGGGCAGCCTCCGTTCGGCCACCAGGGGACCGCCCCCGACGGCGCCCAGCGGGCGGACCCGCCAGTCGGCGACCACGTCGGTGATCCTCGCACGGGTCGGGTCGGGCAGGGGCAGGTCCCGCGTCCGAGGGTGCGGCCCGAGCACCACCCGGCGCCACCCGTGGTTCTCGGTGGTCTGCGTCGGCAGCAGGCCGGTCCGGCGGAGGGCGTCGCGGAGGTCGGCCCAGCCGAGCATGTCGGCCACGTCCTCGGTCTGGGGCCGGCCCAGCTTGAGCGGGTGCGAGCGCAGGAACTTCTCGCCCAGCTCCCGGACCAGGCGGGCCTGCACCTGGCCGTCCATCGACGTGAAGGCGCTGCGGGCGAAGCCGTCGAGCGGCGACGGCTGGGCCGGGTCGGCCTCGGCCAGGGCCGTCTTGAGCCGAGCCCGCCACACCGCCGAGGACCCGTCGCCGGCCCGGATCGACCGGTCGACCTCCCGGAGGACGGCGGCGGTGGCGTTCGACCGCAGGTCGGCGATCTCGGTGAAGAGGGGGTTGAAGACCTTGGGCTCGACGATCTCGGGGACGTGGACGAGGACCACCGTCACCCCGGGTTGGTCGAGCGAGCGGTGGACCATCGAGAGGGCGGCCTGGGCGACGAGCGAGCTGGCCCGGTCGAGCTCGTCGAGGACGACGACGAGGCGCACCTGCCGGCGGTTGAGCCGGGCCACGGTCCGCTCCAGCGGCCGCTGCCACGAGAGGCGGGGGAGCGTGACCGAGGTGGCCAGCTCGGCCGGGCCGAAGGGGAGGGTCACGTCCGCGTTCCGCAGGTACGACATCACGGACGCGAACAGGGGGTAGCGGAGCCAGCCCCAGGGCAGCAGGCAGGCCGGGTGGCCGAGGATCTCGCCGACGATGGCCCGGTGGAGGTCGACCTCGCTGTCGTGCTTCCAGATGTCGACCATGACGCAGGCCGCCGGCGGGCGCGAGCGCCAGCTCAGCCAGCTCCGGGGCTCGGCCCAGCAGTCGTGCTTCACCGCGCACAGGACCTGCGACTTGCCCGCGCCCCAGCGACCGGTGATCTGCTTGAGCTGGAAGGGCGGGTGCTCGCTCCGGTCGCCGGGCACCTCCAGTCCCCTGAGCACCTCCTGCTGGTTGCGGAGCAGGTCGGGCCGCACCGGTGGGGTGTGCACGAAGCCGGTGGAGGCCCGGTAGAGCAGGCCCACCTTCACGGTCACGACGGCGGCGGGGACGGCGAGGAAGAAGCGCACCCAGTCGCCGGCCGCGTTGACCTCGTCGGCGACGACGGAGGGCCCGAGGGCCACCAGCACCCACGTGGCGACCACGGCCGTCGTCGTCGCCAGGAGGCGGGGGAAGACCGCTGCCCGGGCCATGAACCGCACCGTCGCCGCGTAGGCGCAGGCCACCGCGAGCAGGGCCGCCACCGGCACGGCCCAACGCCGGTCCGGCATGTCGACGTCGTAGGGCGTCAGGTGGTCGGCGACCCACCCGATGCGCTCGAGGACCGAGCCGACGTCGTCCCCCTTCGGTCGCCGTCCGCGGGAGCCTTCGACGGCGCCCACGAGCAGGGCCAGCGAGCCGAGGAGCAGGATCCATGCGGCGGTCGTCCGCAGGGCGCGGCCGGCCCGTGCTCGCCATCCCGTCGGTTCCCCCGGTCCCGGCACCCTGCTCACCTCCCGGCGGGAGGCTAGTGCCGGATGTCAGTCGATGGACGAGGCCGACGAGGGGGACTGCAGCAGCGGGACCTGGGGCGGGGCGGCGCCGACCTCGATCCGGTCCCGGCCGCCCTCCTTGGCCCGGTACACGGCCTCGTCGGCCGCCGCGACCAGGGCGTCGGGGTCGACCGAGGCGGTGGTGGTGACCAGGCCGGCCGAGAACGTCTGGTCCATCGGGGTGCGGGCGGCCATGCGGGCCATCACGATCTCGGCGTCCCGGGTCTCGGTCTCGGGCATCAGCACGACGAACTCCTCGCCGCCCCAGCGGGCCAGCACGTCCGAGGTGCGCAGGGCCCCGGCCCAGGCGCTGGCCGCCGCCTTGAGCAGCTGGTCGCCGACCAGGTGGCCGTGGGCGTCGTTGAACCGCTTGAAGTGGTCGAGGTCGAGGATGGCGACCGACAGGGGGCGGCCGGTCCGCCCGACCCGGGCGATCTCCCGGGTGAGGTGGTCGTCCCAGCCCCGCCGGTTGGGCAGGCCGGTGAGCGGGTCGAGCCGGGTCATGGCGTCGAGCCGCTCGACCAGGTGGGCCCGGTCGACGATCGCCGCCACCTCGTCGGCCAGGCGGGGGAGGGCGAAGGAGGTCTCGGCCGAGATGCGGCGGCGGGGCGACGCCCAGGCCACGACCAGGTCGACGGTGGCGTGGAGGCCACCGGGGGCCACGCCCGGCTGGTGGACCCAGGCCCGCATGCCCAGGGCCTCGGACACACCGCCACGGGTGGCCTCGTCGGCCTCGGTGTCCAGGATCACCTGGGCCTCGCCGGTGCGCAGGGCCCGCCACACGGCGGGCGGCACGAGGTCGCCCGGCAGGGCGGTCAGGGGGAGGGCGGGGCCGGCGCCGGCGGTGATGCGGACGCCGTCGTCGTCGGGCTCGAGCAGCACGACCAGGTCGGCACCGGTCAGCTCCTGGGCCAGGGCGCACACGTCGGGCCGGACGTCGCGCTCGCCCGAGCTGCGACCGAGCCGGGCGACCTGGGCGATCACCCAGCGCTCGCGGCTCGTGCGCCGCACCAGCTCGTGGACGACCATCCCCACGACCAGCGCGATGATCGTGAACAGGGCGGTGCGCCGCCACTCGGTCTGGGGGTAGCGATCGCCCCCGACCAGCAGGATCGGGAGGGCGTTGGTAGCCGTGGTGAGGGCCACGCTGATGACGACCTGGACCCGCGAGCCGTAGGCGGCCAACCACACCACGACGAGCAGCAGCATGATCGAGAAGCCGGAGCGGGCGCCGCCGGTGTCCTCGCGCACCAGGGCCACGTCGGCGCAGAAGAGGGCCACCACGCCCAGGCGGCTCCAGTCGGGGAGGCTCTCCCACGGCACGACGACGATCAGGGCGGCGATGGCGGCGAAGCCGGCGCCGGCGATGGCCAGACCCGCGAACCGATCGGGCTCGCCCGGGGGCAGGGCGACGATGACCAGCCCCACCACCACCAGGCCCAGGAACGGCAGGACGCGGCGCTGCCGGCTGGCGCGGGTCGACTCGGCCTCCCAGGGAGGACGAGGGGCCACGGTGAGGAGCCGGTTGAGCAGGGGCACGAGCGTCCGGGAGGATCGCCGACGCGGTGCCGCATCCCGGACCGGCACCTGATCGGGTGACCGCGGAGGTCACCCGACTGGGCTATCCGTCGGTCGTCAGGCCCGATCCTTGAGGACGGCGGCCAGGTCGGCGCCCACCCGCTCCCGCAGGGCGACCCCCGCCCGCATCCGCTCGCGGTGCTGGGCGATGGGCTTCTCGCCCTGGGGCACGGGGTGCTCGACGAGGAAGCCCTCGACGGTGCGGGCCAGCCCGGCGTCGGTGAAGGTGCGGATGCCGTTGAGCATCCGGCTGATGCTGTTCGAGGGGAACCGGGCGAGGGTGTCGTCCCAGCGCCGGGCCACGAAGTCCCAGGTCCGGGTGGCCTGGGCCCGGTTGGCCAGCGACCGGCCGATCACGAAGGGGGCGTCCTGGGTGCGGACGTCGTCGGTGAGGCACATCTCCAGGAAGGCGTCGGCCTCGTCGTCGCCGGGGAAGTCGGCCAGGGCGCCGAGGAAGCGGAGCCGCTCCTGGGGCGTGGCCCCGGCGGCCGACCGCTCGCGGAAGGCGGCGAAGCGCTCGGCCCCGCCCTCGGCGGCCAGGACCTTGAGCGAGGCGTCGAACAGGTCGGTGTCGACCGCCTCGCCGGCATCGGCCCGGGCCAGCAGGGCGGCCGCCCGCTCGCGGGTCTCGGGATCGGCGCCGGTGGTGCCCAGGGCGGTGGTCAGGGCGGCGCGGAGGGCGGCGGTGCGGGCCGGCTCCCCGGCGACCGGATCGAGCCCCACCCGGCGCAGGGCCGGCCCGGCGAAGGCCCGGACCCAGGCCTGGAGGTGCGGCCGGGTCTCGTCGTCGACCAGCCGGTCGAGGGCGCCGACGACGCCGAGGACCCGCTGCCACACCGACAGGTCGGTCTCGTCGGCGTAGCGGCGGAGCAGGTCGAGCACCTCGTCGACGCCGACCGAGCCGGCCAGCAGGGCGGCCCAGGCGTCGTCGACCAGCCCGTAGCGCTCGAGGGCGGTGATGCCGGGGGCGCGGGCGGCGGCGGCCAGCCCGGCGCTGTCGTAGCGCACCCGGAAGAAGCCGGACCCGCCGCTGTTGGCGATCACCCACTCGGGCTCGGTGGGCAGCTCGACGGTGGCCGACGTCCCGTCGACCAGGACCTTCTCGACACCGGTGGCGCCGTCGGCCGCACCCCAGCGGACGAGGACCGGCACGACCCACGCGGTGGCGTCCGGGGCCGGGCCCTCGCCGGTGTCGTAGAGGAAGCGCTGCTGGACCAGCCGCACCGTGGCCCCCTCGACGGTGACCGCCACCTCGGGGTGGCCGCCCTGGAAGATCCAGCTGTCCATGATCCGGCGCACCGGCTCGCCGGTGGCCTCCTCGATGGCGTCCCACAGGTCGGTGGTCTGGGTGTTCCCGTGGGCGTGGCGCGAGATGTAGAGGCGGATGCCCTCCCGGAAGCGGTCCTCGCCCAGGTACTGCTCGAGCATGCGGACGACGGCGGCGCCCTTCTCGTAGGTGAGGACGTCGAACATGCCCTCGGCGTCGGCCGGCGAGACGACCTCGAACTCGATGGGCCGGGTCGTGGTGAGGGCGTCGGTGTCGTAGGCCGCGGTGCGGGAGATGCCGAAGTCGGTCCAGCGGTCCCACTCCGGCCGGAAGGCGTCGGTGCACCGCAGCTCCATGAACGTGGCGAAGGCCTCGTTGAGCCAGATCCCCTCCCACCACTGCATGGTGACCAGGTCGCCGAACCACATGTGGGCGATCTCGTGGTGGATCACGTCGGCGACCCGCTGGAGCTCGCCCTGGGTGGCCCGCTCGGGGTCGACGATCAGCAGGGCGTCGCGGAAGGTGACGCAGCCCAGGTTCTCCATGGCCCCGAAGGCGAAGTCGGGCACCGCGACCAGGTCGAGCTTGTCGGCCGGGTAGGGCACGCCGAAGTACTCGGTGAAGTGGCGGAGGGCGAAGGCGCCGGACTCCAGGGCGAAGGCGGTGAGCTCGCCCTGGCCGGCCCGGTGGACGATGCGGAGGGGCACGCCGTCGACGTCGACGGGGTCGGTGGCCTCCAGCGGCCCGACGATGAAGGCGACCAGGTAGGTCGACATCACCATCGTCTCGGCGAAGGTGACCCGGTGCCTGGTGGGGTCGTCGGCGATCGGCTCCCGGCCGGTCTCGGCCGCGTTGCTGACGGCGAACAGGTCCTCGGGGACGTCGAGGGTGACGGCGAAGGTGGCCTTGAGGTCGGGCTCGTCCCAGCACGGGAAGGCCCGGCGGGCGTCGGTGGCCTCGAACTGGGTGGTGGCGATCACCCGCTCGGCGCCGTCGTCGTCGGTGAAGGTCGACCGGTAGAAGCCCCGCAGCTTGTCGTTCAGGATCCCCCGGAAGGCCAGGTGGACGGTGGCCTCGCCGGGCTCGAGGGTGGTGCCCTCGGGCAGCGTCAGGGTGGCCCGCTCCAGCTCCTCGTCGAGGGCGACGGTGGCGTCGTGGCGGGCGCCGCCGGCCTCGACCCAGGCGTCGTCGACCTCCAGCTCGATGGCGTTGAGCACGACCTCGGCGGTGGGCTCGACCACGTCGACGGTGACGGCCACCGTGCCCGCGAACGTCGCCGCGTCCAGGTCGGGGGCCAGCCGCAGCTCGTAGCGGCGGGGGAGGACGGTGCGGGGCAGTCGGTACGGGTTCGTGTCGGCCACCGCTGGACCCTACCGGCGCCCGCCGGGCCCGGGGCCGGCGTCAGCGGGGCGCGCTGGTGGACGACGTCGAGCCGGCCGGGGGCGGCAGCTGCGGGCGGGGCGGGACGTCGAGCCCGGCCAGGTCCGTCCGGCGCTCGGCCTGGTCGAGGACCGGGGCGTGCTCGACCTCGGCGATGGTGGACCGCCAGACGTCGTTCGACACCGGGGCCAGCGCGGTGGCCAGGGTCTCGGCGAGGCGCCGCCGGAGGTCCTCGCCGTCGGGCGGGTCGTCGGCCCGGACCCGGGTCCACACGGTCACGTCGGTGCCGGGGAGGGCCAGGCCGAGCTGGGCGCTCCACGATCCGCTGCCCCGGCTCAGCCGGCGCGCCGGGACCCCCGCGATCGTCTCGGGCAGGGCCACCAGCTCGGTGCGGAAGATGCCGGCGCCGGGGTCGGTCAGCTCGTAGGCCAGCTCGTCGCCGTCGGGGGCCACGACCCCGACCTCGACCACCGCCGGGTTGCGGGGCGAGGTCCACCGGTCCGTCGGCGCCCCGAGCCGCCGCAGCACCGGTGCGTCGAGCGAGCCGGCCGTCGCCACCTGGGCGGCCAGGTCGGTCGTCTCCTCGACGGCGAGCCCCTGCGTCGAGATCTCCCAGCGCAGCCCGGCGTCGTCGGTCCAGGTGAACGTCTGCGAGCCGTCCGCCAGGCCGGCGACCGTGCCGGCGTAGGCGCCCAGGGCCACGTCGGCCACGTCGTCGGCCCTGACGTCGGAGGGCTCGCCGGGAGGACCGAGGTCGGCATCGGAGTCGTCGCACGGGTCCGCCGTGACCTGGTCGGTCCAGCGGTCCCACGGAGCGTCGGCGTCGGGCCCCTCCCAGCGGGCGCCCCGAGCCGGCTCCCCCTCCGGCCCGGGGCACCGCGGGTCGACCGAGCGGCGCGCCACCACGTGGGTGACGCGCCAGCCCAGCGGCAGGTCACGGGGGAGGAACCACCCCGTGTCCGTGCCGGTCCCGCCCCCGGTCGCGGTGAAGGAGCTGCG
>JBQGCF010000108.1:0-30725 GCA_052038315.1 Iamia sp.
GGTCATCTGCCAGTACGCGAACGCCACCACCATGCCGATGGCGCCGTGGGCGAAGTTGAAGATGCCCGAGGTCGTGTACGTCACGACCAGCCCGCTGGCGGCGATGGCGTAGATCGCCGCCGACTGCAGGGCGAAGATGACCAGGTACTGGAGGATCTGCTCCATCGGCGCGGCGGCTCCCTAGCCCTCGTAGACCTCGTCGGACTCCACCACGTACGCCGGATCGCAGTCGAAACCTTCCTCCGGGTACTCGCGGACGAAGTCGCCGTCCTCGATCTTCATGTAGAGGAAGCAGTCGTTGTGGACCTTCTCACCGGGGTTCGTCGGCATGTGGAGGCCACCGCCGTCCCACTCGGTGATGCCCTCGAGCGCGGTCACCAGGCTGTCCCGGGTGATGTCGTTGCCGAGCGAGTCGACCGCGGTGGCGAAGAGGAGGCCGGCGCTGAAGGCCTGGACGCCGAGCGAGGTGATCTTGTCCTCGCCCGCCCCCGTCTCGCCCATCCACTCGGTGTAGAGGCCGAGGGCCGGGGTCGCGTCGGTCTCGCTGAACGGCACCGTGTTGGTCAGCACGTGGGCCCCGTTGGCCAGGGCCTCGGCGCCGACGGCCCGGTCGTAGTACTGCTGGCCGAGGTCGATGACGTTGAACTCGAGGCCCTGGGTGTTGGCCTCCCGCAGCACCGACAGCATCTCGGAGGCGGCGCTGACCATGGTGAAGTAGGTGACGCCGGCGGACTGCATCTCCTCGATCACCGGGCCGAAGTTCGTCTCGCCGAAGGGCACGGCGATGTCGGCGACGAACTCGAAGCCGGCCTCGGCGGTGCAGTTGTCCTTGATCTGCTGGGCCCGGACGCTGGCCGTGGGCAGGTCGGTGTAGACGATCGCCGCCTTGGTGATGTCGTCGGGGAACTGCTCGGCGGCGTACTGGCAGGGGCCCACGTTGTAGTGCTGGGACTGCGTGGCCGGGACGGGCTGGAAGAACAGCTCCGACTCCGAGCGGTTGGACGTGGCCGAGTAGGCGCCGACCTCGGGGAGCCCGCAGCCGACCCGGGTCTCGATGCCGAGCTGGTCCTGGACCGAGCCGCTGCCGACGATGGCGAACAGGTCGTCGTTGCAGGCCTGCTTGGTGACGTCGTCGGTGGCGGTGATCATCGAGTCGTAGGTCTTCAGCTCCAGGGTGCGGCCGTTGATGCCGCCCGCCGCGTTGCAGAACTCGACGAAGGCCTTGACGGACTCCTCGATGCCCACCGTGGGCAGCGGGACGCTCGGGTTCTCCTTGTCGGAGATGACGCCGATGCGGATCGAGTCCTCGGTCACGCCCGGCGTGTCGCCCGGCAGCTCGCCCTCGGCGGCCTCGCCCGAGCACGGGTTGTCGATGTCGCCGATCGTCGCCGACTCGGGGGTGATGGCCTCGCCATCGCCACCGTCGTCGCCGCCCTGGTCGCCACCGTCGTCGCCGGAGCCCTCGGCCGAGAGGCCGTCGTCGCCGGTGCTGCCGCCGTCGTCGGCGTCGTCGGCGCGCGAGCCGCAGCCGGCGGCGCCCACGAGGAGCAGCAGTGCGACGAGCAGGGCGCCGTAGCGGCCGCGGGTGGTGGTCCCCCTGGATCGGGTCATCGGTGTCCTCAGTTCTCGAAGCGCTGGTCGGATTCGTGGATGTAAGCCGGGTCGCAGTCGTAGCCCTCGTCCGGGTGCTCCCGGACGAAGTCACCGCCTTCGACCCGCAGGTAGAGGAAGCAGTCGATCGTCTCGTTGGTGCCGGGGCTGCCGAGCAGGTTGAGCCCGCCGCCGTCCCACTCGGTGATGCCCTCGAGCTCGGTCACCAGGCCCTCGCGGGTGACCTCGGCGCCGAGGGCGTCGACGGCGGTGGCGAAGAGCAGGCCGGCGCTGAAGGCCTGGACGCCGAGGGTGCTCTGCACGCCGTCGACCTCCTCCAGGAACTGCTGGTAGAGCCGCAGCACCGGGTTGGAGTCGGCCTCCGAGAAGGGGGCGGTGTTGGAGAGGACGAAGGCGCCGTCGGCCACCGCCTCGGCCCCGAAGTTCGGGTCGTAGTACTGCTGGCCGAGATCGATGACCTCGAACTCGAGGCCCTGGGTCTCGGCCTCGCGCATGACGGCCAGCGTCTCCGAGGTGGCGCTGACCATCTGGAAGTACTGGACGCCCTCCTCCTGCATCTGCTCGACGACCGAGCCGAAGTCGGTGGCGCCGAAGGCCAGGGCCTCCTCGACCACGTACTCGAAGCCGGCCTCGGCGGTGCAGCCCTCGACGACCTGCTGGCCGCGCACGGAGGCGGCGGGCAGGTCGGTGTAGAGCATGGCCGCCTTCTTCACCGCGTCGGGGAAGCGCTCGGCCATGTACTGGCAGGGGCCCACGTTGTAGTGGGTGGGGTCGAGGCCGGGGACGCCGGTGAACCAGTCCTCCGACTGGGCCCGGGACGAGGTCGCCGAGTAGCCGGCCACCTCGACCAGCCCACAGCCCTCGCGGGTCTCGATGCCGAGCTGGTCCTGGACCGAGCCGCTGCCCACCAGGGCGAAGAGGTCGTCGTTGCAGGCCTGCTTGGTGACGTCGTCGGTGGCCGTGATCATCGAGTCGTAGGTCTCCAGCTCCAGCTGGCGGCCGTTGATCCCGCCGGCGGCGTTGCAGAAGGCGACGAAGGCCTTGACCGCCTCCTCGATGCCGACCGTCGGCAGCGGCACCGCCGGGTTCTCCCGGTCGGAGATCACGCCGATGCGGATCGTGTCCTCGCTGACGCCGGGGACGTCGGCCGGCACCTCGCCCTCGGCCGCCTCGCCGCTGCACGGGTTGGCGATCGAGCCCAGCTCCGCCGACTCGGGCGTGAGGTCGCCGTTGTCACCGCCGTTCCCGCCCTCACCGCCGCCGGCGTCGCTGTCGCTGTCGCCGGACCCGTCCTCGGCCGAGAGGTCGTCACCCCCGCCCGACGACGCGTCGGCGTCATCGACGCGGGACCCGCATCCGACGGCGGACAGGGCCAGCAAGAGGGCGAGCAGCGGTGCGACACGACGCATGGGTGGAAGAGCTCCTTGGGGTGTCAGGGGTCACCCTAATCTGACGGATCGTCAGGTGTCGGGGGAATGGCCGTCGGGCCTAGGCGGCACCGACGATCCGGCCACCCAGTGCGACGAGGTGGGGGCTGGCGGTGCCGAGCGTGTGCTCGGCCGCCTTGGCGGCCCGGAAGAAGCGGTGGACGGGGTAGTCGGTGTCGACACCGATTCCGCCGTGGACGTGCTGGGCGCCGTGGACGACGCGCTGCGCCCCCTCGGTGGCCCAGATCTTGGCCACGGCCAGCGCCTCCTCGGCGGGGAGCCCCTCGTCGAGGAGCCAGGCGGCGTGGAGGCTGGTCAGGCGGATCGCCTCGGTGTCGATGTAGGCGTCGGCCAGACGGTGGGCGACGGCCTGGAAGGTGGCGATCTTGGTCCCGAACTGCTCGCGCTCGGACGTGTAGGCGGCGGCGATGCGCAGGGCGGCCTCGCACGTCCCCGCCTGGCGGGCGCAGATGCCGGCGGTGCCCAGGGCGACGATCGTGCGGACGATCGCCTCGCCGTCGTCGGGGTCGCCCAGGATGCGCCCGGGCGTGCCGTCGAGGGTGAGCGTCGAGAGCGGCTCGAGGTCGGTGCCGATGTTGCGGGTGATGGTGACGCCGGCGCTGGCCGGGTCGATCAGGGCGACGACGACCCGGCCGTCGGCGTCGGTGGCGGGCACGAGGACGCGCACCTGCTGGCCGGCCTCGGCGAGGTGGACGCTCGGGACGACGTGCTTGGTGCCGGTGAGGCGCACGTGGTCCGACTTGTCGGCATCGGGCGTCGCCGTGGTGGCCGGCGTCGCCGGGGGCAGCGAGCCGCCCTCCTCGACGAGCGCGGCGGTCAGGATCAGCTCGCCGCTCGCCACCTTCGGGAGGACCTTGGCCCTGAGGTCGTCGGAGCCGTGCTGGGCGATCGGCAGGGCGCCGAGCACCAGCGTCGACCACAGCGGCACCGGGGCGGCGGTGCGGCCGACCTCCTGGCACAGCAGGGCGGCCTCGAGCACGCCGTAGCCCCCGCCGCCGTCGGCCTCGGGCAGGCAGAGGCCGAGCAGGTCGGCCTCGGCGAGCAGGCGCCACAGCTCGGGGTCGAAGCGGTCACCGCCGGCCTCGGCCGCGGCCAGGGCCTCGGGCGTGGTCCGGTCGCCCAGGATGCGGGCGGCCAGCTCGACGATCTGGGTCTGGTCCTCGTTCAGCTGGAAGTCCATCTGTGCCTCGCCTCTACATCCGGGGCATGCGCGGCATCTGCAGGCCGAACATGGCGATCAGGTCGCGCTGGATCTCGTTGGTGCCGCCGCCGAAGGTGAGGATCAGCGTCCCCTGGTACGACCGTTCAAGACGGCCGGCGAGGATCGCCTCGGGGCTGTCGCCGCGCAGCGTGCCGCGGGCGCCGAGGACCTCCATCAGCAGGCGGTAGGCCTCGATGAAGAACTCGGTGCCGAACACCTTCGACGAGCTGGCGTCGGCCGGGTTGGGCGACTGGCCGGCGGCGTCGAGGGCGGCGACCTTCCAGTTGATCAGGCGCAGGAAGTCGAGCCCGGCGCGAACCCGGGCCAGGTTGACCTGGACCCACTCCTGGTCGGCGACACGACGGCCGTCGGGCAGCGTCGTCTCCTTGGCCCAGGCGATCGTGTCCTCGAAGATGCCCTCGACCATGCCGGGCGGCGACAGGCCGACCCGCTCGTAGTTGAGCTGGTTGGTGATCAGGTGCCAGCCCTGGTTGAGACCGCCGATGATGGCGTCGTCGCCCACCTTCACGTCGTCGTAGAACGTGTTGTAGGTGCTGGCGTTCACCATCGTCGAGATCTTCGAGTACGAGAACCCGGGATCGGTGGTGGGCACCGCGAACATGGTGATGCCCCGGTGCTTGGGGGCGTCGGGGTCGGTGCGGGCGGCCAGCCAGATGTAGTCGGCGTAGCTGGCCAGCGACGTGTAGATCTTCTGGCCGTTGATGACCCACTGGTCGCCGTCCTTGACCGCCTTGGTGGTCAGGCTGGCCAGGTCGGTGCCGCTGCCGGGCTCGGTGTAGCCGATCGAGAAGTGGAGCTCGCCGCCCAGGATCTTGGGCAGGAAGAACGCCTTCTGCTCGTCGGTGCCGAACTCCATGATCGTCGGGCCGACGGTGTTGACGCTGAGGAAGGGCACCGGCGCACCGCTCCGCCAGGCCTCGTTCATGAAGATGAACTGCTCGACCGGGCCGAAGCCGCGACCGCCGAACTCGACGGGCCAGCCGACCCCGAGCCAGCCGTCGGCGCCCATCTGGCGGACCGCCGCCAGGCAGGCCGGGTCGCCGGTCTCACCGGCCGTCGCCGCCGCCGCCACCTCCGGCGTCATGATCGCGGCGAAGTAGTCGCGGAGCTCCTTCTGGAGCGCCGCCTGCTCGGCTGTGTACGCGATGTGCATTAGAACGTGTTCTAGTTCAGGAGCGTGCCCGATGCCACCTCTTCAGGCGGTGAAGCGGACGGATGCTCCCGCGCTCACGTCCATCACGGTGCCGGTGATGTGCTGCGCCTCGGGGGCGACCAGGTACAGCACGGCCCGGGCGACCTCCTCGGGCGCCAGCCACGGCACCGGCTGGGCGTGGAGCCCGGTCATCACCGGCGCCATGTCGTCGGGCCCGGGGTCGTCGAGGTCGGGGCGCATGGTGCGGTACATGTGCTCGTTGAGCACCATCGGCGTGGCGATGTTGCCGGGGGCGACGGCGTTGACGGTCACCCCGTGGGCGCCCAGGTCGTAGGCGGCCGCCTTCACCAGCCCGATCACGCCCCACTTCGACGAGCAGTACGCGCTCAGGGTCGGGTTGGCGGCCCGGCCCATCATCGAGCTGACGGCGACGAGCCGGCCCGACCGCTGGCGCTGCATCACCGGGCTCGCCGCCCGGAACGTGTTGAAGGTGCCGACCAGGTTGACGTCGACCACCTCCTGGTACAGCGCCGGGTCCTCGTCGGTGATCGTCCCGGTGTGGGAGACGCCGGCGTTGGCGATGGCTATGTCGAGCCGGCCGTGCTGCTCCACGGTGGCGTCGACGATGCGCTGGAGGGCAGCCGCGTCCCGCACGTCGGCCACGTGGGCGGTGGCGGTGCGTCCGGCGGCTTCGACGAGCGCGACCGTCTCGTCGAGGTCGTCCCGGGTGGCCATCGGGTAGGCGGCGCTGGCCATGGGGGCGCAGGCGTCGAGCAGGACGACGTCGGCGCCGGCGGCGGCCAGGGCCACCGCATGGCTGCGCCCCATCCCCCGGGCGCCCCCGGTCACCAGCGCGACCTGCCCGTCGAGGTTGGCGACGACGGCCTTGCTGTCGTTCACGTGCTCATGCCCTCCCTCGTGTGCCGCCGCACGGTACTCGCAGCGCCGGCACAGCGAGATCGACCGGGGACGGACGGCGGTCGCAAGCCCTTGGTTCCTCTGGGTTTCCTGTTTCCGGAGAACGCCATGTCGGGTACTATCGAACACATGTTCCCCATCTGTCCCGAGGTGTTGGAGGAGCGGTCGACACCGCCCCCCGAGGACGCCTCGGCGCTGCTGGAGGTCGAGGTCGGGGACCTCGGTGACGCAGGCATCGCCGAGCACCTCACGAGCCTGCACCGGCTGCGGAACCAGATCGATGCCGCCCTGGCCGAGACGTCCGGCGTCTTCGACGCCCGTGCGGTCTGGGCGCGCGACGGCGCCCGCAACGGGCCCAGCTGGGTCACCGCCCGCACCGGCGCCGCCCACGGTCGAGCCAAGGGCGACATCGTCCTCGCCCGCGCTCTGCGCGACATGCCCGTCGTGGCCGCCGCCTTCGGCGAGGGCCACCTGTCCCGCGAACAGGTCGACGCCCTGGTGCGGGCCCGGTCCGGGCTCGAGCCGGTGTTCGCCGCGGTCGAGGCCGCCCTGGTCGACGAGGTGAGCCGCACGACCCTGGCGGGCGGGCAGCGCTTCCTGCGCCGTTGGGCCGCCGAGGTCGGGGACCGGCTCGGGCTCGACGGCGATGCCGACGCGGCCCCGGCGGACCCCTCCGGCGTCCACCTGTCCCCCGGGTTCGAGGGCCGTTGGCGACTCGACGGCAACCTCACCACCGAGCAGGGCGAGATCCTGTCGGGCGCCATCGAGGCGCAGGTCGACGCCATGTTCCACACCGGCACGTTCACCGCCGACGACGGCCTCTCCCCCGCCGAGCGTCGGGCCGTCGCTCTGGTCGAGCTGGTGACCCGAGGTACCCGCAGCGCCGACGACGACGGCTGCGCCCGACCCCTCGTCCTCGGCGTGCTCGACCTTCGTCCTGCCCCCGATCACGCGGACGACCACGCTGCTTGCCGGTGCACCGATCTCGACCCCGCCCTCCGGACCCAGCCGCTGAGCGTGCAGGGCCCGCGGATCCCCGGCGCCCTGGCCGGCATGGCCGAGGCCGAGCGGGCCGGCGTCGTCCCACGGGCCACCGTCGAGCGCTGGCTGTGCGAGGGCACCTTCCAGGGCGTCGTCATCGGCCCGGACGGGGCCCTGGACATGGGCCGCAAGGTCCGCACCGCCACCCGGGCCCAGCGCCGGGCCCTCCGGGTGCGCGACGGGCATTGCGTGTTCCCCGGGTGCTCGGCCCCGCCGGACCACTGCCAGGCCCACCACATCGTCTGGTGGGAGCACGACGGCCCGACCGATCTCGACAACCTGGTCCTGCTCTGCCGGTACCACCACGCCGCCGTGCACGACCGAGGCTTCAGCATCACGCGCGACGACGGCGTCGTCGAGGTCCGCCGCCCCGACGGCACCCCGGTCACCTCCGTCCGGTCGGCTCGGGCCGATCACCGACGCGGCCGACCCCCACCACCGGCCCGGGCCCGTGACCTGATCGACCAGCCCGACGCCGACGAGGTCCGGCTGACCCGCGCCATCCGCCGCCGGGTCGATGCCCTGATCGCCGAGGTCCAGACGCTCAGCCCCGCTCGGCGCTGATCCGCTCCCGCAGCGGGCCGCCGCTCAGGTGATGCGGTCGGCCACCTCGTCGACGGCGGTCCGCAGGACCCGGCCGAAGCGGGGCTTGACGCACACGATGTGGCCGTCGTCGACCTTGTGCATCGTGGCCCCAGGGATCCTCAGGGCGAGGCGGGCCTGGTCGATCGGGGCCACCGCCTTGTCCTCCGTGGTGATCAGCACCGCCGTGGGCACGTCGATGTCGCCGATCCAGCGGGAGGCGTTGTAGTTCCCGATCGCTCCGGTGGCTTCGGCCACCATGCGCCAGTCGTGGCGCCGCATCTCGGCCCGGGCCCAGCGGCGGAACGTCTCGGGCCGGGTCCGCACCCCACCGGCCGTGCGGCTCTGCAACCAGCCGATCGGGACGCGGGTGACGAGGTCGCCGAGCCGGGTCGTGCCGGCGACGGCCCCCATGGCGGTGACGAAGACGAGCTGTTCCCGCCGGCCGGGCACGAAGCGATCACTGGTGGCACACAGCACGAGCCCTGCGACCTTCTCCGGGTGGCGGCGCCAGAGGAGCTGACCGATCGGCCCGCCCATCGAGTAGCCGGCGACGATCGCCCGGTCGATGCCCTCGACCTCCATGAGCGAAGCCACGTCATCGGCGCAGTCGGCCAGCCGGAACCGCCGACGGGTCCGCAGGCCACGGCCGTGGCCCCGGTGGTCGATGGCCAGCACGCGGTAGCGCCGCCCCAGGTCGCCGAAGGCCTGGAACCAGTTCAGGCCGCCGGAGGCCGTCAGCCCGTGGAGCAGCACGACGGTGGGCGCATCCGGCGCCGGCCCTTCCACCTCCCGCACGAAGGTCGTCCCCCGACCCGGCAGCTCGACCCGCCGGCCGAGCGGCAGGTCGGGCAGCGGCAGCTCGACCCCGTCGCCCTCCGCCGGTCCGATGCGGGCCGCACGGGTGGCTGTCGTCACCTCATCACCGTAGGCCCGGGCGATGCCGCCTCAGCCCACCGGGCTGACGGACTCCCTCGCGGTGGTGGCGGCCCAGCGGTAGTCGGCCTTGCCGGCGGGGGTGCGCTGGACGCGGTCGACGACGACGAGGTGCTTGGGGAGCTTGTAGCCGGCGAGCTGGTCGCGGGCGAAGGCGCGGAGGTCGTCGAGCGTCGGCGGGGTCGCGCCCGGCGAGGGCTGGACGACGGCGGTCACGGCGCTGCCCCAGCGCTCGTCGTCGACGCCCACGACGAGGACGTCGGCCACGCCCGGGTGGCCGTGGAGGACGCCCTCGACCTCCTCCGGGTAGACCTTCTCGCCGCCGGTGTTGATGCACTGCGAGCCCCGGCCGAGCAGGTGGACGGTGCCGTCGGCGTCGACGGTGCACATGTCGCCCGAGAGGACCCAGCGCACGCCGTCGACCTCGACGAAGGTCTCGGCGGTCTTGGCCGGGTCGCCGTCGTAGCCGATCGGGATCCGCCCCGACGTGGCCAGCCGGCCGACCGCACCGGACCCCGGCACGACGGGCCGCAGCGACTCGTCGAGCACCGTCGTGGTCGGCCCGACCGAGAACGACGCCACCCCGCCCCGGGAGGCGGCGCCCGACGTCCCCTCGCCCGGCTGGGTGCGGGCCGCGCCCTGCACACCGGACTCCGACGAGCCCATCCCGTCGGTGATCACGCAGCCCGGGAAGGTCTCGACCAGCCGGGTCCGGACCGACGACGACAGCGGTGCGGCGCCGTTGCCGATGGCGTACATCGACGAGGTGTCCCAGCGCCCGGGGTGGGCGGTGTAGGCGTCGAGCAGCGGCTTGGCCACGGCGTCGCCCACGACGGTCAGGACGTTGACGCCCTCCCGGTCGACCAGGTCCCACGCCGCCTCGGCGTCGAAGCTGCCGGGGACGAGGACGACGGTGCCGCCGCCGTAGAACCACATGAACGACGTCCACTGCGCCGCCGCGTGCATCAGCGGGGCGATCGGCATGTAGACGATCTTCTCGACGAAGCGGTCGCCCATCTCCGCCAGCGCGGTGATCGGCCCCGACAGCCGCATCGGGTCGCCGCCGCCGAGGCAGGCGTAGAAGGCGTCCTCCTGGCGCCACAGCACGCCCTTGGGCAGGCCGGTGGTGCCGCCGGTGAACATCAGGTAGTGGTCGTCGCCCGACCGGCCTTCGGTCACGATGCGCCCGGCCGGGGCCGACGCCAGCGCCGAGGCGTAGGGCACCGCACCGGGGACGGCGCCGGCACCGGCCGCCGGCGAGGACCCGTCGATGTCGTCGACGGCGAGGACGGCCTTCATCCCGCCGACGACGTCGGCCACCCCGGACACCGCATCGCCCAACGACCGGTGGAAGACGAGGGCCGAGGCCCGCGACGTCTCGAGGACGTAGCGCAGCTCGTTGGCGACGTAGCGGAAGTTGACGTTGACCGGGACCGCCCGCAGCTTGAAGGCGGCGAGCATCGTCTCGAGGTACTCGGGGGCGTTGCGCAGGTCGATGGCGACCCGGTCGCCGGGCCCGATCCCGGCCGCCCGGAGGTGGTGGGCGAGCCGATCGGCGTTGGCATCGAGCTCGCCGTAGGTCCGGCGCTCGGGCCCGACCACCAGGGCGAGCCGGTCGGGGACCCGCGCCGACGCCCACTCCCAGATGTCGGCCAGGTTGAACGAGGCGGGGGCGTCCATGACCGCGTCAGACGACATCGAGACCTTCTACCGGACCGGGGACGCTCCCGCCGACGGACGCGGCGTAGGCCTGTCGGTAGCGGGTGGTCGAGTGGACGGGGTCGGTGTCGAACCGGGGGATGACCTCCTGCCCGAACAGCTCCATCGAGGCGATGACCGTCTCGGTCGGCAGCGTGTTGGTGGTGGGGCTGAAGGTCAGCTGGTCGAAGCCGAGGTCGACCCAGCGCTGGACCGACCGGGCGCAGTCGTCGGGATCGCCGATGGCCACGAAGCCCTCCTTCGAGAGCCACTCGACCTGCTCGGGCGTGGGCTCGGGGATCTTCTCGGGCCACTCGGGCAGGGTGGCCGGCCGGGGCACGTTGTCGAGCCAGTGGTACGCCAGCGACGAGTAGTAGTTCATCCCCATGTCGGCGGCGGTGGCGAAGGCCTTGTCCCTGTCCTCCATGCACAGCATGTTGGTGACGCCCATGATGTTGTCGTTGACGTAGTCGCCGACCGGCGTGGCCCCGGCGATCGCCGTCTTGTAGGCGGTCAGCAGCGGCTCCATCTGCGACGGCTTGCCGAGGGCGAAGCAGAAGACGCCGAGCCCCATCTCCCCCGCCTCGGTGAAGGTGCCGGGGCTGCCGCCGGCGACCCACATCGCCGGGTGCCCGGTGCCGTGCGGGCACGGGAAGATCTTGCGCTCCGGCACGCTGAAGCTCTCCCCCTCGTAGGCGTAGGGGACGTCCTTCCACATCTTCGGGATCTCGCGGATCGTCTCCCGCCACATCGCCTTGGTGTCGTCGACGCTCGGGATGCCGAAGCCGAGGACCTCTGTCGACGACGAGCCCCGGCCGGTGCCGAACTCGAAGCGGTTGTTCGTCAGGTGGTCGAGGAGGGCGACGTTCTCGGCGACCCGCACCGGCTTGTTGACCGGCGGCGTGATGTTGAAGATCGCCGAGCCGAGGTGGACCCGGGAGGTCTGCGCCGCGCAGAAGGCGAGGAAGGCCTCCGGCCCGGGCATGTGGCTGTACTCGTCGAGGAAGTGGTGCTGCGGGCACCAGACGTACTTGAAGGCGTTGGCGTCGGCGGCCTTGGCGATCTCGACGTTGCGGAAGATGCGCCGGTGCTCGGCGTGGGGGTCGCGGTCGCGCTCGAACTGCGGCACGAACAGCTGGGCGAAGGCTCCGAACTCCATAGGGCCGGGAAACTAGAACAGGTTCTAATTGACGTCCACCGACTCGGGAGCGCCTAGTTTCTGACGGGTCGTCAGATATTGGAGGATCACATGAGCATCGTGGAGCGGGGCGGCCCCCTGTCGGGCCTGCGGATCGTCGAGTGCTCGATGCTGGGACCGGGGGCGATCAGCACCGGCCTGGCCGACCTGGGCGCCACCGTCCTCAAGGTCGAGCCGCCGTCGGGCGACTACATCCGCGAGATGACGTGGCCGATCGTCGAGGGCACGTCGCTGATGCACCTCCACATCAGCCGGGGCAAGAAGTCGATCACCCTCGACCTGCGCACCGACGAGGGCAAGGAGGTCTTCCTGGACCTGGTGAAGGATGCCGACGCCGTCGTCGAGGCCATGCGGCCGGGCGGGCTCGAGCGCCGGGGCCTGGGCTACGACGTGCTCAAGGGCGTCAACCCGAAGATCGTCTTCTGCACCATCTCGGGCTACGGCGCCACCGGGCCCTACGCCACCATGCCCAGCCACGGCATCGCCTACGACGTCTGGGCCGGGCTGGTCCAGCCCGAGCTGACCGAGGACGGCTTCTGCTACATCCCCGAGCACCCGTCGATGGGCATCCACGCCGGCCCGCTGTTCGGCGCCCTCGGCCTCCTCGCCGGCGTCATCAAGGCCCGGGCCACCGGCGAGGGCTGCCGGTTCGAGATCGCCCAGAGCGACGCCGCCGCAGCCATGGACTGGTACCGCAGCGAGACGTGGAAGGCCTACGAGCGGCCCGAGGACGAGGTCACCGGGAACAAGGCCGACGGCTACGAGCGCCGCGCCCCCGGCACCGCCGGGATGAAGGACGGCGTCCGCTACCAGTTCTACGAGACCAGCGACGGCCACATCCTGTTCCAGTCGAGCGAGCGCGAGTTCTGGAAGAACTTCTGCGAGGGCATCGGCCGGCCCGAGCTGTTCGAGGCGCATCCCGGCAGCCAGTACGCCGACCACGCCCGGGGCAACGAGGAGCTGCGGTCGATCCTCCGCGACGTCTTCCGCACCAGGACGACCGCCGAGTGGGTGCTGTTCGGCGACGAGTTCAACACCCCGATCGCCCCGGTCAACACGCCCAAGACCATCGCCGACGACCCGCAGTTCCAGGCCCGCTTCCAGTGGTACCCGAAGGAGCAGCTGGGCGCCGAGCAGCTCCCCAGCCCGCTCAAGTTCCTCGACACCCCGATCCCCGAGCCGACGATGGCCCCCACCGCTGGCGAGCACACCGACGAGATCCTGCGCGACGTCCTCGCCTACGACGAGGCCCGCATCCAGGCCCTCAGGGACGCCGGCGCCCTCGGCTGACGCGCCCCGGCACGGCGTGCCGGAACATCCAGGTCAGATGGCCGTCAGACGAGCAGGTTGCCTCTGGTCATCGACGCGGGCCCGTGCGACATTCACGCCTCGTGGTGGCGCCGGGTCACCCGTGGTGGGAGGTGCTCGGTGGGTCTTCGCCGTCGTGTTCTGGTCGTCGCCGTCGTCGTGACGGCATCCATCCTCGGGGTGCTCCCCGTCCGGGAGCCCACGGCGGGAGCCGTCCCCCGGGAGCCCTCCATCGCCGCCGCCACCACCCACGCGGTGGCCCGGGGCCTGTTCGCGGCCGAGTCGGCCGGTGGCGACGCGGAGGCGGTCGCCGACGCCGTCGGCAGCGAGGCGTCCGGGGAGGAGACGGGCGCCGACGGCGACGAGATCGCCGGCGGGTCCCCGTACCCGGGGGCGAACCCGCCGCAGCCGTCGCAGACCGTGACCATCGACGGCCCGACCCAACCGGAGCCGCAGGCGCCCGAGTCGGTCGCCGTGCGGGGCCCACCCGGCGCCGACCTCAGCCCCGATGCCGAGCCCGACGGCACCGAGCTGGTCGATCGGCGCACCGAGCGGACGAAGACCTACGACACGGGTCACGGGACCCGCATCCTCGAGACGTCGCTCGAGCCGGTGCACGTGCGGGAGGACGGCGAGTGGGTCGACATCGACCTCGATCTGGACGAGGCGGAGGACGGGACCTTCACGAACGGCCCGGCCCCGGTGGACATCGAGCTCGCCGAGGAGGCCTCGGACGACGCTCTGGCCACCATCACCCTCGAGGGCGGCGAGACCGTCGCCTACGGCCTGGAGGGAGCGGCGACGGTCGAACCGGAGGTCGACGGTGCGATCGCCGTGTACGAGGACGTGCTCCCCGGCGTCGACATCGAGCTCGAGAGCCTGGCGGACGGGCTCAAGGAGACCGTCGTGCTGGCCTCGGCCGACGCCCCGTCCGAGCTCACCTTCCCCCTCGACGTCGATGGCGCCACGCCTCGCCTCGACGAGTGGGGTGGCGTCGTCTTCGAGGACGACGAGGGCGCAGTGGTGGCCGCCGTGCCGCCCGGGTTCATGGTCGACTCCGCCCCCGGCGGCGGGGCCCGCTCCGAGGCCGTGGCCTACGACCTCGTCGAGGACGGGTCCGGCACCTCGCTCGTGGTCACGCCCGACCGGGCCTGGCTCGAGTCGCCGGACCGGGTCTGGCCGGTGCGGGTGGACCCGACCACCATCCAGCCCTCCCCCTTCGACGACACCTACGTGAAGCAGGGCGTCACCGCCGACCACTCGGGCGCCACCGAGCTGCGGGCCGGCCCCGAGGGCGGCGCCAACACGGCGGCCTACATGCGCTTCTACTTCGGCATCCCGGCCGACGCCCTCGTCAAGGCGGCCACCCTCTCGGCGTGGAACGGCTACTCGGCCGGCGGCTGCACGCCGAAGCCCGTCAACGTGTACCGGGTCACCTCGTCCTGGACCGGTGCGACCATGACGTCGTGGCCGGGGGCCTCCTACTCGTCGACCCCGGCGGCGACCGGCTCGTTCGCCAAGGGTGGCGGCCCCGGCTGCCCCGCCGGCTGGGTGCAGTGGGACGTGACGGACCTCGTCGACGGCTGGGTCAGCGGGACCTACAGCAACGCCGGCATCTCGCTGCGGGTGCCCACCGGATCGATCGGCGATCCCGGCACCTTCAAGCGGTTCTCCGCCGGGTCGTTCTCCAAGATCCTCGTCGAGTACACCGAGTACGGCGCCGCCTACACGATCGGCAGCAACTGGCACGGCAACCAGCCGGCCATGGCCAACCAGGGCGCCCACTGGCCCGTCCAGGTCCGCAACGTCGGCTCGGTGACCTGGCCGGCCGGCGGCACGATCAAGCTCGGCACGATCGTCTACCCCGGCACCGCCACCTCCGGCACGCCGGTCGCCCAGAGCCGCACCGTCCTCCCCGAGGCGATCTCGCCCGACGAGGTCATCGCCCTCAGCGCCCACGTCCCGGCGATACCGCCCGGGACCTACACGATCATGTTCGAGATGGTGAAGGAGGGGGACTTCTGGTTCAGCTCCGAGGACGGCAACCGGCAGGGCACCATCGTCCTGACCCAACGCCAGGACCCGGAGTTCATCTCCAACACACCGATCGGCGGCGACACCGTCCCGACCAGATCCCCGGCGCTGCACGCCACCGTGGACGACCCGGACGACTACCCCTCGCCCCTCCAGTACTACTTCCGCCTCTGCCCGGGCCCGACGTCGCCGGAGGACACCCACTTCCCGGCCAGCGCGCCCGGCTGCCAGAACTCGGGCTGGATCACCAGCAGCACGTGGACACCGCCGACCCCGCTCGAGAGGTGGAACGAGAGCGCCTGGTGGTGGGTCTTCTACCGGGACGGCTCGGCCAACGCCGAGTTCCGCGTGGCCACCCCGATCTCGGTCGTCCCCACCCCGACCCAGCACCCGCTGGCCACCTTGGCCGGGGCGCCCGGCACGGCGTCGGACGGCGGCGTCGACCTCCGCACCGGCGGCTTCAGCGCATCGGTCACCGATGCGTCGGTCGGCTGGGGCGACGGCGCCTTCTCGATCACCCGGACCTACAACTCGCTCGCCTGGCGGACCGACGGTGTGATGGGTCGCGGCTGGTCGAGCATCCTCGACGTCCGCATCGACGTCGGCAACCCGCCGACCCCGCAGCCGGCCTCGTTCACGCTCGTCCGTGACGACGGTCGCCGCGAGACGTGGGCCAAGAACACGGTGCCCAGCGGGGCCACCGAGCACGTGTACGAGGGCCCGCTGGGCTCGTCCGACACGCTGGTGTGGGACGTGGCCACGAACCGCTACGTCCTGCGCACCGCCGACCGCGTCGAGCTCCGCTTCAACTCCCTCGGGCTGCTCGACACCATCTCCCGACCCGGTCGTCCGACGATCGCCGTCGTCCGGACCTCACCCTGGCAGTCGCGCATCGACTACCTGGAGATCTCTGACCACATCTTCGACATCACCTACAACGCCGACGACCGGGTCAGCAGCGTGCGCTCCGGCGCCGGCGGCCCATCGTGGACCTACACCTACAACGGCTGGAACCTGGCGACCGTGTGCGACCCCCGCCCCGCCGGCGAGCGCGGCTGCCACGTCTACACGCACCAGGACTACCCGGTCGGGCTCTCGGGTGCGCCCTACGGGCCGCTCTCCCGGGCGGAGACCGGTGGCGTCCCGTACCTCCACCTGCAGCACGAGATCGAGGCGAACCCCCGCGTCCAGTGGCGCGAGGACGGCGAGGACCACCGGTGGACCTACGCCTACTCCACCCAGCCGTGCACGGGGGCGACGACCTACACGTGCCGGCGGACGACGATCACCGGTCCCGACGTGGCCGCCGACCGACCGCCCGGCGCCCCCACGCCGATGCCCGTCATCGTGGACTTCGACCGCTTCGACCGCATGGTCGCCCGCCGGGCCGAGAACGGCTACACGCGGCGCTGGAAGTACGACGTGCTCGGGTTCATCAACCAGGAGATCGACGAGAACGGGATCGCCACGACCTCCTGGTACACGTCCGACGGCCACCTCGGAGCCGTGAGCGAGACCCGGGACGGCGACCCCGTCACCGGCTCCTGGCCGACGACCTGGTACCAGTACCCGTCCGGGCTGCCGCAG
The DNA here is from genome assembly GCA_052038315.1 of Iamia sp. Taxonomy (GTDB): domain Bacteria; phylum Actinomycetota; class Acidimicrobiia; order Acidimicrobiales; family Iamiaceae; genus Iamia. Next base: position 16,737 of record JBQGCF010000108.1, read on the forward strand.
TCGGATCCCCGCTGGGGCCTCCCGGTCTGGGTGTGGGACGGGCGGGGCAACGCCGCCGGGCGCAGCCTGTCCGACGCCACCTACCTGCGGTACGACACGGCCGGTCGGCTCCTGGAGCGCCGGACGCCGTCGACGCCGGACGCCCCCGTCGGCCGCACCGAGCACTTCACCTACGTCCCGGTCGGTGGCGACGGCGAGGGCCAGCTGCTCACGTACACGGACCTGGCCGGCCGGGTGACCACCAACGACTACGACGCCGACGACCGGCTCGAGAGCATCACGACCCCGACGGGGCTCGTCACCGAGCTCGACTACACCGACGAGGGCTGGGTCGAGACGGTCACGGCCCACCCGGCCGCCCTGCCCGACCCCGTCGTCACGACGTTCACCTACGACGCCATCGGCAACGTCGTGCGCGTCGTCGGCACGCCGGAGACGAACCTGGTCACCACGGCGACGTACCTGCCCGAGGTGGTCCGCACGTTCGACCCCGCCCGCCACCTGACGAGCGAGACGGTCAAGGGCACGGGCTCGATCCCTGACCGGACGACCACCTACGCCGACTTCGACGGCAACGGCCGCCCGACCCGGGTGACCGACCCCGAGGGCCGGGCCACCACGACCGAGTGGAACTGGCGGGGCCAGCACCGGACCGTCGACATGCCGAACGGGACCCGCTGGACCACCCACCACTCGACGGTCGGCCTGCCGGCTCGGGTCAGCGTCACCGACCTCGTCGAGGGCGGCACGACCCTGATGGGGTCGGTGTCCTACGACCCGGCCGGGCGCGTCGCCACCACGGTCGACGCCACCGGCACGCTGACGGCCCGCGAGTACTGGGACGACGGCCGGCTCCGGCGGGTGACCATCCCGAACTACCGGGAGACGTCGACGTCGCCCGAGGAGGTGCGGTACCTCACCGAGCTCGACTACGACCTGTCCGGGAACCTGACCCACGAGCTGATCCGCAACGAGGCGATCACGCGGGTCACCACCTACGACATGGCCAACGAGGTCCAGCGGACCGAGCTCCACGGCCGCTACACGGAGTACGACTACCGCCTGGACGGCCAGCTCGACGAGGTCCGGACGGGCGACGCGACCCACCAGGACCGGACCGAGTACACCTACGACCCGCTGCCGGCGGCGACCCTCGCCACCGAGGTGGTGCACCGCGGCGGCGGCGCGGCGCCGTACGTCACCGGCTACGACTGGGACGACCGGGGGCTGATGATCGCCCGCACCCGGCCGGACGGGCGCCGCACCGACTACACCCACGACACCGCCGGCAACCTCACGACGGTGACGATGCCGTCGGTCGTCGTCGAGGCCTACGGCCAGGCGGCGACCACGACCCGGCCCACCTACCGGTTCGGGTACGACCCCTTCGGCGCCATCACCCACGAGGAGGCGACCGACGGCCGGGTGACCACGACGACCTACGACGGGGTCGGCCGCCTGGCGTCCTCGACCCAGCCGCCGTACTCGCCGGGACCGGGGCCCGCGCTCCTGGCCACCACGTCCTTCGCCTACGACGATGCCGGCCGGACCGAGACCGTCACCGACGAGCTGCGGGGCACGAGCACGACGAGCGACCTGGACGCCCTCGGCCGGACGGTGACGTTCACCGATCCCAACGGGGCCGAGACCGACCTCCAGTACGACGGCGTGGGCCGCACCCTGGCGACCTTCTCGCCGCTGGGGGCGATCGAGCGGTACGGCTACGACAGCGTGGGCAACCTGACCGCCCACACCGTCGAGGAGCGCACCGGGACCCCCGGCGCCTTCACCACCCGATACGGCTACGACCCGCAGTTCGACCTGTCGTCGATCACCAAGCCGGCGGGTGGCGGCTCGACCATCATCCACCAGAACCCGTTCGGGGAGCCGACGCTGGTCGTCGAGCCCACCGGCGGGTCCGGGTCGATCACGACGACCACCACCCGCGACCACCTCGGCCGCGCCGTCGGCACCTCCGACGGCACCGGTCGGGGCACGACGCTCACCTACGACGGGGCCGGGGTGCTGACCCAGGCCACCGACGTCCACGGCGGCACCACCATGCGGACGACGACCTACGGCCACAACGCCAACCTCGAGCTGACCTCCGTCACCACGCCGGGGCCCAACCCCGGGTCGCCGGCGGTCACCACCACCTACGGGCGGGACGGCCACGGCAACCTGACCTCGGTCGGCCAGCCCGGCGGCATCTCCACGACGCACGGCTACGACATCGCCGGCCGGCGGGTGCGCTCGACCGACGGCAACGGGAACGCCACCTGGTACACCTACACGCCGTGGGGTGACCTGGCCTCGGTCGTCGACCCGGCCACCAGCGCCCACGCCACCGAGTCGTCGCGGACCTGGACCTTCCGCTGGGAGGCCCCGGGGCTCATCGAGGAGGAGCGGGCGCCGGGAGGCGTGGTCCGCGCCGCGGAGCACGACGCCGCCGGCAACCTGCTCAGCGAGACCGGCACCGGCGGCGATGCCGACGCCTCGCGCACCTACACCTACGACGCCGAGGGCCGGCCGCTGACGATCTCGTCGCCGAACGGCGTCTCCGACATCACCTGGGACGACCGGGGCAACATCGTCGGGACCACCGGCGAGATGGGGACGTCGCAGCTGCGCTACGACGGGAACGGCCGCATGACGAGCCGCATCGACGACGGCGCCGCCTCGACGTTCACCTACTGGGGCAGCGACCTCCTCAAGACCGCCACCGGCGACCTGACCGGCGCCACCGCGACCTACACCTACGACACCGCCGGGCGGCCGACGTCGATCGCCTACGGCGGCGGCACCACCCGCTCGCTGGGCTACGACGGCTTCGGCAACATGGCCACCGACACCCTGAGCACCGGCGCCACCGGCATCGCCACCCAGTACTGGACCTGGGGACCCGACGGGGAGCACCTGTCGAGCACCACGGCCGGGCCGGGCCCGCTGATGGGCGCCGGGGTCGAGACCTACACCTACGACTCCGCCGGTCGCCTGATCCAGACGGACCGACCGGGCTCGTCGATCGTCACCACCTGGGACCCGGCGGGCAACCGGCTGACCAACGGCACCAGCACCGCCACCTACGACCAGCGCAGCCGGGTCCTGACGTCGGGGCCGCCCGGTGCGGTCGAGTCCTTCACCTGGACCGCCCGCGGGACGCTCGACGCCAGCGCCACGGCCGCCGGGACGACCGACTACCAGTTCGACGCCTTCGACCGCCTGGTCCGCGAGGTCGGCCCGGGCGTCGACGACACGTACCGCTGGGACGGGCTCGACCGTCTCGCATCGGTCGACGGGACGGCCCACCGCTACGCCGGCGCCGAGGTCGACCCCGTGTCCGTCAGCGGGCAGATGTTCGAGCGCAACCCGGCCGGCGACGTCCGGGGCATCGGCGTCATGGGCCAGCCCGGCCGCCTCGTCCGGTCGAACCACCGCGGCGACGTCGCCGCCACCTTCGTGCCGGGGGCGACCGCGGTGGCGGCGAGCCGGGTGTACACGCCCTTCGGCCAGCCGACCCAGGCGGGACCGGGCCAGCCGTCGATCGGCTTCCAGGGCGACTGGACCTCGGGCTCCGGCCTGGTCCACATGGACGCCCGGTTCTACGACCCGGCCACCGGCACGTTCCTGTCGCGCGACAGCTGGAACCTGGCGCCCTCGACGGCGGCGGCGACCAATCGCTACAGCTACGGCGCCGCCGACCCGATCGGCACGATCGACCCGACGGGCCACGCCTGCGTCAAGGCCCGGGCCAACAACTGCGACGGCGGCCAGTGGGACCCGCCCCCGGACCCCCCGGACGTCGACTACTGCCTAGCCGTGTACCCGCCGCGGTGCACCGACGACCCGTGCAGCGGCATCGAGACGATGTCTGCGGTGCGGACGACCTACTGGTGCGGCATCCCCATCGGGGAGGGCGGACCCGTCGACGAGGACGGCTTCCGACCTCCGGTCCCCGGCGACGACGGTCCCGGCAGCAGCGGGGGTGGTGGTGGCGGTGGCGGCAGCGGCGGGCCGGGGCGTCCGCACCGACCGCCGCCCCCGCCGCCCCCGTGGTGGATCGAGGCCCTGCCGACCGAGCCCCCGCCAACCGGCCACCTGGTGCCGCCGGCCTCGCCCTACAACCCGACGATCCAGGGCTCCATCACCCTGTTCCTGACCCCGTTCAAGGACCCCGTCCTCGGCCTGCCGACGACGGGTGACGGGGCCGTGGCCGAGCTGATGCGGTACCAGCGCCCGACGATGCCCAGCGCCGACGGGGACGGCGACGGCTGCATCACCACCAGCATCCACGTGCGGGGCGCCGGCTGGAACTACACCCAGCAGGGCGACGGCTGCGACGAGGAGAAGACGTGGTGCGTCGGCTGGGGCAACGGCATCACCTACCCGGGCACCTGTGTGGCGCCCCAGGGCGACGGCGGCCCGTCGGCGGCGACGGTCTTCCGCGAGGCACTGGCCGCCGGTGGCCTCGTCTTCGACGTCCTCGACGTCCCGAACTGCGCGTGGGAGGCCTACGACCTCCACAACGAGGACAGCGACTGGGGCGACCTGGCCTGGGAGTGCGGGGCGGTCGTCCCCTACGTCGGCTCGATCGGCCGCTGGGGGAACAAGGCCTCGGACGCCTGGAAGTACGTCCGGCGCGGCACCGACGCGGGCCGGGCCGCCGGCCGGGCCTGCTCGTTCTCGCAGGACACCCGGGTGCTCATGGCCGACGGCTCGACCAAGCGGATCTCGGAGGTCGTGGTCGGCGACGAGGTGCTGGCCGCCGACCCGGAGACCGGTGAGGCCGGGACGGCGACGGTCGAGGCCGTCCGGCCCCACGCCGACGTGCTCCTCGACCTGCGGACGACGGCGGGCACGATCGTCACCACCGAGGACCACCCGTTCTGGAACGCGACCGACGGCGAGTGGCAGCCCACGCAGGACCTCGACCCCGGTGATCGGCTCCGCAGCGCCGACGGCACGGTGGTCACCGTGGCCGCCCTCGACCGGGCCTCGGCCTACGACGCAGCGGCCTTCGACCTCGACGTCGAGGGCGTCGACGACACCTACCACGTGCTGGTCGGCGACGAGGCCGTCCTCGTCCACAACAGCGACTACTACTGCAAGTGGTCCGCGCTGGCGGAGCACTCGGAGGTCCTCGACGACTTCGCGCACCTCGACGCCGGCAAGCGGGAGCTGGCCGGCGAAGTGGTGGCCCGCAAGGCCGATGGGACGCCGTACAACCACGTCGAGGAGGTGCGGAACGCTCAGCGGGGCGTCCGCAACCGGATCGAGGAGATCAACCGGAAGCTGGGGTGGAAGGGGCTCGGGACCGAGGAGCGGGCGGCGCTGGTCGAGGAGCTCAGCGCAGCGAGCAAGCTGCTCGACAGGTCCGAGAAGTACGTACCGTACGTACCGTGAGCGATCCGCTGGACGACCTGGGTGACCTGCTCCACCGGGCCAAGTGGGGTGTGGTCACCCCGGTCGAGGTCGAGCGGGTCGCCCGGGCGCTGGCCGAGGAGGACATCGTCCCTCTCCGGACCCATCGCCTGCTGACGATCCTCGGTCGGACCAGCGGGCCGCGCCACGAGACCCTCGTGGCGGGGTTCCTCGGGGCCACGTCGTTCCCGCGCGTGGTGGGCCTGGCCCTGAGGATCCTCACCCAGTGGTGGGACCTCCGGGTGGAGTACGTCGACGTGATCGTCCGGCTGGCGGCCGGCGAGCCGTGGGACGAGGCCATGGAGGCCCGGCTCGACGCCATCTCGTGCGCCGGCGAGGTGGCCCGGGTGACCGGGGCGCGGCCGCTGGTCGCCGTGCTCCTGCGCATCGCCGAGGACGGGGACGACGGCGAGCTGATGCGCCAGGCGGCCGTGGCCGCCCTGGCCCGGGCCCTCGGGCGCGAATACCGGGACATCCCGTCGCCGCTCCAGCAGGGACCGCCCGACGACGCCTGGTCGCAGGAGGTCGTGGCCGCAGCCCGGGAGCGGTTCGGCTGAGCAGCCTCAGGTGTAGGGGAACACGGCTCCGACGAAGGACAGGACGGCGACGACCACCACCGCGACCCGGTACAGCAGCGCTTCGATCTGCATGCGGAACCTCCACCCGACACCCACGAGTCTGACACACCGAGACAACCACGGCGAGTGTTTCCTTGCGAGCGCGTCAGGGACGGACGTCAGTCTCCGCCTGGGTCGGAGCCCTCACGTTCCGTAGCGGCAGGACCGGGGTGGAAGGGGCTGCCCGGTCCCGGGACCATCAGCTCCTCCCGCCAGGCGGTGCACCACTGGCGCCGGGACTCGGCGAAGCCGGGCAGGATCGGCGGCCCCTCGACGCCGGCCCGCAGCAACGCCGTGTGAGCGTCGAGCGAGGCGACCCAGACGGTGCACACCTCGACGTCGGTCATCAGCACCTCGTAGGCCCCGACGAGGTGGATGCCGACATCCGCGGCGGCCGGCGCCCACCGCTCGACCAGGGCGGCGAGGTAGTCGGGCCCGGCGCCGGGGCGGACCCGGGTCAGCTCGTGGATCGCCACCTCGCCCCGCAGCCCGGAGCGGGCCAGCGTCAGCGCGTCGGGCGACCCCGGCGCGGCCACCAGCAGCCGGTCGAAGCCGCCGCTGCGGCTCTTGTAGGCCTCGTCCCACCACTCGCCCAGCTCGGCGTTGGCCGCCTTGGCCAGGTTGGTGCGCCGGGCGAGGCGGGTCCACCCGTCCCAGCCGTCGACCACCGACCACAGGTTGACGACCTGGGGCCAGCGCCCGGTCGTGCCGACGACCTCCCAGGTGCCGGCCAGGTCGAGGCCCCGGTCGGCGACGGCGCCGGGGTCGAAGTCGACGACGTGGGCCATGTACGGCGCCGCGCCCCGGCCGACGACGTCGACGACCTCGTGCAGGTACAGCCGGCGCTCGGTCACCGGACGCTCCGGCGGGCCCGGATGCGGGAGGCGGGCTGGTAGTTGGGCCCGGCCGTGGCGTCGACCCGGGCGAGGAGCAGCTCGCACGGCGGCTCCAGGGCGTCGGCCAGCCGCTCGGTGACCTCCGCCCCGAGCAGCTGCCAGGGCCTCACGGTCAGCCGGTCGGTCTCGTCCTCGATGCGCTGGCGCAGGGCGATCCCGGCCTCGGTGGCCCGGCCGTCGACGGCGAGCCCCTTCTCGGCCAGCGACCGCCAGGCCTCGGCGATGTCGTCGGGCGTCGAGCCCCGCGAGATCGGCAGCCAGTCGTCCTCGTAGGCGAGCCACTCGTTGTGGAGCACCGACGCCTCCTGGCCGTCGAGCCCGGCCGCCGCGACCACGGCCCAGTGGGTGTCGCCCCGCCACTCCCTGATGCAGTTGACGGCGTGCCACCCGGACAGCACGGGGTCGGCCGGCCGGGGCATGCGCAGGTGCGCCGCCATCAGCACCCGGCCGACGGTGGGCAGGGCGTCGACCACCTCCCACAGAGTCGGGCCGGCGTCGGCCAGCGGGTCGAGGATGGCCGGGGCGTGCTCGGCCAGGCCCTCGAGGACGGCCTCGTCCCGCGCCGCCCACACCGCCTCGAAGGTGGTGCCCGACGTGGCCACCAGGTCGAAGGCCCAGCGGATGGCCGGGGCCGAGATCGAGCCGAAGCCGGCGGCCACGGCGTCGGGCCCGGCCGGGGCGAGGGGGGCGCAGCGGGCGGCGATGTAGCCGAGCGGGCCGGGCAGGCCGAGGGCCTCGAAGCGGGCCACCGCGCCCGGGTCCCAGAAGATCCACCCCACCGTGGTCTGCACCGAGCGGGCGATGCGCTGCGAGAGCGCCGGCCAGTCGACGTCGTCCATCGGGTCGATCATGCCCTCGCAGCGCCCTAGGCCGGCGCCATGAGGGGCAGGGCGGCGTCGATCCGGTCGGCGATGACGGCCAGGCTCGACGCCCAGAAGGCCTCGTCCCGGATGTCGATCCCGAAGCGGGCGGCCAGCGGGGCGGCGTCGCCCAGCCCGGTGGCGCCGAGCAGGTCGTCGTAGCCACCCCGGAAGCGCTCGGGGTCGCGCCGGAACTCGGCGTACAGGCCCAGCCCGAACAGCAGCCCGAAGGTGTAGGGCCAGTTGTAGAAGGGCGTGTAGTAGTGCCCCTTCACCGCCCACATGAAGGGGTGCAGGTGGTCGTGGTCGAGGCCGTCGCGGTAGGCCTCGACCTGCGCCTCCCGCATCAGCTCGGTCATCCGGGCCGGCCCGACGGCGCCCTTGGCCCGCTCCGTCGAGAGGGCCTGCTCGAACAGGAACCGGCTGTGGATGTCGACCACGACCTGGGCCGAGCCCACGAGGTCGCCGTCGAGGATGGCCAGGCGGGCACCGTCGTCGCCGCCGGCCGTGGCCAACCCGGCCTCGACCATCACCGTCTCGCAGAAGATCGACGCCGTCTCGGCCAGGGCCATGGGCGTCGACCGGAGCAGCCACGGCCGCCGGCCCAGCTGGGTGTTGTGGTAGGCGTGGCCCAGCTCGTGGGCGAGGGTCTGGACGCTGTTGAACGAGCCGTCGTAGCTGAGCAGGACCCGGCTCTCCTCGTCCCGCACCGGCATGCAGAAGGCGCCGCCGACCTTGCCCGGGCGAGGCTCGGCGTCGATCCACCGCTCCCCCACCGCCCGGTGCAGCAGGGCGACCAGGCCCGGCGAGTAGGTCCCGAAGGCGTGCTCGACCGCGCCGACCGCCTCGTCCCACGTGAACCGCCGGGGCGTGCCCAGCGGGGCCAGGACGTCCCACCACGGGAGCCCGGCGTCGGCGTGACCGAGGGCGGCGGCCTTGGCCCGGTGGAAGCGGGCGAAGGTCGGGAGCGAGGCCCGGACCGCGGCGGTGAGGGCGTCGAGGGTCTCGCGGTCGACGTTGTTGGTGGCCAGGCTCACCTCGAGCGGATCGGCCCAGCCGCGCCGGCGGCCGAGGGCGATCATCTCGCCCCGGTGCGAGGCCAGGGCCAGGGCGAGCGGCATCTCGACGGTGCGCCAGGCGGCGACCTCGGCGTCGAAGGCGGCCCGGCGCACGGCGCCGTCGGGGTGGGCGGCCAGGCCCCGGGCCTCGGTGACCGGCATCGCCGTCGGCCCCTCCCCCGGCAGGTCGACGGTGGCCGTCAGCGTGGCGGTCATCTCGCTGTGCAGCCGGTTCCACGAGCGCCCGCCGGTGAGGCCGAGCTCGGCGGCCAGGTCCTCCTCGGCCTCCCCCATCTGGTGGCCGGCCAGCCGCTCGGACCGCTCGAGGAAGAAGGCGTGGTCGGTGGCGAGCGGGCTCGTCGCCGCCAGCACGGTCGCGCCGAGGCGGGCGACCCAGCCCTCGACCCGCTTGAGCAGCGGCCCGAGCGCCGAGGTCGACGCCTGGAGCTGGACGGTCAGCCGGGCGGCCTCGGCGTCACGGGCGTCGGTGGTGGTGTGGGCGTGGAGGAAGGCGCCGACGATGCGGGACCGCTCGAGCAGCTCGTTGACGGCGGCGAGGATCCGCTCCAGCTTCTCGCCGTCGGCCGGCGTGACCGGGCGAGGCTCGCCGCCGCGCACGTCGGCCTCGTCGAGCAGGGCCCGGAGGCGGGCCACGTCCGAGCCGACCTCCTCCAGCGCGCCCAGCAGCTCGCGGTCGTCGAGGCCGCGGAAGTAGCCGCTGAGGTCCCAGCGGGGCAGGACGTCGCTCATCAGCCCGTGAACGAGGCCACGCCCTGGACGGGGGTGGCGGGCGGGGCGGTGGGCGGCGGCTCCTCGGCGGGCGGCGGCTCGACCGGGGCGACGCGGGCCGGCACCTGGCCGGAGTGGGCGGTCGACACGGCCGAGTCGGGGACGGTGGCGTCGGCCACGACCTTGAACTCGTAGCGCATGGCGTCGGCGGTGAGGTCGACGATCGTGTAGCCGCGCTGGCGCAGGTTGATGTACTCGACGTAGGGCAGGCCGCCGACGATCTGCTCGGCGGCGACGACCAGCTCCTCGGGGATCGACGCCCGGGACGACACCGACGTGCCGACCAGCTCGGTGCCGATCCGCTCGGTCTCGGCGTCCTCGAGGTCCTGGTGGAGCCGGGCCACGCCGCCGGCGTGGATGTCACCGGTGACGACCACCGGGTTGGGCCGCTGGCGCAGGACGTCCCACACCCTCTGGCGGTCCTGCGGGTAGCCGTCCCACTGGTCGACGTTGTAGCCCCCGGCGATCGGCAGCGGTGTGAAGACCGTCTGCTGGCCGACGACGTCCCAGATCGCCGGCGACGAGGCCAGCTCGCCGGCCAGCCACTCGCGCTGGGCGGTGCCGAGCATCGTGCGGTCCTCGCCCAGCCGCTCCTCGCAGTCGACCACCGGCGGGGCGTCGGGGGCGCTGGTCTCCGCCGCGCACGGCTGCGGATCGCGGTACTGCCGGCCGTCGAGCATGTGGAAGCGGGCCAGGTCGCCCCAGTCGAAGCCGCGGTAGATCTGGAGGTCCGGGCCGGTCGGGGCGTTCAGCCGGACGGGCAGGTGCTCGAACCAGGCCCGGTAGCCGGCGGTGCGCCGGTCGCGGATCTGCTCGGGCGTCTGGCCGTTGGCGCCGGCCTCGTCGGCGTAGTTGTTGTCGACCTCGTGGTCGTCCCACACCACGACGACCGGAGCGGCCTGGTGGGCGGCGATCAGGTCGGGGTCGCTCTTGTAGAGGCCGTCGCGGTTCCGGTACTGGTCGAGGGTGAAGACCTCGTCGGGGCCCTGCGACCGCACCGGACCGGTGCCGCCGTTCTCGTAGATGTAGTCGCCGAGGTGGAGCCACAGGTCGAGGCCCTCCTCCTCGGACAGGGCCCGCAGGGCGGTGTAGTAGCCGACCGGGTAGTTCTGGCAGGAGACGAAGCCGAACCGCAGCGGCGGCGTGCCCGACACCGGCAGCGTGCGGCCCCGGGCCACCGGGCTGTCCCACCCCTCGACCGAGAACTGCACGAACCACTCGGCGTCGGGCTCGAGCCCGGTCACGTCGACGTGGACGGTGTGGGCCAGCTCGGCCACCGCGCTGGCGGTGCCGGTCCGCACCACGTCGGCCATCCCGGCGTCCCGGGCGACGACCCACTCGACCGGCACCGCGTCGGGCGGCATGCCGCCGCCGTTGGTCGGGTCCGGGGCGAGCCGGGTCCAGGCGACGAAGCCCGACGCCGTCGGGTCGCCGGTGGCGGTGCCGAGGGTGAAGGGATCGTCCGGCAGCGGCGCGGCGCCGGCGGGCAGGGGGGCGAGCAGCGTCCGCAGGCGGACGGCGGCGACCGTCGCGGCGGCGCCGATGAGCAGGGATCGACGTCCGAAGGGCTCCACGGCGGGCCATCGTGGCACGCTGGGGTCCTCGCATGCGTCGTCCGACCCGCGCCCAGGTGCTCCGCCGCCGGAGCCTGGTCGTCGCCCTCCTCGTCGTGGGGGCGGCGACGGCCTGGGGGCTCTCCGCTCGCGGCGGCGACGGACGATCGGCGAGCCCGGACAGGACGACGACCACGGCGGAGGCGATGGCCCCGACGACGAGCGCGGCCACGTCCACCAGCGCCCCGCCGACCACCCGCTCCACCGGTGTGTTCACCCCGGACACGACCCCCGCCGGGCCGGTCGTGGGCGAGGGCCCGCTGCGCACCTACCGGGTCGAGGTCGAGGAGGGCACCGGCGTCGACGTCGCCGAGTTCACCGCCGAGGTCGAGCGCATCCTCTCCGACCCCCGGGGCTGGACCGCGGCCGACGGCCTCTCGCTCCAGCGGGTCCCGGGGCCCGAGGCCGAGATGACCGTCACCCTGGCCACGCCCGACACCGTCGACCTGCTCTGCTTCCCGCTCGACACCGACGGCGACGTCTCCTGCGCCCAGGAGGGGCGGGCGATCATCAACGTGCTCCGCTGGCAGGAGGGGGCCGAGCCGTCGCGGCTGCCCCTCGGCGGGTACCGGGAGTACCTGATCAGCCACGAGGTCGGCCACGTCCTCGGCCACCACCACGTGCCCTGCCCGGGGCCCGACGTGCTGGCTCCCGTGATGCTCCAGCAGACGCTCGGGATCGCCCCCTGCGCCCCCAACCCGTGGCCCGCTCCTGACGCCCTGGCCGGCTGAAACGCTGTTCTGCGGGCGTCCCGCCGATGGGGTCGGTACCGAGAACGCGTTCTAGCATCGGGGCGTGGACCTGACGCTGACCGACGAGCAGGAGCTGATCCGCGACAGCGTGGCCCGGCTGCTGGCCAAGCACTCCGGACCCGAGCAGGTGCGGGAGGCCGAGGCCACCGGCCACGACCCCGAGCTGTGGGACGCGCTGGTGGCCATGGGCATCCCGGCCATGACCCTGCCCGAGGCGGTCGGGGGCGGCGGGTCGACCCTCGCCGACCTGGGCATCGCCCTGGAGGAGTGCGGGGCGGCGCTGGCCACCGCCCCCGTCGTCGAGGCGGCCGTGGCCGGGCGGGCCCTCGCCGCCCTCGGCCAGGACGCCCGGGCCGCGGCCGTCGCCGAGGGGTCGATCACCGTCGCCTCGCCCCGCGCCGGCACCACCCTCGTGCCGGGCGCCGGCGTGGCCGCCTCGGCGCTGACCTTCGACGGCGAGACGCTCGCCGTCCACGACCAGAGCCGCGAGGTCGGCGTCGAGCCCTGGCCCACGCCGCGGGCCATGGCGTCGATCGCCGCCGCCGACATCCCCGCCGACGCCTGGCGGGTCGTCCTGGCCACCGGCGACGAGGCCGCCGCCGCCCACGCCCGGCTGGCCGACGAGTGGCGGGCCCTCACCGCGGCCTGGCTGGTCGGGCTGGCCCAGCGGTCGCTCGACATCGGCATCCAGTACGCCACCGAGCGCAAGCAGTTCGGCGTGCCCATCGGTTCGTTCCAGGCCATCCAGCACCAGCTGGCCGACGTGGCCACGGACCTGGAGGGCGCCCGCCTCGTCGCCCGCAAGGCCCTGTGGGCGCTCGACGCCGGCGAGCCCGAGGCCCACGCCTTCCCGGCCATGGCCTTCGCCCTCGCCGCCCGGGTCGCCCAGGAGGCGGCCTCGGTCTCGCTCCACGTCCACGGCGGCTACGGGTTCATGGAGGAGTACGACATCCAGCTGTACTTCCGCCGGGCCAAGACCCTGCGGCTGCTGGCCGGCGACCCCGAGGACGACCTCCTCCACGTCGCCGATCGCTGCTTCGGCCCGGTGGGCGCGCCGCTGCCCGACGCGTCGTCGATCGTCCTCGGACCGCTCTCGCCCGACCGCCGGCCGGACCGGGACCGCCGTGACGGGCTCGAGTTCCGGCTCCCGCCCGAGGTCGAGGAGTTCCGGGCCGACGCCCGCGCCTTCCTCGCCCAGAACGTCACCGACGCGGTGATCGAGCGGGCCCACACCTCCGGCACGATCCACGACTGGGGCCTGCACCGGGCCATGGCCGAGGGCGGCTGGATCTCCGCCGGCTGGCCCGAGGAGTGGGGCGGCCAGGGCCGCTCGCCGCTGGAGATGAACGCCCTCACCGAGGAGATGTACCTCTCGGGGGCGCCGGTCGACGGGATCGGCGTGGCCAACCTGGTCGCCCACACCCTGATGTACGAGGGGACCGACTTCCAGAAGGGCGAGATCATCCCCAAGGTCCTCGCCGGCGAGGTACTGACCTGCCTGGGCTACAGCGAGCCGGACGCCGGCAGCGACGTCGCCGCCTGCGCCACCAAGGCGGTGCGCGACGGCGACGAGTGGGTGATCAACGGCCAGAAGATGTTCACGACGCTGGCCCACGAGAGCCAGTACGTCTTCCTGCTGACCCGGACCAACACCGAGGTGGCCAAGCACAAGGGCCTCACCATGTTCCTGGTGCCGATGGACACCCCCGGCATCAGCGTCACGCCCGTCCACACCATGGGCGGCGAGCGGACCAACATCACCTGGTACGACGACGTCCGCGTCTCCGACGAGTGGCGGGTCGGCGACGTCGACGGCGGGTGGAAGGTGATGATGACCGCCCTCGTCTTCGAGCGGAACTCGGCCTGGTACGGCGAGGCGGTGCGGCTGCTCGCCCACGGCCTGCGCTGGGCCCGGGAGTCGGGGCGGATCGACGAGCCGTCGGTGCGGACCCGCCTGGCCAAGGCCGCCATCGGCAACGAGGT
>JBQGCF010000109.1:0-9703 GCA_052038315.1 Iamia sp.
AAGAGCAGGGCGCCCAGGTCGGCGTGGCGCTCGGCCACCGCCTCCAGGGCGTCGCCGTCGTCGCCGGCCAGGGCCCGGGCGTGGGCGGCGTAGATCGGGGTGGCGTCGTCCTGCGTACGACCGACCAGGGCGGCCAGGGCCTCGGCGCCCGTGGCGTCGCCCATCCGGACCAGGTCGAAGAGGGCGTTGGCGGCGACCTGCGGCGACTCGGGCGCCTCCGCGTCGGCGGCGTCGTGCAGGAGGCGGCGGGCCCCGTCGGCGTCGCCCCGCCCGAGCCGCACCCAGGCCCGGGCCCGGACCTCCTCCAGCGAGAGGTAGGCGTAGCGGGACGGGTCGGCGTCGAGGACGGCCAGCGCCGCCTCGGCTCCGGCGAGGTCGCCGCGGTGGGCCCGGGCCCGGGCCAGGGCGGCCGCCGCCGGTCGCTGCCCCAGCCCGGCCGGGCCCATCGAGAGGGCCCGGTCGGCCGCGGCCACGGCGTCGGCCAGGCGGCCGCGCACGAGGTGGCAGAAGGCCAGGCCCAGGCTGGCGGTGGCGACCGCGGCATCGCCGCCGAGGGCCTGGGCCACGCCCTGCGCCTGCTCGGCCAGCTGGCCGGCCTCGTCGTAGCGGCCGACGGCGGCGAGGGCCGCCATGCGCCCGCCCACCAGCCCGGCCAGGGCCGTCGGGTCGTCGCCGGCGCGGACGTCGGCGATCGACGCATCGGCGAGGGCCAGGGCGTCGGCGCATCGACCGGCCGCGGCCATCGCCGTGACCAGGACGCCGGCCAGCGCGAGCCGCTCGGCCCGGGTGGTCAGCGGGTCGGCCAGGACCTCCTCGCCCCGGGTCACCGCCTCGGTGACCCGGCCGCACCCGAGGGCGGCCATGACCACCACCGTCGACAGGACCCGCCGGGCGGCCCGGCTGGCCTCGTCGTCGCCGACGACGGCGCCGATCACCTCCTGGTACATCCGCTCCGGGTCGGCGTCGTTCAGCAGGTCGCTGGTGCTGGTGATGGCCACCGCCCGGGCCCGCAGCTCGTCGGTGGTGGCCAGCTCGGCCAGCCTCCGGAGGGTCCGGGCGTGAGCCCGCGGGTCGAGCCGGTGCGCGTGGATGCGCGCCAGCGTCTCGGCCGCCGCGAACCCGGCACCGGCGGCGAGGGCGGCCTCGGCCAGGGCGGCGGCCTGGTCCAGACCCCCGACCAGGGTGCTCGACGCCGGCGCGGTCGGGTCGTTGGCCGCGGTGAGCAGGTCGGCGGCCGCCGCCGCCAAGAGGTCGGGATCGGCGCGGTCGCCCAGCTCGCACCGCAGGACGGCCTGGCGGACGCGGGCGGCCGGGTCGGCCGGGGGCACCGCGGCCACCTGGGCCAGCACCTGGCGGGCCCGGAGGCGCAGGGCGGCCGGGCCCAGGCCGGCCCGGACCGTGGGCCCGTGGAGGGCGTCGGCGAAGGCGAGGACCCAGCTGCCCTGGTCGGGACCGGCGACCAGGACGCCCCGGCGCTCGAGGGCGGCCGCCGCCTCGCCCCCGTCGACCGCCTCGGCCAGCTCGATCGGCAGCGTCCCGGCCACCGCCACCATCTCGACCACGGAGCGCTCGGCCTCGTCCCGCAGGTCGAGCTCCTCGGCCACCACGGCGGCCCGCACGACGTCGGGGTCGGCCCCGGCCAGCAGCTCCGCCAGCAGCCGCGGCCGGCCGGCGGCGGCCTCCTCGGCGGCCCGGCCGGCGGCCTCGTCCAGCTCCGGCGCGACGCGGCGGCGGAGGTCCCGCACGTGCGCCGTCTCGAGCGGGCCGACGGCGATGCGGGCGAGGGCGCGCCGGGCGGCCAGCTCGTCGAGGGCGCCGACGCCGGCGGACGCCCCCCGGGCGGCGAGCAGCACGGCCGCCCGCGTGTGGACCAGGAGGTGCTCGACGAGCGCCAGCGACACCTCGTCGAGCCAGTGGGCGTCGTCCACGACCACGACGGCGTCGGCCGGCAGGGCGAGGGCGGCGAGGGCGCCCCGCAGGTCGGGGGCCGGGCGGCCGACGGCGCCGAGCGGCTGGCCGGCCAGCTGCCTCCCGCCGGCGACGCGGTGCACCCGGCGGTCGCCGGCGACCCGCTCGGCGACGGCGGCGAGCAGGCGGCTGCGGCCCACGCCGGCCGGCCCGACGAGCAGCGCCCCGCGACCGGTCGCCGCCGCGGCGGTCGCCCGGGCCAGCTCGTCGTCGCGACCGACGAGCGGCCAGTCCTGCGTTCCCACCGGGCGAGGAACCTACCGGCGCGCCGGCCGACGTCGCCCTCCCCCATCCTGCCGTCACCCGTCGGGGTGACGGGCGGTTCAGCGCGGGGCCAGGTCGGCCTCGATGGCGACGTCGTCACCGGGGGCGAGGACGATCGGGTCGGCGTCGGCCAGGCGGCGGCGGTCCTCGTGGTACTCGGCGAGGAAGGCCTTGCCCGGGTCGCCGTAGCCCACGGTGTAGGTGCCCGGCGTCAGGCCCCGGTACGACCAGGTGCCGTCGGCCGCCGTGGTCAGGACCTTCACCGCCGACCCGGCCCGGTAGACCGTGACCTTGGCCCCGGCGAGCGGGGCGCCGTCGCCGGTGACCGTGCCGCCGAGGATCGGCCCGCCGGCCATCTCCTGGTCGAGGGTCAGGGCACCGTTGGCCGGCATGGTCACCGCGGTGGCGCTGCCGATGTCGGCGGCCCCACCGTCGGGGCCGTGCCACACGGTCAGGTGCACGCCCGTCGTGTCCCGGAAGGCGACCTTGTAGGTGCCGACCCGCACCGACGTCATGCGGTAGACGCCGTCCTCGTCGGCCCGGACCGACTTGTAGAAGGCACCGGTGCCGGCGTCGTAGAGCTGCACGGTGGCCCCGGCGACGGGACCGTCGGGGCCGGTGACCACGCCCGAGATCGATCGCTGGGGCGGGACCTCGTAGGTGGTCGTCGCCGTGTCCCCGGCCGACACCGGGATGGGCAGGGCATCGGCCCGCGTGTAGCGGTTCGGGCCCCACAGATCGGCCCGGGCCCCGGTCGGGTCGTCGACCAGCACGTAGTAGGTGCCGGCCACCAGCCCCCGGAAGGCGAACGAGCCGCTGACGCCGCGGAGCACCTTGACCGAGGTCGCGGTGGTCGGGTCGCGGTCGAAGAGGAACACGTCGTAGGAGCCGGGCGTGGCGATGGTGCCGGCGACCACCGCCCCCGCGGTGAGGGTGGCGGTGCCGATGTCGCGAACGCCGCCCGGGAAGGAGAAGCGGGTCCCGCTGGCGCGCGTCGTCCCGCCCCCGTGCCAGCGACCGAGGTGGTCGAGCGAGGGGTCGAGGTACTCGACCCGGTAGGTCCCGGCCGGCACCCGGAGGACCTGCCACCGGCCGTCGTCGTCGGTCGTCCCCTCCTGCGGGAGGTAGGTCGTCCCGTCGTGGAGCCGCACCCGCACGCCGGCGACCGGGCTGCCGTCCGTCCCCGAGAGCACCTGGCCGGCGAAGCGCCGCTCGATCACGGTGACCAGCACCGAGTCGTCGGTGACCCCACCGGCGCCGTCCGAGACGGTGACGCGGAAGCCGAGGACCGTCAGCTCGAAGGGGGCCGTGAAGCTCGCCGTGGCCGTGTCGGCCCCGTCGAGGGTGACCGGCGTCCCGGAGGTCTGCTCCCACTCGTAGGTGAGCACGTCGCCGTCGGCGTCCGAGGCGGAGGCCGTGAGGGTGACCTCGTCGGTCCCGTCGACCGTGCTGGCGGGACCGGCGTCGACCACCGGGGCGGTGTTGGCGACCGTCACCGTGCGGACGACCGGCGTGGCCGCCGCCCACACGTCGTCACCGGGCTGGGTGGCGGTGACCGTGCACGACCCGTGGCGGGTGAGCGTGACGGTCGTGCCGCTGGCGGTGCAGCCGCCGGTCGCCGCGATGGCGACCGGGAGGCCCGAGGTCGCCGTCGCCGTCACCGTGAAGCTGTCGCCGGCCACGCCGTCGACCGGCCCGTCGACGGTGATCGTCTGGGTCAGCCCGGCGACCGGCTCGGGGGCCGGGCGGGACTGGGTGACGGCGTTGCCGTCGCCGACCTGACCGGCCGCGCCGAGGCCCCAGCACCAGGCCGCACCGGCCGTCGTCAGGGCGCACGAGAGCTGGCGGCTGACGCTGACGGCCGACCAGCGGAGCGCCGCGGGCCCGCCGATGCGGGTCGGCTCCTGGCGATCGGTCTGCGTCGCGCTGGCGTTGCCGATGGCGCCCTCGTCGTCGCTGCCCCAGCAGTAGGCGATCCCCTCGCTGGTGACCCCGCACGTGTGATCGATCCCGGCGCTCAGCGAGATCCAGTCGTGGCCGCCCGCGATCGGGCTGGGCGACGCCGAGGAGGCGACCCCGCCGCCGTTGCCCAGCTGGCCGCGGCCGTCCGCGCCCCAGCAGTAGCCGAGGCCGGTGGTGGTGATGCCGCAGGTGTGGAGGCGGCCGGCGCTCAGCGACGCCCAGGCCACCCCGTCGGGCGCGACCACCGGCACCGGCGCCGTCACCGGCTCCGCCGTGGCCGTCCCGTCACCCAGCTGGCCGTCCTCGTCCCAGCCCCAGCAGTACCCGAGCCCCGTCGTCGTCACCGCGCAGGTGTGGCGGCTGCCGGCGCTCACCGACGCCCACGACACCCCGTCCGGCGTCGCCACCGGGACCGGCACCGACGAATCCGTCGTCGCCCCGCCGTCACCCAGCTGGCCCCAGTCGTCGCGGCCCCAGCAGGACCCGAGGCCGGTCGTCGTCACCCCGCACGAGTGGAGCTCGCCGGCGCTGATCGACGTCCACCGGACCTCGGGGTCGACGGCCACCGCCGTCGGCGTCGCCCGATCGGTGGCCGAGCCGCCGTCGCCGAGCTGCCCGTAGACGTCCCACCCCCAGCACCGCGCCTCCTGGTCCGTGGTGAGGCCGCAGGTGTGATCGGAGCCGCCGTCGATGACCGACCAGGAGCCGGTCACCATCGGCCGTGGGCTGCGCACCCCCGTGCCGGCGGTGCCGTCGCCCAGCTGGCCCGCGTCGTCGGCGCCCCAGCAGTGGCCGGTCCCGGTGCCGGTCACGGCGCAGGCGTGGGTGCCCCCGGTCGTCACCGAGACGATGCCGGTCTCGACCTCCGGGCTCGGTTCCGCCGCGCTCACCGGCGAGGCCCCCACCCCCAGCGCGCCGAGCAGGGCGACGAGCGCCACCACGATCTTCCATCCAGCAGTCCGCGCCACGGCCGCAGTCCCCCATGATCCCCGAGCGGCCCGTTCCGCTCCGGGCGCAAGGGTACCGCGGCATGCCGCGCCGACCTCAGCCGAGGGTGCGGCGGCCGCCCGGGTCGACCTCGAGGTCGCGGAGGATCAGCCACCACGAGGCCAGGCCGTGCTCGCACCAGCCGTCGTGGGCGGCGACGCAGTCGTCGGGGCAGCGGGACAGCCCCTCGGCCACCCAGTCGGCGAGGCTCTCGGGGTCCGGCGGCGCCCACCCGCTGTGCCGCTCGAACCACCCGTGCGCCACCCGGATCGCGGCCTCCTGCTCCGGTGTCACCGCAGCACCTTGGCACGCACGCGCCACGGGCCCGGTCCGTCGGTCGACGCAGCGACCGACGGGACCGGGCCCGGGCTTGGGGGGATGGGGGACTAGGCCTGGTTGAAGTACTCGTCGGCGGCGACGATCTCCACGACCATCCGGGTCTCGAAGGCGCCGCCCTGGAGGCGACCCACCCAGAAGCTGGCCTCACGGCTCGGCGGCGTGCGGCGCAGGTAGTGCTCGTAGACCGCCTGGACCGTGACCGTGTCGGCCTCGGGCGTGCGCAGCAGGGCCTGGGCCACCACGGTGCGGGTCTTGCCACCGGTGGTCACCTGGGCCTTGGCCGCATCGGCCTCGCCCTTGGTGGCCGGGCGCCGGAGGACCAGCTGGTAGACGGCCGGGGCCCAGCCGTCGATGCCGCCGGCCCGCTTCAGGAAGTCGGCCGAGCCGAGCAGCGAGCTGCGCAGGACGTCCGGGTTCTTGGTCTTGAGCTGGTCGGCCCAGTAGGTCCGCTCGTTGGCCGAGGCGTCCCGGCCCAGCAGCTCGGTGTAGATCCGGCGCACGGCCCGGACCCGGTACTCCGAGGTCCGGGAGAACGAGTTGAGGATCTCGTAGCGGGGCTGGCCGCTGGCGATCCGGTCGACCCAGTAGACCTTGCCGGCCGGCTCGGCCGGGCGGCCCAGCATGTCGAGGTACACCCGGCACACGTAGCGCTGGACCTGGGTGTCGCCATCGGTGCAGCCGGCCAGCGAGGCCGGGCCGATCGTGACGGTGACCGTGCCGTTGGCCAGGCCGCCGAAGCCGTCGGCCACGCTGAAGTCGAAGGTGTCGGTGCCGGTGGTGCCGGGCTTGGCCTTGTAGGTGACGTTGCAGCCGGTCCCGCTGACCTTGCCCTTGCCCGACTCGGTGTCGCCCAGCTCGGGGGCGCAGGTCAGGGCCAGGCTCTCGCCCGGGTCGGGGTCGGTCCCGCCCAGGGCCACGCCGACGGCGGAGCCGGCCGGGACCGAGACGGCCGGGTTGGTGGCCACCGGGTTGCGGTTGACGACGTTCACGGTGACGGTGCCCGGGGCGCTCTCCACGCCGTGGGGGTCACGGACCTTGAACGAGAAGGAGTCGAGGCCGGTCGCCCCCCGCACCGGGGCGGTGAAGGTGACGTTGCAGCCGGCGCCGGCCACCACGCCCTTGGGCCGGTTGCCGAGGGTCGGCACGCAGGTCAGGGCGTCCTCGTCGGGGTCGGTGCCGCCGAGGGTGATGGCCTTGGCCTCGCCCTTGTTGACGTCGACGGCCTGGTTGGTGGCCGTCGGGGCGCCGTTCGGGGTGGTGATGTTGAGCTTCCAGCCGGCGATCGTGCCCGAGTCGCTGCCGGCGTCGTCGACGACGTACAGCTTCCAGGAGCCGTTGGGGTTGCTGCCGTTGAAGGTGGCCAGGTTGTTCGGCGCGATCTCGCTGCCGGCGTCGCCCCAGCTGTCACCCTGGTGCGGGAAGGCGTCGTTGTCCGACGGGCGCACGGTGATCGGGTTGCCCTCGGGCACCGAGGTGCCGAAGGGGGCGCCGGCGTCGCTGACGATGACCGTCGTCTTGAGGTCGTTGCAGCCGCCGATGTTGACGCCGACCTCGCCGACGTCCGACAGCAACGTGCTGGCGATGCCGGTCGGGCCGACCAGGAGGATGTCGAGGTCCTTGGCGCAGGTGTGGTCGACGGCGGTCAGCTCGACGGTGAGGCCGCTGACCGTGCCGATCAGCCCGCTGACGTTGATCGCCGACGGGAACGGGTCGGCGTTCCCCTGGTCCGGGATGGTGATGGTGGTGCCGTTGGTGACCGTGGTCGTCACCGCCGCACCAGCCGGCGTCCCGCCCAGGATGCCGATGCCGGTGAGGGCCAGGCTGCTGGCGAGCAGCCCTGTGAGCGCGCGCCGCAGCGAGCGTGGAGCCATGAAGGATTCCCCCCTTGTCAAGACACCGACCCCGCGCCGGCGCCCACGCCACCCCACCACTTGACGTGGTGCGATTGCAAGTCAGAGCACGGATCGTCACCGTGCGTTCAGGAACGGCGGCGACGCCCCTCGAACAGGACGATCGACTGGGACACCGGCACCAGGGCGGCCTGGTGGCGGCGCTCGACCTCCTCGACCTGGCGGCGCCCGTCGGCCCGCGCTGCGTCGAGGTCGGCCCGCAACCGGCGGACCTCGGCCTCCAGCTCGAGCACCCGCTGGACGCCGGCCAGGTTGAGGCCCTCGTTGGTGAGCTCCTGGATGCGCGGCAGCAGGGCGATGTCGTCGTCGCTGTAGCGCCGGCTGCCGCCCGGCGTGCGGGCCGGGTCGACCAGGCCCTTGCGCTCGTAGATCCGCAGGGTCTGGGGGTGGACGCCGGCCAGCTCGGCGGCGACCGAGATGACGTACACCGCACGGGAGCTCATGAGACGACCTCCTCCTCGGACTCCTCGGCCGACGCAGGCTGCTCACCCATGGTCGCAGGGAACAGGTGGGCCCGCGGCGACTCGTCGGCGGTGAGCGTGCGGAGCTCCTCGACGACCTTGCGCTGGGCGGCGCTGAGCCGGGTGGGGACGGCCACCTCGACGGTGACGATCAGGTCGCCGGTCCCGGCCCTGGCGGCCACGCCCTTGCCCTTGACCCGCAGCCGCCGCCCGTTGGGGGTGCCGGCCGGGATCCGCACGGTGACCGGGTCGCCGTGGAGCGTCGGCACGGCCACGTCGGCGCCGAGGGCGGCCTCGGGGAAGGTGACCGGCAGGGTGAGGGTGAGGTTGCGGCCGTCGATCCGGAACAGCGGGTGGGGGGCGACCCGGCAGACGACGAACAGGTCACCGGCCTCGCCGCCGTCGCGGCCCGGCGCGCCCCGGCCCTTGACCCGGATGCGGGTGCCGTCGGTGACACCGGCCGGGATGCGGACCTTGACCTCGCGGGGCCGGCGCTCGATCCCCGAGCCCGAGCAGGTCGGGCACGGGTCCTCGATCACCGAGCCCCGGCCCCCGCAGCGGGGGCAGGGCGAGCTGAACGAGAACGGCCCCTGGTCGTCGGCGACCACGCCCTGCCCGCGGCACTGCGGGCACGTGGTCGGGCGGGTGCCCGGGCGGGCCCCGTCGCCGTGGCAGGTGGAGCACACGGCGTCGGCCAGGATGCGGACCGCGGTGGTCACGCCGTCGACGGCATCGGTGAACGACAGGTGGAGCTCGGTCTCGAGGTCGGTGCCGCGCCGGGGCCGGCGCCCGGCGGGACCGGCCGGGCCGCGGCCGCCCCCGCCCCGGCCGAACAGGTTGCCGAAGAGCGAGCCGAGGTCACCCAGGTCGCCGACGTTCACGTTCTGGCCGTCGAAGCCGCCGAAGCCACCGGGCCCGAAGCCCCCGCCGCGGGCGGCGAGGGCCCGGACCTCGTCGTACTCCTTGCGCGTCTCGGGGTCGCCGACCACGTCGTAGGCCGACGACACCTCCTTGAAGCGTTCCTCGGCCGAGGCGTCGCCCGGGTTGGCGTCCGGGTGCAGCTGGCGGGCCAGGGCCCGGTAGGCCTTGGTGACGGCCTTCTGATCGGCGTCGGGGGCGACCCCGAGCACCGCGTAGTAGTCCTTCTCCAGCCACTCGCGCTGCGGGGCCATGGGTCAGCCCCTGACCTTCACCATGGCGGCGCGCAGGACCCGCCCGTCCCACGCGTAGCCGATGCGCAGGACCTCGGAGACCACCGACAGGGCGGGGTCGTCGTCGGGCCCGGCGGGCTCGTGGAGCACAGCCTCGTGGCGGTTGGGGTCGAACACGTCGTCGCGGGGGTCGATGCGCTCGAGCCCGTTCTTCTCCAGCACCTGGAGCAGGGCGGCGAACACCGGCTCGACCGCGGCCTCGCCGTGGCCGATGGCGGCATCGCACGCGTCGAGCACCGGGAGCAGGTCCTCGGCGAGCCGACCGGTGGCCCGGGCGGCGGCGTCGACGGCCTCGCGCTGGAGCCGCTTGCGGGAGTTCTCGAAGTCGGCCTGGGTGCGCGTCCAGCGGTCGAGGTACGAGTCGCGCTCGGCGGTGAGCGTCTCGACCAGCTCGACGAGCTCCTCGACCGAGCCGGCCCCGCCGACCTCCTCGCCCTCGGCGGGCGGGAGGTCGTCGAGACCGGACAGGTCGTCGGGGACGTCGACGGAGGCCTCGCCGGCGTCGGGGGCCGGGGCCTCCGACGAGGTCGGCGGGGTCTCCTCGGGCGGCCCCTCGGAGGGGGTGGGGTCGCTGGTCACGGGATCAGCCCTTGTCTTTGCC
>JBQGCF010000110.1:0-8634 GCA_052038315.1 Iamia sp.
GCCTGATGGCCCGTGACCGCCTCGTGACCCGGCGGGTCGCCCGCTGGATGGACGGGCGGCTGGGGTCGGCCAAGTTCGCCCGCACCGCGCTGGGCAAGGTCTTCCCGGACCACTGGTCGTTCCTGATCGGCGAGATCGCCCTCTACGCCTTCGTCGTCCTGATCGTCACCGGCGTCTACCTGACCTTCTTCTTCGACCCGAGCGTCACCAAGGTCGTCTACGACGGGAGCTACGAGCCGCTGCAGGGCGTCGTGATGACCGAGGCCTACGCCTCGTCGCTCGACCTCAGCTTCGACGTGCGGGCCGGCCTGGTGATGCGCCAGATGCACCACTGGGCCGCGCTGCTGTTCCTGGCCGCCACCGTCGTGCACCTGATGCGGGTGTTCTTCACCGGCGCCTTCCGCCGGCCCCGCGAGCTCAACTGGATGGTCGGCGTCACCCTGCTGATCCTGGCCATCTTCAACGGCTTCGCCGGCTACTCGCTGCTCGACGACCAGCTGTCGGGGACCGGTCTGCGCATCGCCTACTCGATCACCCTGTCGATCCCGGTCGTCGGGACGTGGCTGGCGTCGCTGCTGTTCGGCGGCGAGTTCCCCGGGCCCGACATCATCAACCGGCTCTACGTCATCCACATCCTGCTGCTGCCGGCGATCATCATCGCCCTGCTCGGCATCCACCTCGGCCTCGTCGTGCGCCACAAGCACACGCAGTTCGGCGGTCGGGGGCGCACCGAGCGCAACGTGGTCGGCGAGCCGGTGTGGCCCCGCTTCGCCTTCAAGTCGATCGGCCTCATGTTCATGACGGCCGCGGTGATCGCCGCCCTCGGCGGGCTGGCCCAGATCAACCCGATCTGGCTCTACGGGCCGTTCGAGCCGGCGGAGGTCAGCGCCGCCTCGCAACCCGACTGGTACATGGCCTGGCTCGACGGGGCGCTGCGCATCTTCCCGAGCTGGGAGATCCGGGCCGGTGGCTACGAGGTGCCGGCCCCGTTCTTCCCTGCGGTCCTGATGGCCGGCATCACCTTCGGGTTGCTGTACCTGTGGCCGTTCCTGGAGGCGAAGTTCACCTCCGACGTCACCGAGCACCACCTGCTCGACCGGCCCCGCAACCGGCCGGTGCGGACGTGCATGGGCGCGGCGACGCTCGCCTTCTACACGGTGCTCACGCTGTCCGGATCGACCGACGTGCTGGCCACCACCTTCGGCCTCTCGGTCAACGCCGTGCTGATCGCCTGCCGGGTGGCCGCCATCGTGCTGCCGCCGATCGTCGCCCTCGTGACCTACCGGCTCTGCATCGAGCTCCAGCTGCGGGACGAGGTCGCCGGCATGGCCCCGCCCGAACGCCCCCGCATCCGCTGGGAGCTGCTGCGCCTGTGGGAGATCCCCGCCCGCCGCAAGGAGGCCAAGCGGCTCGAACGGGCGTAGCCTCCCCGACCGTGGTGGACGGGGGCTGGTGGGAGTGGCGGAGCGACGGGGCGGAGGGCCGGTGGGTCGCCCATGCCCCGGTGGAGCAGGGGGCGACGAAGGTCCAGCTCATCGCCGTCGGCCTCCAGACCTTCATGTGGGTCCTCGCCAGCTCGGACTCGCTCGTGCGGCGGCACCCGTGGGTGATCCTGCCCTGGCTGGCGGTCTTCCTCCCGTGGACCATCGCCCTCGTGATCCGGCTGCGGTCCCGTGAGGTCACCTTCGACGGCGAGCACGTCGAGATCCCCGGCCGGGGGTGGCCCAGCCGCACCACCCGCTTCCGCCTGGCCGATGTCACCGCGGCCCGGTCGTCGAGCCCGATGGCCGCCCACCTGCTGACGTTCCGCGTCCGGCACCGGCTCCGGTCGGTGGTGACCGAGGTGCCGACGTGGTGGTGGGTGCAGATGGGCCTCGACCCCGGGCTGATCACCGCCGGCCGGGGCGCCCGAGCGTGGGCCCGGCTGCGCGGCCGACCGGTCCCCGCCTAGCCGTCCTCGGCGCGGCGGTCGAGCTCCTCCTGGAGCTCCTCGGCCTCGTCGTGCGTCTCGGCCACGGCCTCCTCGGCCGCCTCCTTGGCCTCCTTGGTCCCCTCGATCAGGTCGTCGGTGGTCTCGTCGTCACCAGGCATGCCCCCACCCCTACCCCCCGACCCCGCCTCACACCCGGTGTCGGCCTTGGCGGATCATGGCGGCGAGGGCCCAGACGAGGAAGACGGCGGCGGGGATGAGGAGCCAGCGGCCGAGGAGGAGGCCGTTGCCGACGAGGACCATGCCGGCGCCGATGGCGAACGGCCAGATGCTGGCCTCGGGGAACCAGACCCCGTCGTGGGGGTCGTGGCCGGGCTCGTGCTCCTCGTGGGCGGCATCGGCGCTGTCGTGGGCCTTGCGGGGCCAGCCGACGTAGGCGGCGGTCAGGAGGGCCATCGCCGCGGTGAGGGCGAGGAAGGTCGAGCCGGCGTGCTCGTAGGACACGAACCAGTAGATGGCGGCGATCACGGCGATGAAGCCGGCCACACCGCCGAAGATCGTGGCCTGGAGCTTCCAGCCGGCGTCGCCCGGCTCCTCCGCGTCCCGGCCGGCGTCGTCGCGCTCCGCCTCCTCCCGGGCCACGACCGGTGCGGTCACGTCCTCCCGGTCCGACGGGGCCGATGGATCCGAGGAGGCCGACGGGTCGCTCACCGGCGGGCCTCCTTCGGGTGGCGCAGGTCCCAGACCGGGCGGTTGGAGCGGATCGGCGGGAGCTCGTCGAAGTTGTGGGGTGGGGGCGGCGACGTGGTCGCCCACTCGAGGGTCTGGCCCTTCCAGGGGTCGGCGCCGGCCTCGTCGCCCTTGCGCAGCGTCCGCCAGATGTTCCAGGCGAAGGGGAACACCGACACGGCGGTGATCAGGGCGCCGACGGTGCTGATCCGGTTGAGGGTGGTGAAGCCGTCCTCCGGCAGGTAGTCGGCCACCCGGCGGGGCATGCCCTCGGCGCCGAGCACGTGCTGGACGAGGAACGTCATGTTGAAGCCGATGAACGTCAGGGCGAAGTGCAGCTTCCCCCAGCCCTCGTGGAGGGTCTTCCCGAACGCCTTCGGGAACCAGTAGTAGAGCCCGGCGAACATGGCGAAGGCCGAGCCGCCGAACATCACGTAGTGGAAGTGGGCCACGACGAAGTACGAGTCGTGGAGCTGGAGGTCGAGCGCCGGCAGGGCGAGGATCACGCCGGTCAGCCCGCCGAGCAGGAACAGCGAGAGGAAGCCGATGGCGAAGAGCATCGGTGTCGGGAACACCAGCCGGCCGCCCCACATCGTGCCGATCCAGTTGAAGAACTTCACCCCGGTGGGCACGGCGATCAGCAGCGACAGGGCCGAGAAGTAGCCGACCTCGACCGCGCCCGTCGTGAACATGTGGTGGGCCCACACGCCGACCGACAGCGAGGCGATCGTCAGGGTGGCGAGCACGAGCCCCCGGTAGCCGAACACCGGCCGGGACGAGAACGTGGCCAGGACCTCGGTGATGATGCCGAAGAACGGCAGGGCCGCGATGTACACCTCGGGGTGGCCGAAGAACCAGAACAGGTGCTGCCAGAGGATGGGCTGGCCGCCGCCCTGCGGGTCGAAGATCTGGGCGCCCAGGTTGCGGTCGGCCAGCATCATGGCGCAGGCCGCGGTCAGCACCGGGAAGGCGATCAGCACCAGGACGCTGGTCACCAGCATGTTCCAGGTGAAGATCGGCATGCGGAACATCGACATCCCCGGCGCCCGCATGGCCAGGGTGGTGGCGATGACGTTGACCGCCGCGGTGATCGTCCCGGTGCCGGTCAGGATCACCGACAGCAGCCACAGGTCGTGGCCGATGGCGGGGCTGCGGATCGCCTCGGACAGCGGCGCGTAGGCGGTCCACCCGAAGGCGGCCGGGCCGTCGGCGGTGGCGAAGCCGGCGATCATGGTGAACCCGCCGAAGAGGAACAGCCAGTAGCCGAGGGCGTTGAGCCGCGGGAACGCCATCTCCTTGGCGCCGATCTGCAGCGGCACCATGTAGTTGGCCAGCCCGAAGGCCATGGGCACGATGAACAGGTAGATCATCACGCTGCCGTGCATGGTGAAGACCTGGTTGTAGGCACCCGGCTCCACGACCTGGGTGCCGGGCGAGTACAGCTCGACCCGGATGACGCTGGCCAGCGCCCCGCCCAGCAGGAAGAAGCAGAGGGCGGTCGCGATGTAGGCGATGCCGATGACCTTGTGGTCGGTGGTCGTCAGCAGGCCGAGGAGCCCTCGCGACCGCACCGACGAGGGCGGCCGGGTCGGCTCCGACTCGATCGGGTCGGGGGCGACGAGGGGGTCGTCGAGCGTGGTCACGCGGCCTCCTCCTGCTCGGCCAGCCAGGCGTCGTACTCGGCGGGGCTCACCAACCGGACGTGGAAGTACATGCGCCAGTGGTCGAGCCCGCAGAACTCGGCGCAGCGGCCCCGGAACGTGCCCTCCTCGGTCGGGGTCACGTCGACCTGGTTGTCGACCCCCGGGATGAGGTCGGTCTTGCCCAGGAACTCGGGCACCCAGAACGAGTGGGCCACGTCCACGCTGACCAGGTCGAGCCGGGTCGTCTCGCCCACCGGCAGCACCAGCTCGGGGCCGTCGTTGCCCTCGCCGTCGCCCTCGATGACCACGTCGGTCCCCTCGTAGACGAACTGCCACGACCACTGGAAGCCGGTGACGGTGACCCGGTGGTCGGGCGTGCCCTCGGTCGAGCTGACGTCCTCGTAGGCCAGGCTCCCGAACACGAAGAGCACGGCGACGATGACGATGGGCACCACCGTGTAGGCGATCTCGAGCGGGATGTGCTCCTCGACCTGCGTCGGCAGCGTGTCGTTGCGCTTCCGGTAGCGGATCACCGACCAGATGATCAGGGCCCAGACGATCGAGCCCACGACGAAGGCGGCGGTGACGGCGGGCGACCAGAGGTCGAGGACGGTGTCGCCCTGCTCGGTGGCCGAGTCGGGCATGCCCAGGGCGCTGCAACCGGCCAGGGCCGAGCCGGCGAGCAGGGCCGCGAGCGCGCCGCCGGAGCGGGCGAGGCGGGCGGGGGACGACCGGGCCATGCCCGCCCGACCCTACCGACGATCCCGGACCGGGGTCGGGTCGAAGGAGCAGGATGCAGTGGTGGACGTGCTGGCGATGCGGACGATCTTCCGGTGCCGGGACCTGGCCGCCTCCCGGCGCTTCTGGGAGGACACCCTCGGCCTCACCGTGGCCCGGGAGTACGGCGTGGCCGGACGGGTCACCGGCGTGGTGCTCTTCGCCGGCGGCGGCCTCGTCGAGCTGACGACCGCGTCGGCCACGGACGACACCGGTTCGGGCCCGACCGTCCTGTGGCTCCAGGTGGCCGACGTCGCTGCCGAGGAGGCGCGGCTGCGGGCCGCCGGCGTGACGATCGACCGAGCCACCGAGCGCATGCCGTGGGGCCTCATCGAGTGCTGGCTGTCCGACCCCGACGGCGTCCGCATCGTCCTCGTCGAGGTCCCGCCCGACCATCCCCTCCGGCGCCGTGTCGAGTGAGCGGTGACGGCTCCGACGTCCCGGCCATGAGCATCGTGACCGTGGACCTGATGGTGTCGCTCGACGGCTGCATCGACGCCGACGAGGGCGGCGAGCGGCTGCACGCGTGGATCGCCGGGCTGGCCAGCTGGCGGGCCCGCCAGGGCCTGGAGGGCGGGGTCGACGACGCCGACTCCCGGATGGTCGGCGAGTGGTTCGACGGCACCGGCGCGGTGGTGATGGGCCGGACCATGTTCGACGGCGGGGTCGACTTCTGGGCCGGCGAGCCCCCGTTCCGGACCCCGGTGTTCATCGTCACGCAGCGGCCGGCGCCCACCGTCGAGATGGCCAACGGCACCCGCTACGTCTTCGTCACCGACGGGCTGGAGGCTGCCGTCGAGCGGGCCCGCGACGCCGCCGGCGACCGGAACGTCGACATCGGCGGTGGCGCCTCGACCGTGCAGCAGGCGCTGCGGGCCGGGTTGGTCGACGAGCTGACCCTCCACGTCATGCCCTTCACCCTCCCCGGCGGGCTGCCGTGGTGGGACGGGGTCGGGCCGCTCGACCTGGAGCGGATCGGGGCCGTCGCCGGCGAGGGCGCCGACCACCTGCGTTACCGGGTGCGGCGCTGAGTCACCCGCTCAGACGACCGAGCGGATCTCGCCGACCGGTTCGTCCCCACCGAGGACGTCGGGGAGGGCGATCTCGGCGAGCAGGTCGAGGTCCACGGCGGGGTCGTCCTCGCCCACCAGGTGGGCCACGGCCGAGGCGACGACGACCTCCACGGCGCGCAGGGCCCCGTCGTCGACCTTGGCCGCGACCACCCGACCGTCGGGGAGGGCGGCGACGTAGACCCCCTCGGCCCCGTCCTTGGCGATCAGCCCGGGCACGGCCCGCATCAGCCGGGTGACCGAGCGGGGCTCGCCGGCGACCAGCTCGGGGTGCCGGCGCATGGCCTCGGCCACCCGGCCCTCGGGCGTGTCCGGAGCGGACCGTGCCAGGCCGGCGAACGCCCGGGCCAGGCCGGTCAGGGGCAGGGCGAGGACGGGGGCGCCGCAGCCGTCGACCGCCTCGTGGACGGCCCGGAAGCCGGTCGCCTCCTCGATCGTGGCCCGGACGAGCTGCTGGAGCGGGTGCCCGGGGTCGAGGTAGCCGTCGGTCGGCCAGCCCGCGGCCCGGCACGCGGCGAGCATGCCGGCGTGCTTCCCGGAGCAGCTGTGGCCGATGCCGCCGGGGCAGCGCAGGTCGTCCTCGACGAGCCCGGCAGCAGCGAGGGTCGACCGGACGACGGCGCGGTGAGCGTCGGTGGCGGCGTGGCTGGCCGCGGCCAGGGCGAGCTGCTCGGAGTTCGGCTCCCACCCGGCCCGGAGCAGGGCGAGGGCCTGGAGGGGCTTGGCGCAGCTGCGCAGCATGACCGCCTCGTCGACCGCGCCGAGCACCGTCGTCGCCCGGCCGTCGGCGGCCAGCACCACCAGGCGGCCGCGGTGGACGCTCTCGACCCACCCGTTGCGCACGACCTCGACGAGCACCGGTCCGGACGGGTCCATGCCCAGATCCTGCCCGCTACAGCACCGTGCGGAGGGCGTCGGCGGCCTGGCGGCCGTAGGAGCCGCCGAAGAGGACGGCGTGGACGAGCAGCGGGGTGACCTGGTGGAGGCGGACCCGCGAGCGCCAGCCCTCGGGCAGCGGGAAGGCCTCCTGGTAGGCGCCGAGGGTGGCGTCGGCCAGCCCGCCGAAGAGGTCGAGCATGGCCAGGTCGGTCTCCCGGAAGCCGCCGTGGGCCGCCGGGTCGATCAGCCACGGCCGGCCGTCGGCGCCCCACAGCACGTTGCCGGACCAGAGGTCGCCGTGGACCCGGGCCGGCGGCTCCTCGGGCCCGAGCCGCTCGTCGAGCCCGTCGGCCACCGCGTCGAGGAGGTGCTCGATCTCGGGGTCGACCACCTCCTCGGCCAGCGCCTTCCAGGCCAGCGGGCGCCAGCGCCGCTCGACGAGGAAGGTGACCCGGTCGGGCGTCGACCCGTCGGGCACGGCGACGTCGCCGATGTGGCCCACCGCGTCGGCCCGCCGCGCCGGTCCACCGAAGGCCTGGGCGCCGGCCCGGTGGACCT
The DNA here is from genome assembly GCA_052038315.1 of Iamia sp. Taxonomy (GTDB): domain Bacteria; phylum Actinomycetota; class Acidimicrobiia; order Acidimicrobiales; family Iamiaceae; genus Iamia. The sequence continues at coordinate 7,587 of JBQGCF010000110.1, forward strand.
CGGCCAGGCCCCGTCCGAGGGCGGCGCCGTCACCGGGCGGTCCGGGCTCGACCCAGTCGAGGACGAGCAGGTCCCGCTCGGCGACGCGGACGGTCGGCACGGGCAGCGCACCCGGCTCGGCCAGCCAGCGGAGGCCGGCGGCCTCGGTGGGGAACAGCGTCGGCGGCGGGTGGCGGTGCGTCTTGACGAAGAGGGGGCCCTCGTCGGTGTCGACCTTCCACGTCTCGCCGATGTCGCCCCCGCCGATGCGGTCGACGGCCGCGACCCGGCGCCCGGTGGCGGCCTCGACCCGCTCGTCGACCTGCTGGGCCGTCGTCACCGGGACCGCAGCTCGGCGACGATCGCCGGCACCGCCGCCTCGATCAGGTCGAGGGCCTGCTCGAAGGTGTCGTCGTAGTACGGGTCGGGCACCTCGCCCTCACCCCGGAACAACCGGACCTTGGCCGCGTCGGCCGGCGTCGGGGCGATGCGCACCAGGTCGGCCCGGTTGGCGTCGTCCATGGCCAGCACCAGGTCGACGTCGGCGAAGTCGGCGGCGGTGAACCGGTTCGCGGTGTGGGCGTCGTCGTAGCCCCGGCTCCGCAGGGTGGCCCGGGCCCGGCGGTCGGCCGGGTCGCCGACGTGGTAGCCGGCGGTGCCGCCCGAGACCACCTCGACCTCGTCGGCCAGTCCCGCCTCGGCCAGGGCGTGGCGCAGCACGGCGGCGGCCATGGGCGACCGGCAGATGTTCCCCAGGCACACGACCGCGACCTTCACGCCGGGCCGACCCCCGCCCCGCACCACGGGCAGAAGTCGATGGCGACCATGGCCGCCCCGCCGTCGTGCACGATCAGCCCGACGAGGCCGTTGGGCAGCTCGGCGAGCAGCGCGTCCGGGCAGTCGATCCGCCGATCGTGCTGGGGGCACGACCAGGCGTCGAGCTGGCGCTCCATCGTCGAGCAGCACCGATCGGTCACGCCGGACGACGGTACCGGCCGGGCCCCGACCGGGCCGGCACCCGGCCCCACACCCGAAATTGCGACCCTGAGCGGGCGAGACGCCCGCTCAG
>JBQGCF010000111.1:0-34417 GCA_052038315.1 Iamia sp.
CCAGGGCGTAGGCGTGCCACGGGGGCAGCGGGAGCAGCAGCTCGTCGGCCGGGCCCAGGCCGACGTGGCCGATGTACCGGCCACCCTCGTGCCACAGCGAGCGCTCCGGTCGGACGACCGGCTGGGGCAGCCCGGTCGACCCCGACGTGGCCAGCACGATCGACCGGGCGGCGGGGGCGGGGCGCGTCGCCCGCTCGGCGGCCAGGGGCGTGGCCCTGGTCGCACCGGCGTCGAGCCAGCCGACGGCGCCGGCCAGGGCCCCCATCCGGACCACCTCGGCCTCGGGCGCGTCGGACGTCGCCAGCACGGGCGAGGCGCCGGTCTCGAGGAGGGCGAGGAGGTCGACCAGCCACCCGGGACCGGCGGCCCCCCGCAGGACGACGGGCCACCCCGCCGCGACCGGCCCCAGGTCGTCCGCCCGCTCCTCGACGGCGGCGACCAGGCCCTCGGCGGGCAGCCCGGCGAGGGTCGTGCCCGCCGGCGCCCCGCGCAGCGCGCCGACCAGCAGGCTGGCCTCGGTCACCCGCCGCCCTCGTCGGCGTCGAGCAGGCCCACCAGGGCGTGAGCCGCGTGCGCGTAGCCACGGGCGCCGAGGCCCATGACCACCCCGGAGGCCAGGCCCCCGGTGAGCGAGCTGTGACGGAACTCCTCGCGTGCCCACACGTTGGTGATGTGCACCTCGATCCACGGGGCCGGGAAGGCGCTCAGGGCGTCGCGCAGCGACCAGCCGCCCATCATCAGGGCGCCGGGGTTGACGATCGCCCCCCGGGCGCCGGCGTGCTCCTCCAGGGCGTCGATCAGCACCCCCTCGTGGTTGCTCTGCACGGCCACGAGGGAGAACCCCGCCGCGGCGAGGACGGCACCGACGCTCGCCTCGATCTCGCCCAGCGTCGTGGTGCCGTACACCGCCACCTCCCGCGTGCCGAGACGGCCCAGGTTGGGGCCGTTGACGAGCAGCACCGCTCCGCGATCGGTCATGGGACCACCTCTCCTGGTTCGTCGACCTCCGACAGCCGCCAGACCCGCTCGGCGCCGCCGGCTCCCCCGGCCCGCCGGCGCGAGCACCGGCCGACCCGGGTCACGACGCCGGACGGCACCTGGAGCCGGTACGCCCGCAGCGCCTCGGCCTGGGCGGCCACGCCCAGCTCCGGCACCGGTCTCGTCTCGGCACCCAGCGGCGCGCCGAGACGGGCGCCGAGCGCCCCGACCAGCCCCTCCACGCCGGCGAAGAGCGACGCCGGGACGTCCTCGTAGAGCGCCACCCGGGCTGGGTCGACCACCCCCTCGGCGACCAACGCCAGGACCGCCTCCCGGCAGTGGATGTGATCGACGTGGCCGCCGTGGCCCAGCGGCGCCAGCACCTCGGCGGCCCCGCCCAGGTGGGGCCGGAGCAGGTCGCGGACGGCGGATGCGACCTCGGGCTCGGCCCTGACCACCTCGGTCCCCTCCGGCCGGTCGACCAGGAAGCCGTCCTGCCACCGGCGCTGCGGCGCGTCGTCGAGCCCGCCGAGCACCGGGTCGACGCCGAGCACCCGGCAGGCGACCCGCTCCTCGGCGACCAGCACCTGCTCGGTCAGCTCAGGGCGGTCCACGTAGTGGGGGCGCGAGGTCCAGCGCTCGCGGGAGAAGACGTCGACGACGGTCGCCCCGGTCCCGTGGAGCTGGCCCCCGACCGACAGCACGGCATCGTCGGGGTGCGGCGAGACCACCACCACCCGGCCGCCCGGGCCGGCGGGACGGGGCGGGCCGGCGACCACGACGTAGCCGGCGGCCCGGGCCGCGCCGAGCACCGATCGGGTCTCGGGGGACAGCTCCGCCAGCGGCCGGCCGCCGTCGCAACCGGCGAGGAGGTCCGGCCAGCCCTGCTGCTCGGCGGGCAGCGGCGCGCCCAGCCACGTCCCCTCGCCGCCGGTGCCGACGAGGTGCGGCAGGACGATCGGCCAGCTCTCGTCCGGGACGGTCACCGCCCCGACCCCGAGGGTGGGCGGCGTGCCAGACTCCCGGCCGTGGGCGAGGGCGGGGTGGGGGCGACGCTGGCCCTCGACATCGGCGGCACCAAGGTGGCCCGCAGCGGCGCGGCCGGCGGCGTCCTCCTGTGGCCGGCCGACGGCACCCTGGCTGCCGACCTCGCTGCCCTCGACGGCTGGCTCGCCGACGTCGGGGCCGTCGACGGCGTCGGCGTGTCCGCCGCGCCCGACCTCGACGACGACGGTGTGGTCAGGGGCTGGCCCAACCGGCCGTGGTGGCGCGGCGTCGATCTCGTCGGCCGGCTCGGCGAGCGGCTGGGCGCCCCGGTGGTCACGGCCGACGACGGCGTCGCCGCGGCGCAGGCCGAGGCGGCGGCCACGGGCCGGACCGACCTCGTCTTCGTGGGCGTCGGCACCGGCATCGCCGGTGGCGTGGTGCGGGACGGCGAGCCCATGGGCGCTGCCCTCGGGCACCTGCCCATCGCCGCCCGCCCGGTCCCCTGCCGCTGCGGCCGGAACGGGTGCGTGCAGGCGATGGCGTCGGGACCGGCCGTGCTGGCCCACGCCGCCGAGCGGCGCGGTGCACCCGTCGACGGCCCGGGCCTCGTCGCCGGGCTCGACCGGGGGGAGCCGTGGGCCCGCGGGCCGATCGAGGAGGCGGCCCGGGACCTCGGCCGCCTGTGCGTCGTGGTCCACGAGCTCTTCGGGATCGACCGGATCGCCGTCGGGGGCGGGGTCGCGACGGCGATCGACGGGCTCGTGCCGCTCGTGGTCGACGCCGTCGCCGCCCTCGGTCGCGACGGGCGCCCGGACCCGGTGGTGGTGCCGGCGATCCTGGGGGCCGAGGCCTCCCTCCGGGGCGCCGAGGCGCTCGCCGCCCGGGCCGCCGCCTTCACGGCGTCGACGCGGGGCGGGCGGTCCCCTCGGTGAGCACGACCGGTCCCGCCAGCCGGTAGCCGATCTCCGGCACCTTGAGCACCTTGGCCTGGGCCCCGGTGGCGGTCAGGCGGCGACCCAGGACGGCGGCCGTCCGGGCGTGATCGGTCCCGACGGCCGCCTGGACCACATCGATCCGGACGACGTCGCCGTCGCCGCCGGCCGCCAGCAGGCGGAGGAGCGCCTGCTCGGCCTCGTCCAGCACGACCGACCCGGACGGTCCGCGCAGCACACCGGTCGGGTCGAGCGCCGCCGGGGCGGCCGCCGCTGGGGCGGCCGTGCCCAGCAGGTAGCGGAGCAGGTGCTCGACGCGCTCGGCGTCGAGCGGGGAGGCGAGGACCATCGTGCGGCCGCCCCGGCGCAGCTCGCGGACCACCTCGATGGCGTCCAGGACGGGGACGACGACCACGAGGTACGTCTCGGGGCCGGCCCTGAGGTCGGCGGCCACGGCGGCCCCGGCCACGACCACCGGCGGGACGGTCGATGCGGCTCCGACGTCCACCACCTCGAGCCCGAGCCGGGCGGCGGCCGAGGCGACCACGTCGCCGTCGGGACCGAGGCCGGACACGCCCACCGGGCCGGCCAGGGCAGCCGGGACCCGGTCGGGCAGGCCGACGGGGACCGGGCCGGTCATGCCACCTCCACGACGCCGTCGAGGCAGGCCTCGATCGCGACCTGGTGGCGGAGGGCGGTCGCGAAGGGCACGACCCGACCACCGCGGCCGGCCGCGACGTCGAGGAACGAGGTCACCGCCACACCTGCGGGCGGGGGCATCCCGGTGGCGACCTCCATGCCGTCACGCTCGAGCGTGCCGCTCCGGAGGTCGAGTCGGGCCGTGCCCCCGGGCGCGCTGGCCTCGACGACCACCTCGATCCGGCGGGAGGCCCGGTCCAGCTCGACCGTGGCCGAGCCCCGGTCGTGGCCGAGCCGGAGCGTGCAGCGCTCCCCCACCGGGTCGCCGTCCACCGCCTCTCCGACCAGCGGACCGACGAGGACGTCGAGCAGGTCGACGGCGTGGACGCCGAGGTCGAGGGCGACCCCGGCACCGGCCAGGAGCGGATCGTCGTACCACCGCGACACCGGTCGCCACAGCCGCAGCCCCGGGGTGGCCAGCACGACCCGGATGTCGACCGGGCCGTCGGGCAGCTCCCCCGCCAGCCGCTCGACCAGCGGGTCGAAGCGGTACGGCAGGTTCACCCCGACCAGCGACGACCCCTCGCCCAGGGCGGCGACGCGGCGGGCCCCGTCCACGGTGGCGGCCAGCGGCTTCTCGCACAGCACCCGGGCACCGGCGGCGACGGCGACCGCGACCCCCGCCTCGTGGGCGGCGTTGGGCGTGCAGATGCTCACCACGTCGGGCCGCACGTCGGCCAGCAGCCGCTCGGGGTGGGTGCCGACGACGAGGTCGAGGTCGCCCCGGACGGCCTCGGCCCGGCCGATGTCGGCGTCGCACAGCCCGACCACCTCGACGTCGGCATGGTCGAGGGCGGCGGGGAGGTGGATCCGCTCCAGCACCCGCCCGCACCCGATGGCGGCGAAGCGGATCACGCGCCGATCCCCGACGCCGCCGGCTCGTCGGCCAGGGCCCGGACCTCGGCCACGACCTCGGCGTAGGGCCGGCCGAGGGTGTCCCGGTCATAGGTGTCGACGACCGTGCCGAGGGCCTCGTCGAGCGCCGCCTCCAGGTCCTCCGGGCGCTGGTCGGCGATCATCAGCCCGGTGACCAGGAGCCCGAGCAGGAGGTCGGCGAGGCCCGCGCTCCACCGGCGGAGCGGGGTGAGGGGCATCGGCGCCGGGCGTCCCTCGCGGCGGGCGCGACGGGTGGCGTCGGCCAGGTCCTGGGCGAGGAACGGGACCTCGTTCTCCCGCCGGCGGCTGATCTCGCCGCCGATGCGGCTCCACACCTCCCACAGGGCGTCGACCGCAGGATCGACCGTGCGGTAGTCGCGCCGGGCGGCGGCGAGGATCGCATCGGTCGCCGAGCCGGGCGCCGGCGCGGAGTCGACCTCGGGTGGCTCGATCCGGTCGAACATCTCGGTGCCGCGGAGGGCGATGGCCCGGTTGACGAGGAAGAACGGGTTCGAGGTCCGGTGGGCGCCGGTGGCGGCCAGGAAGGCCACGTTCTCCCACAGCTCGTCCACGGTCGTCCCGGGCTCGATCAGGATCCAGCCGGGGTCCAGGTCGATCCCGGCGTCCTGCACCAGCCGGGCCGCCGAGAGGTTGTAGGCGACCGTCGTGCCCTTCTTGAGCCGGCGCATCATCGAGGGCGATCCGGTCTCGATGCCGAGGAGCGCCGAGGCCATGCCCGCCCGGCGGAGCACGGCGAGCACCTCCCGGTCGACCAGCCCGGAGTCGACGCGGAACTCGCAGTGGAACTCGATGGGGACCTCGCGCCGGATCAGCTCCTCGGCCACCGCCACGGCGTGCTCGGCCCCCTCGGCGAAGGCCCCGCCGAAGTTGTCGTCGTTGAACCAGACGAACCGCGTGCCGAAGTCGCGCACGAGGTGCTCGAGCTCGTCGACCACGTCGCCGACGTCGCGCTGCCGCCACGGGTTGGTCGGCGCCCCCGGTTGCCGAGGGGCGTAGCAGAAGGTGCACTTGGCATGGCAGCCCCGGCTGGTGTAGCTCGACGCGACCGGGGTCGGGATGCCGGCGGCGCGGTGCTGGACGAGCGTGTCCCGCGCCGGCCACGGCAGCGTGGCCAGGTCGGGCAGGACCGGTGGGCCGCCCGACACGATCCGGTCGCCGTCCCGCCACACCGTGCCGGCGACGCCGGTGCACGACCGGCCCGCCGCCACCGCGTCGACCATGTCGACGATCGTCCGCTCGGCCTCGCCGAAGGCGACGACGTCCACCTCGGGCAGGTGCTCGGCGATCAGCGAGGCGTTGTAGGTGCAGAACGCCCCGCCGAGGGCCACCACCACGTCGGGCAGGGTCTCCCGGGCAACGGCGGCGAGCCGGACGGCGTCGGTGATGTGCAGGTCGTACATCACGCTGATGCCGACCATGCCGGGGCGCTCGTCGAGGAGGAGCTGCCGGACGGCGTCGTCGCTCGGGTGCCGCCCGTGCAGGTTGAGCGACCGGACGGAGTGGCCGGCCTGCCGGAGCACGGTGGACAGGCAGCCGATCCCGAGGTTCTCCCGCACCTTCTCGTAGAACTGCCGCATCACCGGGTCGAGCTGCACGTACTCCACGTCGCTCACGACGACCTGCTCGTTGTGCAGGCTCGACGCGCCCGTCGGCACCTCTCGCGGGGTCAGAAGGACCACGTCGCTCATCAGCCATCCCCTCCGCCGAGACCGCTCGTCCGGGAGCACCATATACGGTCGTCGCGTGCCGCCGAGGTCGCCCGGACCGCTGACGTCCGTCATCGTCCCGACCCGCGACAAGCCGGTCCACCTCCGTCTGGTCGCAGCTCTGCTGGACGGTCTGGAGGGCTCGGACCACGAGGTCGTGATCGTCGACGACGGCTCCGCCGTCCCGGCCCGCTCGGTCACCGACGGCCTGCTGGACGCGACCCACGTGGTGCTCGACGGGCGGGGCCGGGCCGCCGCCCGCAACGCCGGGGCGGCCGCCGCCGGCGGGGAGCTGCTCGTCTTCCTCGACGACGACGTCCTCGTCCAGCCGGACTTCGTGACCGCCCACCGCGCCGCCCACGCCCGTCGGCCGGGCGCCACCGCCGTCCACGGCCGGCTCCGCGAGCTGCCCCGCAGCCGCACGGTCCTCGCCGCCGTCGAGGGCCGCGACGGGTCCGCGCTCCGCGACCTCGCCGCCGGCGCCTGGCGGGGCGACGCCGGGCGCCAGGTGGCCAACGCGCTGGAGCGCACCGTCGAGGCCATGGCCGCCGGTCGGCTGCCCGCCGTCGCCCCCTGGGTGGGGTTCGTCGGCGCCAACGTCTCGGTCGGCCGGGACGTGTTCGAGGCGATCGGCCGCTTCGACGTGGACTTCGGCACCGGGTGGGGGTGCGAGGACCTCGAGCTGGGCCTCCGCCTCGAACGGGCCGGCGTGCCCACCGTGGTCGAGCCGGCTGCGCCGGGCCTGCACCTGAGCCACGCCCGCCCCGGCCGGTGGGAGGAGCACCGCGAGGCCCTCGACCGACTGGCCGCCAAGCACCCCGGCCCGGCCGCCTCCGCCTTGGCCGCCCTGCTCGGACCAGCGCCCGACCCCGACGCCTTCGTCGCCGCCTACGCTCGCCCGGTCACGGAGGGAGGGCCATGACGGCACCGCTGGAGTTCCCGATCAGCTTCGAGCAGGAGGGCCAGGCCTTCCAGGAAGCCTTCTACGCCGAGCAGAAGACGTTCATGGTCACCGGCGTGATGCCGGTGCCGGACGTCGGCCGGTCCGACCTGGAGGCCGCCCTGGCCCGGGTCGTCGCCGGCCACGCCGCCCTCCGGACCTCCGTCGACCCGGCGGCCGGGGTCCAGGTCGTCTGGCCCGAGGCCGGCGTCGAGGTCGGCGACGAGGCCGGTCCGCCGGCCGGGCCCGAGCGGCTGGCCACGCTGCGCCGCGCCCTCTCGGAGATCGAGGCGCGGCCCTTCGACCGCAGCGACGCCGCCCGGGTCCGCGCCCACCTCGTCCGGAGCCCCGGCGGCTCGGACGCCCACCTCGTCTACGCCGTCGACCACATCGTGTGCGACGCGAGCGGGCAGAAGCGGGTCGAGGACGACCTGCTCGCCGAGCTCCGCCGGCCCGGCGACGGCCGCCCGGCGGCACCCGACTACGGGCGGTACGCCGCGGCCCAGCGCGAGGCCGCGGAGCGAGAGGGCTGGCTGGCCCGCGAGGCGGCCTACTGGGACGAGGCCCTCAGCGGCTGCCACGCCGTGCCGCGCCTGGATGCGACGGCCCCGGCCGGCCTGATCGGCGACTACGAGCAGCACGCCCACGTCAACGACGTGAGGGGCACGGACCTGGTCGCCCGCCTGCACCGGGCCGGCCGGCAGCTGCGGGTCACCCCCACGGTGCTCCTGACCACGCTGTTCGCCGCGGTCACCTGTCGCTTCGCCGACCAGCCCGACCTCCCCCTCAGCATGGCGATGACGACCCGCGCCTCCCCCACCGACCCGGCTGCGGTGGGCTGCTTCCACAACCACCGGGTCCTCCGCATCCACGGCGACGCCACCGCTTCCTTCGCCGAGCTGTGCGCCGCCAACGCCGCCGCCGTGCGGGCCGGCTACGCCCACCGCCGGGTCGCCCTCACCCAGCTGATGGGCGCCGTCCCCGACCTGGTGATGCGGGTGCTGGGCGGCGGCGGGTGCCTGCCCTACTTCGCCGTCGACCTCGGGGTGAACCGGGACGTGGCCGTCGACATCCTCGACGTGCGCTTCGGCGAGGAGGGCGTCTACCAGGCCAACGTGGAGGCCGGCTACCAGCTGGGCCTGTCGCTGCTGGCGGCGGGTGTGGTCGGGCGGGACGACCGGCTCGTCGTGTCCGGGCACGTGAACGCGCTGGGCCCCGTCGCCGGTCGCTTCCTCGACCAGCTGGTCGGCCGGCTGCCCGACGTCCTGGCCTGCGTCCTGGACGAGCCGCGCCGGGCCACCGGCGACCTGCTCGCCGCGGCCGGGGTCGGCTGGGAGGGCTGAGGGCGCCGTCCACCGCCCGGCGGCCGGTGGTACCGTCCGCTGCGGCGGTCGTCACCGCTGCCTGGGGCCGGAGGAGGGACGCCCGTGGGTCTGAAGCAGCAGTACCGCGATGCCCTCGACGGGTTGGCGGGAGCGGGCGGGCGGCTGCCGCTCCTCGTGAACGACCTCGTCATCGAGGAGCAGCTCTGCCACCTGCGCTGCACCTACTGCCTGACCGAGGAGTTCAACCTCCTCATGGCGGTACCCGATGCCAACGAGCGGCTGACCACGGACCACCACGCCGATTGGCTGGCCGTCCTGGACCGCTACGAGGCCCAGGTCGATGCGCCGGTGCTGCGGGCTAGCGGTGGCGAGCTGCTCTGGCTGCCGGGCTCCGACGCCCTGCTGGAGGCGGCGGCGGCGCGCTACGAGACGGTCCAGGTGATCACCAACGGTCTCCTGCTCAAGCCCGACCGGCTGACCCGCCTGCGCACCATCGAGAACCTCCAGCTGTGCATCTCGCTCGACGGGCACACGCCGGAGATGAACCGGCACCGCTTCCCGAACCCGCGGATGCTCGACGTGGTGCTGGCGCACCTCGACCAGGCGGTCGAGCTCGGCTTCCCGGTGGAGATCCAGGTGGTGCTGACCGGCACCAACGTCGCCGGCCTCACGGACTTCTGCGCCTTCCTCCACGAGCGCCACGGCGGCGCCGTCCGGGTCTTCGCCTTTCCGGTGCGGGGCGAGATCTCGGACGATCTGGCCTGCCCGCCGGGCGACCACCTGGCGTCGCTGGTCGAGCGGTACGACGAGCTGGCCGCCGTCCTCCCGCCCCGCGCCTACGTCACCCACCTCGCCGACTTCGTGGCGACCGGGACCCGCACCGCCGGCTGCGCGGTACCCGCCACCATGGCCCAGCTGTTCGGCGACGGCCAGGTCTCGGCCTGTCCGCACGCCTGGCTGGAGCCCATGGGCGACCTCACGGCCGACGCCGACCTCCTGTCGGAGCGCCTCGCCCGGCACCCCCACTACGAGCTCTTCCTCCAGCCCCGGCCGCGGTTCGGCTTCTGCCGGGGCTGCGCCACGCCGTCGGACGTCGTGAACCTCTACCTGCAGGGCGAGGTGTCGGACGAGGAGATCGGCCGCTGTCCCCTCTACTCCGGTCCCCGGACCGGGGAGCGCCTCCGGGCCCTCCGCTCGGCCTTCGCCCCGGTCACCGAGCAGGTCCGCCGCTCGGCCCGGCGCCACCCGGAGCTGGTCGTCAGACCCGAGTGACCGGGCGGGACGCGACCACGAGGTGGTTGAGGTCGTCCCCCGCGTCGGGCCGGGCCGGGTGGCTGCGCACGGCGAAGCCCCGACGTTCGAGCGCCGCCACCACGTCCCCGAGCCGTCCCTGGTGGTCCTGCACGTCGACGAGGACCCGGTCGACCCACTCCCAGCGCTCGGGGGCCAGGCCGTCCATCACGTCGATCTCGGAGCCCACGACGTCGAGCTTCAGCAGGTCGACGGTCCGATCCGGCGGCAGGTGGTCGTCGAGCACGCCGACATCGGTGTCCAACCAGCGCGGCCGGTACATGCGAGCCACGACGACCGGGGGCATCGTCTCGGCGAAGACGTCGGCCAGCTCGCCCTGGGCCTCGGGGAAGAGCGTCGACCCGCTCGGCAGCAGCGGGTAGTACGCGAAGGGGACGGCCTCGGCGCGCCGGGACGAGAGGGCGATCTGGTGGATCGTCACGTCCTCGTGGCCGCCGTCGGCCAGGTTGCGCCGGGCGGCCTCGACCAGCTCGGGGACCGGCTCGAAGCCGATGACCTCGGCGTCGGCGTGCCGCTGCTTGACGTAGAGGGCGAAGAGCCCGATGTTCGCGCCGACGTCGACGACCAGGGCACCAGGCGGCAGGTCGAGGTCGCCGTAGCCCCGGCGGCCGAAGATCTCGGCATGGAGGAGGCGGGCGTCCACCTGGCTCGTCGCCCACACACCGCTGCCGTCTCCCACGTCGATGTAGCGCACATCGCCCTCCCTGCCCGCGCCTCGCGCCGCCGCGGGCGTTGCTACTGTGCCACGTCACGTGCGAGATGGAGGGTCGACGCATGGACGAGCGGGACGCTGTCGTTGAAGGGCTGCACCAGGTCGCGACCGAGATGGTCGTGGCGGTCGGGCGGACGGTCGAGGGGGAGCCGGGGGACGACCTGTTGGCGTCCTACGGACTCAGCTCGGTCGACGTGCTCGAGTTCCTGCTCCTGGTCGAGGAGCGGTACGACGTGACCTTCGAGGACGACGAGCTCACCGAGCAGACGGTCTCCTCGGCCGAGGCCCTGGCCACGCAGATCCTGTCGCAGCGGTCCAAGGCCTGAGGCCGTGCTGGTCCTCGGACTGGGCGGCTCCAACCACGACTTCTCCGCCTGCCTCGTGCGGGACGGCGAGGTGCGGGTGGCCATCGAGGAGGAGCGGCTGGCCCGGGTCAAGTACTCGGTCGGCGTCAACGCGCTGTTCCACGAGGGGTGGCGATACTGCCTCGACACCGAGGGGGTCGAGCTCGACGAGCTCGACGCCGTCGTGGCCGACGACGCGCTGCTGCCGACCGCGACCTTCCGCTTCCGCAGCCGCACGACGCTGATCCGGCACCACGTCGCCCACGCCGCCAGCTGCTTCTACCCGTCGCCGTTCCCCACCGCCGCCGTCCTCGTCGTCGACGGGGCGGGCAGCCTCGTCGAGGGCCGGGGTGTCGAGACCCTGACCACCGGTGTCGGGGACGGGACCCGGATCGACGAGCTCACCAAGGTCTTCGGGGCCAACTACACCACCGATGGGCTGTCCCCCCACCGCATCTACCAGGCCGGCGACAGCGACAACTCCCTCGGCTTCATGTACAAGGCCGTCAGCCGGGAGATCGGCTTCGTCGCCCACGAGCACGGCGACTGGTCCCTCACCGAGGACGGCAAGACGATGGGCCTGGCGCCCTTCGGCGGCGACCGCCACCTCGACCTCTTCCGCCAGCACCTCGAGCTCCACCCCGACGGCACCTTCTCGCTGCACCTGCGGGACGGCGGGCTGGTCGACCGGGTGCAGGGCATGCTCGCCGGGCTGGAGGGCGACGAGCGGATGGCCCGCGCCGCCGACCTGGCGTGGGCCGCCCAGACGATCCTCGAGGACGCCCTCGTGCACGTCGCCCGGCACCTGCACCGGGAGACGGGCCTCACCCGCCTCTGCATGGCCGGCGGCGTCGCCCTGAACTGCGTGGCCAACGGCAAGGTGCTGCGGGAGACGCCCTTCGAGGACATCTTCGTGCAGCCGGCCGCCAGCGACTCGGGCTGCGCCATCGGGTCCGCGCTGCACGGCTACCACGTCCTCGGCGAGCGGCCCCGGGTCCTCGAACCCGCCGCCGACCGGCGTTGGGCCCGCCACGCCTACTACGGCCGGCCCACCCCGGCCGCCGACGTCGACGCCGCCCTGGACGCGGCCGGTCTGCCTCACGCCGTCGTCGACGAGCCCGCCCGGCTCGCCGCCCGGCTCCTGGCCGACGGCGAGCTGCTGGCCTGGTTCGAGGGGGCCTCCGAGTTCGGGCCCCGCGCCCTGGGCCACCGCAGCATCCTGGCCGACCCCCGGACCGCGGAGATGAAGGACGTCCTCAACCGGCGCATCAAGCACCGGGAGGACTTCCGGCCGTTCGCCCCGGCGGTGCTGGTCGAGCACGTCTCGGAGTACTTCGACCTCGACATCGCCTCGCCCTTCATGCTGCTGGTCGCTCCCGTCCGCCCCGAGCACCACGAGACGATCCCGGCGGTCGTGCACGTCGACGGCACGGCGCGCGTCCAGACGGTCAGCGACGTCAACGGTGCCTTCCGCACGCTCGTGGAGCACTTCCACCTGATCACCGGGGTGCCGGTCGTCCTCAACACGTCGCTGAACGACAGCGGGCAGGCGATCGTCGAGACCCCGGCCGAGGCCCTCGAGCTGTTCGCCGCGAGCGACCTCGACCACCTGTTCCTCGACGGTCGCCTCGTGGCCCACGACGGCGCCGCGCTGGACCGGGCGCTCGCCCGTCGGGCGGCGGTCGGATCCGCAGCGGGGTCAGCCGCTGCGGGCTAGGCCCAGAACTGCTTCTCCTCCTCGGCCCGGAAGGACGCCATCGCCACCGCCCCGCAGAGGGCGGCGAAGGCGAGGATGGCGGCCAGGTTGGGAACGATCCGGGACAGGTCCTCGCCGTCGATGGCGGCGAGGTAGCCCTGGACGGCCCAGTGCACCGGTGTCAGGCGCCCGATGGCGGCCACCCACCCGGGCAGGAGGTCGATCGGGGTGAGGGCCCCGCCGAAGCCGCCCAGGACCAGCGTCCCCACGCTCTGGGCCGCGCTGAAGTGCTCGATGCGGTCGAAGACCGACGCCAGCGCGATGCCGAAGGCGAGGAGGGCCAGCGAGAGGACCGCGGCCACGGCCAGGACCCCGACCGGGGAGCGGACGTCGAGGTCGAAGAGCAGCACGGCGCCGGCGAAGAGCACGAGCTGCTGGCCCAGGACCAGGGCCCCGATCGGGACCGCCTTGCCGATGATGATCTCGGCCGCCGTGCCCGTAGCCGCCCGCAGGCGCGTCCAGGTCCCCCAGGCGTGCTCCCGATGGAACATCAGGCCGACGTGGCCGATGGCGAAGAAGGCGAACACGGTGGCGACGCCCGGCACCGCCTGGGCCGCGCCGGTGGAGCCGCTGGCCGACCCGGCGCGGACGAGCGGTTCGAACACCGGTTGCACGAAGCCGATCAGCACGAGCGGCATCGCGAGGAGGAAGACGAACAGCCCCGGGTCGGCCAGCATCAGGGCGATCTCGTTGGCGGCGATCACCCGGCTACGGCGCCACATGGTCGTTCCCCCCCTCGGGCCCGACCGGGCCGTCGTCGCCGGTGACGGCGAAGTAGGCCGTCTCGATGCTGGGGCGGTGGACGTCGATGGCGACGAGGCGATCCTGGTCGGCCTGGTCGATGCCACCGACCCACGCCCGGGCCGCGGCCATCGGGTCCGGGTCGCGGATCACCACCTGGTCCCCCACCACCTCCACCGGGCCGGTGCCGACCGCCGGCGGTCCGCCGCGGAAGCGGAGCGTGGCGTGGGGCCGGCCACCGTGACGGGCGACCACGTCGTCGATGGGGCCCCGCGCCCGGATGCGGCCGTCGTGGAGGATGGCGACCTCGGCACCCAGGTCCTCGACCTCCCGCAGGTAGTGGGTCGTGTAGCAGACCGCCCCCCCGTGCTCGGCGAGACGCCGCACCAGCGAGACCAGCCGCACCCGCGACGCCGGGTCGGCTCCGGCGGTCGGCTCGTCGAGGAGGAGGATCCGGGGCCGGCCCACCAGGGCCACCGCCGTGTGGAGCCTGCGCTTCTGCCCGCCCGACAGGTCCGCGGCGCGCCGCCCGAGCAGGTCCGAGAGGCCGAGGTCGGCGGCGACCTCTTCGACCACCTGCGACCGCTCCCGGCGCCCCAGCCCCGCCATCTCGGCGAAGAACTCGAGGTTCCGCCGCACCGACAGGATCGGGTAGAGGCCGAGGTGCTGCGGCGCCAGCCCGAGCAGGTCCCGGGCCCGCCCCGGCTCGGCCACGATGTCGCACCCGTCGAGCACGACCCGTCCCGCATCGGGGCGGCGCAGCCCGGCCACGATCATGAGCAGCGTCGTCTTGCCGGCCCCGTTGGCACCGAGCAGGGCGAGGACCTGGCCGGCACCGACCTCGAGGTCGAGACCCGTCAACACGGGACGCCCCTCGTAGGCCTTCTCGATCCCCTCCACCCGCATCACGGCGACGATTGTTGCCGACGGGGACGCCCGCGATCCGGCAGGACCCGGGACTAGTGTGACGGCCGCTGCATCCCACGGCGCGGAGTCGGAGGGACGGGATCAGCAGGAGGGGAACCGATGACGGCGGACCACGACCGAACGGCGACGTCGCGATGAGGACCCTCATCGTGACCAACGACTTCCCCCCGCGCACGGGTGGGATCGAGACGTTCGTGACCGCGATCGCGGAACGCATGGACCCGGAGGAGGTGGTCATCTACACGGCGCGGCAACCCGACGGCAGCGGGTTCGACCGCCGGCTCCCCTACCCCGTGGTGCGCGACCCGAGCCCGCTCCTCGTCCCGGCGGCCGGCATCGCCGGCCGGGTCGCCCGGGCCGCCGCCCGCCACCGGTGCGACGCGGCCTGGTTCGCCTCCGCCGCTCCCCTCGCCCTCATGGCCGGCGGCGTGCGCCGGGCCGGCGTCGAGCGGTCCGTGGCCACGACGCACGGCCACGAGATCTGGTGGTCGACCGTCCCGTGGATGCGGCCCCTCATGCGGCGGATCGGCGAGCGCGTCGACGTGTTGACCGCATACGGCGACTACTGCGCCTCGCGCATCGGCCGGGCCCTCACGCCGGCGGCCCGGGCCGGGATGCAGCGGTTCACCCCGGGCGTCGACGTCACCCAGTTCCATCCCGGGAGCGGTGGCGAGGAGGTACGGCGGCGCCATGGCCTCTCCGACCGGCCCGTCATCGTGTGCGTCTCCCGCCTCGTCACCCGCAAGGGCCAGGACGTGCTGCTCGAGGTCCTCCCCCGGGTCCAGGCCCGGGTGCCCGGCGCCGCCCTGCTCCTCGTCGGCGACGGGCCCCGTCGGCGCGACCTCGAGCGCACGATCCGCCGCTCGGGCCTCGAGCGTGACGTCGTCCTGGCCGGATCGGTGCCCTGGCACGACACGCCGGCCTACTACGACGCCGGCGACGTCTTCGCCATGCCGACCCGCACGCGGCTCGGTGGTCTCGAGGCCGAGGCCCTGGGCATCTGCTACCTCGAGGCCGCCGCGACCGGCCTGCCCGTCGTGGCGGGCGACTCCGGCGGTGCCCCCGATGCCGTCCTCGACGGCGCATCCGGGTACGTGACGCCCGGGCGCTCGGTCGACCAGGTGGCGGACCGGCTGGTCGACCTGCTCCTCGACCGGGCCAAGGCCAAGCGCTTCGGCGAGTGCGGGCGGATGTGGATGGAGCACGCCTGGGGCTGGGACGAGCGGGTGGACGAGCTCCACCGGCTCCTCGATCCGAGCTGCGCGCCATCAAGCGACGACATCCCCCCGACGCCGCCGACATGAACCCCACGGTCGCTGAGCGCCATGACCAGGGTTCCGGCGTCCCGTGGGGTACCAGTTGGTGTCGGAGGGACGATGCGCACCCTGACCCCAGGGACTCTGGGTTTCGCCTCCTACTCGGTCTGAACAGGGACTTCAGGACTTGCCGGAGTTACTGGCAGGGCCTCCGACTCACACCACCCCGCATTGATGGTGGGCCGCGGCGTTTCTCCACCAGGCGATGGGCTACGCAAAAAGGTCCGCACATGCCTGAACAACATGCTCGGGCACAGCGTCGAACTCGCGCGGGTTGAGCTGCATCACGTACTCATTCTCAATGTGATACGACTCGTTGACGAACTTCCTGAACGCAGGGTCCCCACCCAACGCATCAGGGTCGAGCACTGACGCGATACGGAAGATCTGGACCTTCTCGTAGCCCACATCCGAGCGATCAAACTTGGCCTTGAGAGCCTTGCGGTCCTTGAGCTGCGCCAGGATCTCGTCGTAGTTGAATCCTGGGATGACCTTCTGGATCTCAATGGTTGCGCGCGACCGCACCTCCGGGCTCAGAAGGGTGAGTTCCCCACTCTTACCTTTTGCCGCGGGCTCATCACGAACGTGGAGAAGGCTCGACAAGATGTCGTACGCTGCACCGCGCTCGCCGTGGACCTCGTAGCGCCGACGCAGGTAGATGCACTTGATCACATCATCCTCCGACGAAGCGATGTTGTCGTCGCACACCTGGGAGAAGGTAATGATGTCCGCAGGTTCGATGGGCTTCTCCTGCATAAGGCCATTGCGGGTCTGGAGGAAGTGAACGGCCGGGTCTGCGGCTCGGAACTGCCCTGAAGTGGCCGTTCTGACGATGTCGATGGCGGGCTCAATGTCGTGGGTCAGCAGCAGGGTGGTGTACCCACGAAGGCTGTGTTTACCATGGAAGAGCTTGTGGAGGATCGCAAACTTCTTCGTCTTGTCGAAACTTGACACCGGATCGTCGAGGACGACCAGGTCCGGTGCGTCGCGGCGGACTTGGTGCATGAAGAGAACTAGCGCGAAGGCGTTGCGCTCGCCGAAGCTCAGATGGCTCCCGGCATCCTCCAAGTGACCCGGAGCATCTTGATGCTCGACGATCATCCGGTACGAATCACCGCTCGATTCGATCCGAACTGCGTACTTGTAACCGGCGGACCGGAGGAACTCGTTCACCTCGGCCTGGTTCTGATCGATCGACCTTGCCACGTGCGACTTCTGAACGCCGACACGCCGCTTGATCTCGTTGACCTGTTGGGCGACGTGATCAAGCTCGTCGTTCATGCCTGCCACGACACCCTGCGTTGCCTCAGAGTTGAGCGCGTCTAGCAGCTCGAGGTCGATCTTCAGGTCGAGGAGCGCGCGGTCCACATTGGACGCGCTGCGGAGCGACGCGAAAGAGAGCTGTTTGAGTGCCATGAACTTCTCCAGAAGCGCCTCGACCTGACCACGCAGGTTCGCCAAGAACTGCTCCTGCTCCGGCGTCAGCTCCTCGAGGCTCGTCGTGATCGTCCGAAGTTGCTCAAGTTTTCCAGGTTCAAAGAACCGCGCAAGTCTGGTGATGGCCTGGCGAAGCGCTGCCATGTTCTTGACGGCAGCGGACTCGTACTCCTCGGAGACTTGGACGGCGGTCCGCTTGTCGACCTCAGGGACCGAGCAGAACGGACAATTGTCAGACAGTTCGAGATAGCCCTTGCCCTTCGCCTGCCACGACAGCCAACCAGCCGGGTCGTCGCTGCGGAGGAACTTCTCGAAGCCCACCAGCGGGGTCGGGATGGCGGTGAGCTTCCCACCCACACGGAGCGCCTTGAACCCCTTGCTGGTCTTCGCGATACCGCCCGCTTTGGTGAGGGTGAAGGCGTTGCGGAGATCGGTGAAGCTGGCGATCGCCAGATCGAGCGCTTCATTCTCCAGGAAGAGCCGCTTGATGGATTCGAAGATCGATTCGAGCTCTTCGATGCCTTTCTCGTACTCAGGGGTCTTGACGAAGATCTCGAAGCTGTTCCTGACGACCTCATCGGGTTGGAACACGAACTGCGACACATAGTGCTCATCGAAAACGAGCACCCTCTTAATCCCGTCAGCACCGACCACCGCCGGCGCCTTCCCGCTGTCACCGTGACGATATTTGAAGGGGAGCAGGTCTTGGAGGGCGTCGTCGCCCTGGGTATTGAGCACCAGAGCACGAGCGATGGTGCTCTTCCCGGTACCGTTTGGGCCATACTTGATGTTGAGCGACCCGCGCCGCAAGGCGACCCGCGCTTCGGTGATGCTGTTGCAATCGGTGAGGGTAATGACGTACTCGTCTTGTTGCGTGCTCATCTGCTGCGAAGGGGAAAGAGAAGTGATTCGGAATGGCGCCGCCACTATCCCATGGCCTCGTTCCAGGGCCATAGAACGTTTCCGTCGGCGCCCCGGGGCCGCAAGGGTCGGGGCGCCGACTGATAGGCAGACGTTGACGCGGCCGTGGGCCCAGTTGCCTCGGCACTCGCCTGACTCAGGACCAGCCAGATCAACCCACGCGTTGAATGGAGTGATGGCAGCCCGGGCCCGCCGGGATGGCGAACTGGCCATCCACGCCCGGTGGCGGCCAGTAGCCGACGCGGTGCCCGGCGATGACCTCGGCCAGAGGGTAGGTCTGGCCTTCGTGCTCTGAACACGAGGCGTGCTGCCACTTCGGCTCCGCAGCGCGGTACACGACGCAGTCGATCTCGCCTTCGTCGGCAAGGCGGTGGGCCAATCCGGCGACGTACCATGTGTTGAACTCCGTGATGGCCAGCCGCTCCGAGGCCTGGGCGACGTTCACCTTGCGGTCGCGCGTGACTCCGCTTCGGACGTAGGTCTCGGTTGGGTTCCAGTACGCAGGCGCGTTCAGGGCCGCAGCCAGAGTGATCTCGCTGCCAGCCGGGTCAAGAATTGCGTCGCGCATCAGGTTCGGCCACGCCATCAGTCCCGCTCCGCTAAGGACCTCGGAACGATAGGGAACACCACTGGCTTCCTCGACCTCGAAGCGCGTCAACATCCATTCGCGCGTCGTGCCGTCCAATTCGGTGAATCTCATGGCCATTCAAGAAGCCTACAGCCTGCAATGTTGCAGGCTGTCCATCATATGGTCACCGACGCCAACGCAGCCGAGACAGCGACGACTGCGGTCAACGGCGTACTCCTCCCTGCGCAGACACGTTGCCCTCCTTGGCAGGACATACGCTCCTCCTGCCAGCCGTGGGCCGTTACCCAGCGCTTGCTGAGGGGGTTCGCTATCTGGATCCGATGAGCTGTAGGCGATCGAAGCCAGGGATGCCAGGGATCTTGGTGCGCAGCTGGCCTGCTCGACCACTACTGGGCGCCGAAGACTTCGAAGGGACCAGTCGTCTCCCGCAACAAGGCCCAAGCTGTGGCCACTTGCACCCTAGGGTCAAGCTCTCGATGCGTTGCCACCCACTGGTCGTGGTCGTCGAGCGGATCCGGATCAAGCAGGTGGCCGGGGTTCGTCACGACCGACTCAAGCAGCCAGCGGATCGTCTCAGCCAGCTCACCCGCCTCCACGACGGCAGGGAAGGCGACTTCTACGTGGTACGGCAGGTCGGTGGTCAGGTACACCATCCGCTCTCGTACGGCGTCGAGATAGCTGTCGGCCCAAACCTTCCGCAGGTCGACCGGAACTCCCCCGCGCATGATGAAGGTGACGTGCCAGAGATAGCCAGGCCGCCCCGAGATGACCTCGCCGTCGGCGTAAGGCGCCGCCCACGGCCGCCGGGAGTAGGCGAGCTGAATACCGATCTCATGCTGACTGTGGACGTGCTCGATGAGTTCGGCGTTCTCACTGTCGCTGCCGTGGCCCCACGCAGCCACTAGTGGGTCGGCGAGTCCCGTGGCAGGGATCTCGGTCCGGCCGTAGGCAGCGATCGTTCGATATGCCCCACCTTCCAGGTCGCGGAGCGTTTGCTCCAGCCGGCCGAGGTCGTCAGGGTGGGGCCGGCGACAGTGCCCGATCCGGTGTCGGATGCGGATCAGCTCAGAGACTCGGCCCTCCCACGCTGGCCGATCGATCAAGGCGTGCTCGTATCGATCCCAGTCCTCGGTCAGAAGATCGAACAGTGGCGTGACGTCGAGGAAGGAGAGGGCCGCCTGAGCGTCAGGGCTCGCCATGTACGAACTCGCCTGCTCTTTCGCGCTGCGTGAATGCGCACCCGGCTTCAGGACCTCCGGCCAACGTTGCCCAAGTAGAGCGGACTGCTCGACATAGACCAGCGACCGCAGCCAGGTCTCGAGTTGCCACCATCGAGCGTGCAGCGCGCTCGCTGCCGGCGGCATCCCGCGGTCCCAGGCCGCGCTGATGGCCCGCACTGCCGTTGGGTTTGCTCGCTGCCACGCCGTCTTCTCCTCCACTCGGCTCAGCCTGCCAGAAGTAGGCGTCGTCGCCGGTGGGACATCGAGGAAACGTCCCTCGCTGCCCGTGGTCTGAAGCGCTGACCTCGGATCGGATCAGAGGCAGAAACCTGAGAGACCGACGGACCCAAACTTGGAGTCCTCCCGAGACGCCCGAGGGAGGTGAGGAAGCCCCTCGACTGAAGGTGGCCCCGGCGCAGCTCCAACTGCCCGGGGCCGTGGACGGAACCTAACTGGAGGTCCCGACGATGACGCACACTACGGATGCCGGCGCGCCCTGGCACGAGACGATCGCCGGCTATCGAGAACGCGGCGGCCAGCCAGCGGATCACACGGCGGTGGACCTCCTGGCGGAGGTGGTGGGGCGGATGCGGTGGGTCGACGGCGAGCGGGAGCTGGCGCTGGCTCGGGAGCGGCTCGACGACCTGGAGCCGGCGACGGATCGGCGGGTCGAGTCGATCAGCCGGTGGACCGTCGAGCTGCTGAGCGACTCCGCGCTCGCCGACTGGTTCCTCGACGGCCTTCCGGAGGAGGTGCAGGAGCGCGAGGAGGCGGCGACCCTCGATGGGTGGGACAGGCTCCACCGGCCGTGGGCCGCTGCGGTCGTCGTCACCCGGGAACCGTTCCGGTGCGCCATCAGCGGGCGCACGGACGGGACCGTGGCGCTGCGGCTGACGTCCCGGATCGACGATGACGGCGAGACACTGCTGCTGCACGTGGCCGAGGTGATGGGGACCTGCCAGCGCGGGCTGGCGCGGGTGGAGGAGGGCCTTGATCTGGTCGAGCGGATGGGTCCCGACGAGACGTAGCCGGAGCAAATTCGCGAGTCGTCGGCGGCGTCGCACACCTTCCGTGGTGCAGGCGACGCCGCTGACACGCGTCCGGGAGTCTTCGCTGAGGGGCAGGGCGGTGGTGGGCACGGGGAGATGAGACCAGGCCAAGGTCCCGGCGTAGGTCCCGGGAACAGGCCCAGGGAGGGTGCACACCTCATGGTGATATTCTGTGAGGCGCATTTGGGAGGTCGGGGGTCGAAGTCCCGATCGTGGGCTGGCTGTCTGGGCTGGGGCTGGACCCACCTGAGAGGGCAGCTCTCATCTGCTGAGGGCAGGGGTGGTGCCAGGGCCGTCTGTCAGCCCGGTTACCGGCGGACGGGGTAGATGCGGCCGAGGCGGCGTTCGACCAGGCCGAGGCGACGGGCGTGGGCGAGGTACCGGTAGGCCGTGGGGGCGGTGACCGGCACGGCGGCCAGCACCTGGGGCAGGGCCGGCTGGTCGGGATCGCTCAGGATCTCGGGGAGCCGGTCCGGGTCGAGCGTGGGTGCGGGGCCGCGCTTGCCGATGCGCCTGGGCCTCTGGCGCTGCGCATGTGTCTGTCCGCCCCACACGCCAGCGGGCTCGTGGCGGCCGTCCTGGGCGCAGTGGGTGGCGACCGGGCAGCGGGCGCAGATCGCTTGGGCCTGGGCCTCGGCGTCGTCGTCGAAGAACAGGGCGGGGCCGAGGCCTCGGCAGGCGGCTCCGGCGCGCCACTCCCCTGGCTCGGCCGGGACTGGGTCCCGTCGTCCCGGAGTAGGTCCCGGAGTTGCTCCCGAACGGGACGAAGCCGCTGGTGAGGGGGCCGGCGGGATGGGGTGCGGGTCGGCCACGATGGACCTCCGATGGGGCTGGTCCCACCGGGTGGCGGGACTTCGCCCTCCGGGCGCAAGGCCGCCGCATCAGGCGTCGGTGTCGACCGACGAGCCCCCGTGAGCCCACTCCCGGCCGATCGACACCGACGCCGCGGTGGCCTTCACGGCACCCGGCCGCAGGCCGGCAACGGCACCGGGCCGGATCGCGAACCGGGTGTACCGCCGGGACGAACTCCGGGACCTCCGATTGCGACGGTCGGGCCATGGCCACCGACCGGGACGTCGACACGACCCCTCTCGGGCCGGGCGCCGAACCGCCGGTGCTCACACTGGGGGCGGCGCCGGTGCTGCTGCGCATCCTGCGCCGGGCTCACGAGCGGCAGACCGGCGAGGCCACGGAACCTGAGAGACGGCGCGACGTAGCGTGACGTGATGAAGCGGTTCGCGTTCTACGGACGGGTCAGCACCGAGGACCAGCAGGACCCGAAGTCCTCACGGAACTGGCAGCTCGCCCGGGCCCGGCAGATCATCGAGCCCGATGGCGAGGTCGTCGCCGAGTTCTTCGACATCGGGCAGTCACGCTCGCTGCCCTGGAAGCGACGACCCGAGGCCGCCCGGCTCCTCGACGCGTTCCGTGACCCAGGGCGGGGCTTCGACGCCGTCGTGATCGGGGAGCCGCAGCGGGCGTTCTACGGCAACCAGTTCGGACTGACCTTCCCCGTCTTCACCCACTACGGCATCGGGCTGTGGGTGCCCGAGGTCGGCGGCGCCGTCGACCCGGGCTCCGAAGCGCACGACCTCGTGATGTCGCTCTACGGCGGGATGAGCAAGGGCGAGCGGATGCGCATCAAGACCCGAGTCCGGTCGGCGATGGCCAGCCAGGCGGCCATCGAGGGCCGGTTCCTGGGCGGGCGACCGCCGTACGGCTACCAGCTCGCCGACGCCGGACCGCACCCGAACCCGGCTAAGGCGGCCAACGGGCAGCGGCTCCGACGGCTGGCACCGGACCCGACGGCAGCGCCGGTCGTGCGGCGAATCTTCGAGGAGTACGCGGCCGGGCACGGGCTGCACCGGATCGCCTCGGGTCTGAACCAGGACGGCATCCCCTCCCCCGCTGCGCACGATCCGGCTCGGAACCGGCACCGGGCCGACGGGCACGGGCGGTGGGCCAAGTCGGCCGTGCGGGCGATCCTCGGGAACCCCCGCTACACGGGGTTCGAGGTCTGGAACAAGCAGCGCAAGGACGAGGTCCTCGTCGACGTCGAGGACGTCGCCCTCGGCCACGTCACCAAGCAGCGATGGAACGACAAGGACGACTGGATCTGGTCAGCCGAACCCACCCACGAGGCCCTCGTCACCCGGGAGCTGTTCGACAGTGTCCAGGGCATGTTCGGCACCAAGCGCGGGCCGACCACCAGGACGCCGATCAAGGGCCGGCGCTACGTGCTCTCCGGCCTCCTGCACTGCGACCTCTGCGGGCGGCGGATGCAGGGCCAGTGGACCCACGGCCAGGCCTACTACCGGTGCAAGTTCACCGACGAGTACCCAGGCGGGGACGAGCAGCACCCGAAGAATGTCTACGTCCGGGAAGCCTCGATCACTCCTGGTCTCGACGAGTGGCTCGGCTCGCTGTTCGACGACGAGCACCTCGACGGCACCTGTGCCGCACTGGCGGGGGCGTCCGAGCCCGACCCGGAAGCCGAGAAGCGAGACGCCGACCTCCGAGCCAGGATCGCCGACTGCGACCGGCGGATCCGCAACTACAAGGTCCTCTTCGACGACGAGGACACCGTCACGCTCGCGGCGGGCTGGATCGCAGAGGTCCAGCGCGAGCGCAAGGAACTTGAGCGGCAGCTCGGCCGCCATGTCCCCGGCGGCGAGCTGGCCGCCGATGAGGTGAAGGCGCTCGTCAACGCCCTCAAGGACATCGTCAGCGTCCTCGCCCAAGCGGAGCCAGCGGACAAGGCCGAGCTCTACGACCAGCTCGGTGTCCGCCTGCGGTACGACCCCTCCGGCTCGGTCTCGGTGCAGTCCGAGCCTCGTGGGGTAACCGTTGGTGTCGGAGGGGGGACTTGAACCCCCACGCCCTTAACGGGCACTAGCCCCTCAAGCTAGCGCGTCTGCCAATTCCGCCACTCCGACGTGGTGGGTTGGTCAACGTATCACGCCCCCCGTCCGGGACCGAAAGCCGATCTAGGGTGCGCCGGTGCAGATCCGGCCGTACCGCCCGAGCGATCGGGACGGGGTGCGGCGGGTGTGCTTCGAGACGGGGTACATGGGCGACCCGGTGGCCTGGCAGTGGCGCGACGCCGAGAGCTTCGCCGACCTGTTCAGCGGCTGGTACACCGACCACGCCGGCGCCGACGCCCAGGTCGTCACCGACCAGCACGGCGACGTCGAGCAGGTCGTGGGGTACCTGCTCGGGTGCCGGGACAGCGCGGCGGTGCCGGGGCCCGGGCGGCTGGCGGCGCACCACCTGCTGCGGCGGGGGCTGCTCGTCCGGCCGGGGACGGCGCCGGTGCTCTGGCGCACGATCGGCGACCTGGTCCGCACCCGGCAGGTGCCCACCGAGACGGTCGATCCCCGCTGGCCGGCGCACCTGCACATCGACCTGCTGCCCGTCGCCCGGGGCACCGGGGTCGGCCGCCGGCTGATGACCGGGTGGCTCGACGCCCTGCGGGCCGACGGCATCGCCGGCTGCCACCTGGTCACGTGGGCCGAGAACGACGGCGCCATCGCCTTCTTCGAGGCCATGGGGTTCCGCCGGGAGGGCCCGCCCGAGCCGATGCTGGGCCTCCGCTCCCCCGAGGGCCACCGCCACCACACCCAGTTGATGGTCCAGGAGCTGTGAGCACGAACCCGGCCGACCCCCTCGACGACCTCGTCCTGGTCCCCCGCCCCCGCCACGTCGAGGCCAGGGCCGAGGGGGCGCCGAGCAACGCCCCGGTCACGACCCGCACCGTCACCGACCTCCCGCCGCAGGGCTTCCGGCTGACGATCGACGGGCAGGCGGTCCACATCGACCACGGCGACGCCCTCGGCCTCCGCTACGCCCGCCAGCTGCTCGACCAGATCACGACCCAGGCAACGGAGAGCACCGGCGACCGGTTGCCCGGCGTCGTGGTCGAGGACTGGCCGGACGTGCCCAACCGCGGGTTCATGCTCGACATCAGCCGGGACCGGGTGCCGACGCGGGAGACGCTCGCCCGGATCGTCGAGCTGTGCGCCCTGGCCCGCTACACCCAGCTCCAGCTCTACATGGAGCACACCTTCGCCTATCGGCACCACGACGTCGTCTGGCGGGACGCCTCGCCGATGACCCCGGCCCACATCACGTGGCTCGACGACCTGTGCGCCGAGCACGGGATCGAGATGGTGCCGAACCAGAACTGCTTCGGGCACATGGCCCGCTGGCTGCGCCACCCCGAGTACCGGGACCGGGCCGAGTCCCCCGACGGGTGGGAGCTGATGCCCGGCATCCGGCTGCCCCCTTCGGTCCTGGCCCCGACGCCGGGCAACGCCGCCTTCGCCCTCGACCTGCTCGACGAGCTGCTGCCGTCGTTCCGCAGCCGCCAGGTGAACATCGGCTGCGACGAGCCCTTCGAGCTGGGCCACGGGGCCAGCGCCAGCATCGTCGCCGACCAGGGACGCGGTGCCGTCTACGTCGACCACGTCGCCCGGATCGCCGGTCCGCTGGCCGAGCGGGGCCACACCGTCCAGATCTGGGCCGACGTGCTCCGCCACCACCCGGAGCTGGCCGGCCGGCTCCCCGCCGGCACGATCCCGGTGGCCTGGTGCTACGAGGCGCCGCCAGCAGCCGGCGCAGAGCAGGAGCCGCTCCCCGCTCCCGTCCGGGCCGTGATGGAGGCCCTCGGCACCGACGAGAGCGCCTTCGCCGGCTTCCCCGCCCAGGTGGCGCCGCTGGCCGAGGCCGACGTGCCCTTCTGGGTCGCCGCCGGCACGTCGGGCTGGAGCTCGCTCGTCGGCCGGATCGACAACGCCCGGGCCAACCTCCTCGACGCCGCCGAGACCGCCGTGGCCCACGGCAGCGAGGGCTACCTCGTCACCGACTGGGGCGACAACGGCCACCACCAGCCGCCGTCGGTGAGCTTCGGGCCGCTCGTCTACGGCGGGGCCGTGGCCTGGGGCGTCGACGCCAACCGCGACCTCGACCTCGGCGCCGTCCTCGACCGGCACGTCTTCGGCGACGCCACCGGCCACCTCTCCTCGGCCCTCGACCGCCTCGGCCGCCAGTGGGCCCGGACCGGGCAGCGGGCGGTCAACAGCAGCCCGCTCTCGGCCGGGCTCTTCCCCGGCGAGCTGCACATGGTGTTCGGCCGGCCGGACCCCGACCGGGTGCGGGCCGTGCTCGACGAGATCGGGACGGCGACGGGCGAGCTCGGCTCGGCCACGCCCACGGCGGCCGATGGGGCGATCACCGTGCGGGAGCTGGTCCAGGCGGCCCGCCTGGCCCGCCACGGGGCCTGGCGCCTGCTGGGCGACGACGGCCCCGGTGCCGAGACGCTGGCCGACGACCTGGCCGGGCTGGTCGAGGAGCAGACGGCGTGCTGGCTGGAGCGGAGCCGGCCCGGCGGGCTGGCCGACAGCCTGGCCCGGCTCGACCCGGCCCTGGGGCCGGAGCCCGAGCCGCAGGGCGACACGTAGGGCGGCTCACACCGTGAGGCGGGGCATCACGCCTCCCGGGTGACACCCACACCCGAACAGGAGCACACGATGCCGCCCCCAACCCTCCCCCGCGCCGCCTCGACCATCGCCGCGGCCGTCGCCCTCGCCGGCCTGGCCGGCGTCCCCGCCCCCGTCGGCGCGGCCACGACGATCAAGGCCACGTTCCGGGCCGGCGTCCTCACCGTCGACGGCACCCCGGCGGCCGACACCATCACCGTCAGCCACACCGGCCCCGGTCGGATCCTCGTCAACGACGGCGCCGTGCCGATCAGCGGGGCCACGGCGACCGTGGGCAACACGACGATCGTCACCGTCGACGGCCTGGCCGGCGGCGACCGCATCACCCTGACCGGCCCGTCGCTGCCCCGGGGCGAGCTGATCGGCGGCAAGGGCGACGACGCCCTCACCGGCTCCGCCCACATCGACCTCCTCGCCGGGGGCCCGGGCCGCGACACGCTGACCGGTGGGCAGGGCCCCGACGATGTCCAGGGCGGCACCGAGGACGACGTGATCACCTGGGCGCCCGGTCCCGGCCAGGAGCGGGACCTCGTCGACGGCGGCCCCGGCACCGACGTCCTCCGCACCACCGGCACCGACCAGGCCGAGCGCATCACGATCAGCGGGTCGGGCGCAGCGGCGAGCTTCTTCGCCTGGGGCGTGCCCGGGACGGCGCTCAGCGCGACAACCGAGGTGGACGAGGTCGAGCGGGTCACCCTGGCGCCCGCGGCCGGAGCCGACGAGGTGAGCCTCCGGGGCCTGCGCGCCGAGGGGGTGCGCCGGGTCACCCTCGACGGGAGCGCCGACGGCGCCGCCGACACGATCCGGGTCGAGGGCACCACCGCGGCCGACACGGTCCGGGTCCACGACGGCCGGGCCACCGGGCTCCCGCAGCCGGTGTCGGGCTTCGGGGCCGACCTGGTCCTGACCGGCGGGACCGACCCGAGCGACACCCTCGCCGTCACGACCGGCTTCGCGCCCGACACCGTCGACCTGGCCGGCCTGCCCGCCGGGCTGGGCGGCACGAGCGTCGACGGCGGCGACGACGCCGACCGCATCACCGGCCACGCCGGACCCGACACCATCACGGCCGGCGACGGCGACGACGACGTCGCCGCCGGGGGCGGGACCGACGCCGTCGACGGCGGTGCGGGCGCCGACACGATCCGACCCGGTGCCGGCGACGACGCCGTGACCTGGGGCCACGGCGACGGGAACGACCGCATCGACGACAGCGCCGGGAGCGATCGCCTGCAGGTCGAGGGCTTCTCGGCCTTCGAGGACTTCGCCCTGGTGCCGACCGGCGGCGGCCGCGTCCTCGTCACCCGCCACCTGGCCGATGTCCGCCTCGACACGTCCGGGCTCGAGCGGATCGGCATCGCCGCCCGGGAGGGCAAGGACACGGTGGCCGTCGGC
Organism: Iamia sp.; assembly: GCA_052038315.1. Lineage (GTDB taxonomy): Bacteria > Actinomycetota > Acidimicrobiia > Acidimicrobiales > Iamiaceae > Iamia. The sequence continues at coordinate 27,681 of JBQGCF010000111.1, forward strand.
GACCTGCGGGACACGACCGTCGAGCGGGTCGACGTCGACCTCCGGCGGGGCACCGACGGCAAGGGCGACCTCTCGGCCGACACCGTCAGCGTGGCCGGGTCGGACGGCGACGACTTCCTGCTGGTCACCGGGAAGGGCGCCACCGCCTACAACGTCACCGGCGACGGCCCCACGATCGACGTCGTCGGCGCCGAGGTCGCCCTCGACGGGATCACGCTGCTGGGCGGCGGCGGGGCCGATGCCCTGCGCACCCACCTCACCGTCCCCGCCACCGTGCGGATCGAGGGCGGCGAGGGCCAGGACGCCATCGGGGGCAACCCGGGGACCGACGTGCTCCTCGGCGGCGCCGGCGACGACACGATCACCGCCACCGGCTCGTCGGGCACCGACACCGTCGACGGCGGCGCCGGCGTCGACCGCCACGTCGCCACCGGCACCGGCAGCTCCGAGCGCTTCGTCGTCGAGCCGGCGAGCGCGGCCGCGGCGACGACCCGGGTCCGCCGGGACCTCGGGGGCACCGCCGTCCTGGCCGCCACCGAGATCGTCGAGATCCGGACCGGCCGGGGCCAGGACACCGTGCGGGTCCAGGACCTGGGCGGCACCGGCACCACCGGCGTCCTCGCCCAGCTCGAGAGCGTGCCCGGGACCGGCGCCGGCGACCGGGAGGTGGACCGGGTCGAGCTGGTCGGCCGGACGACGGCCGACGTGGTCGGGATCGGCGCCACGCCCGGTGCGGCCTCCGTCTCCGGGCTGCCCGCCCTGGTCGACGTCCTCGGCCTCGACCCCACCGACGGCCTGCTCGTCATGACCGACGGCGGGGCCGATCGCATCGACGCCTCCGGGGTGGTCGCCGGCCGCCTCCTCGTCACCCTCGACACCGGCCCCGGCGGCGACACCGTCAGGGCCACCCGGGGCGACGACAAGGTCCGAACCGGTTCGGGCGACGACGCCGTCGACGCCGGTCCCGGCCACGACACGGTCGACGGGGGCGGTGGGACCGACACCGTCACCGGTGCCGAGGTCCTGGTCAACGTCCCGTAGCGGGCGGCGCCGTCAGCCCCCGAGGTCCCAGTCGACCGGGTCCTCGGGGGCGTAGGCGCAGAACGTCCCGGTCCGGACCGACGCCCGCAGGTGGCGGCCCAGGCGGGGGTGGGCGGCCTCGACCCGGCGGATCGTCGAGCGGATGCGCTGGGTCACCGTCGACCGGCCCCGCTCGACGGTGCTGCCCGTGCGCCGGGCCCGGCCGGCCAGGCCGAGGGCGGCGGTCAGCTGGTCGACCAGGGCGTCCATCTCGACCTGGGCCCGCTCCGAGCGGACCGGGTCGTGGTGGGAGTCGGCCTCGTCGAGCTCGGCCTGGAGGTCGCGGATCCGCTGCTCGTAGGCCCGGCGGGCGGTCTCGTCGAGCACCTCGCCGGTGCTCCCCTCCTCCACCCCGGCACCGACCAGCTCCAGGCAGTGGACCTCGACGCCAGGCCGGGCGAGCAGCCGGGCCAGGTCCTCCATGCCCTTGGTCCCCTTGACCGTGGTGACCTCGCCCCCGAGCCCCACCGACCACACGTCGCCCTGCCGGCGGAAGGTCCCGGCCCTGGTGTCCTCGGCGGGGGCCGGGGCCGGCACGGCGGGGACCGGGGTCTCGCCGGCGGCGATCGGGCCCAGCTCGGCCCGGGTCATCAAGATGGCGTCGCGCACGGTGAGGACGGTGTCGCCGGCCGGGTCGAGCGGGACGAGCTCGTGGCCGACGCTGGCGGTGATGCTCATCACCGGGAGCGCCAGGGCGGTGGCGGCCAGGTCGGAGGCGGGCCCCGGGCGGCCGGCCCGGGCCAGGATCGGGGCGGCGGTGTCGAGGACCATCCGCAGGCCGTAGGTCGAGCCCCGGGCGAGGATGTGCTCGAGCAGGTCGAGGGCGGCGGTGGCGCCGGCCGGGAGGTCGTCGCGCAGGAGGCCGAGGAGGGCCTGCGACCGGCGGACGCCCAGCGACCCGGCCACGTAGCCGAGGGCGTCGCACCGCTCCCCCGCCGCGGCCAGCACGTCGGCGGCCCGGTCGACGTCGACCCGCAGCAGGATCGAGCCCTCGACGGCCCGGGCCCAGGCCACGCCGACGTCGGACCCGTCGGCATCGGCCTCGCCGCAGGCGGCCCGGACGAGATCGAGGGCCTCGTCGATCCGGCCCCGGTCGGCCAGCACCTGGGCCCGGGCCGTGTCGGACTCGACGGCCAGGCCCGAGATCCCGATCCGCCGGGCCTCGGCGGCGGAGGTGGCGAACCAGTCGAGGGACTCCTCGGCCTCGCCCACCGCCCGGCGCGACTGGCCGAGCGTGCGGGGCAGGGTCACGGCGGCGAAGGGCGACCCGGCCACCCGGGCCAGGGCGTCGGTGGCCAGGGCCACCGCGGAGGCGTGCTCGCCCCGCATGTAGCGGGCGGTGGCGGCGGTGGCGACCACGTCGGGCCCCATCGGGTGGGCCACGTCGCCCCACCGGGCCACGACCTGCTCGGCCAGCTCGCCGATCTCGTCCAGGTGGCTGTGGTGCACGACCAGCCACAGGGATGCGGCGAGGAGGGCGACCCGGTCGGGCGTGTCGTCGTGGTCCAGGCACCAGCGGATCGCCGAGGCCACGTTGTCGTACAGGTCGAGCATCTCGTTCAGGGCCGTCGACGAGAACGTGCCCGTCCCCAGCCCGACGATCTGGGCGACCCGGTCGACGACGTGGTCGACGAGGCGGACCTCGACCTCCCGGCGCCGGCCCCGCTCCTCCAGCCGGGCCAGGGCGAAGCTGCGGAGCGTCTCCAGCTCGCGGTAGCGGGTGGTCGACCCCGAGGTGTCGGCGACCACCATCGACGCCGCCACCAGGCCGTCGAAGAGGTCCTGGGTGGTGGCCAGGTCGCGGCCCGGGCGGGCGGCGACGGCGTGGGCCAGCTCGGCGGTGAAGGGGCCGGCGAAGACCCCGAGGTGCTCGAAGAAGGCCTGCTCGTCGGGGTCGAGCAGCTCGTACGACCACCCGATGGCGGCCCGCAGGCTCTGGTGGCGACGGGCGCTGCGGCGCCGGGGCCGGTCGAGGACGTCCAACCCGCCGGCCAGCCGCTCCAGGATCTCGGCCGGCGCCATCGACCGGGTCCGGGCCGCGGCCAGCTCGATGGCCCGGGGCACCCCGTCGAGGCGGCGGCACAGCTCGGCGACCGCGTCGTCGGGCTCGACCACGGCGCCGGCGTCGGCGGCCCGGGCGAGGAAGAGGGCGACCGCCGGGGCGTCGACGATGCCGGCGGGCGGCAGGGCCAGCGGACCGACGGGGACGACCGTCTCGCCCGGCACCTCCAGGGCGGCGCGGCTCGTGGCCAGGACCGTCGGCGCCAGGCAGGCCTCCAGCAGCTCGTCGAGGGCCTCGGCCACGGCGTCGACGACGTGCTCGCAGTTGTCGACGAGGAGCAGCACCGGGTGCTCGGTCGGGGCGTCGAGCATCGAGCCGAAGGACGTGTAGCCCAGCTGGGCGGCCAGCGACTCCCGCACCGCCTCGGCCGACGACACCCGGGTCAGGTCGACCTGGAGCGAGCCCTGGGCGAACGACCCCTCGGCGGCGGCCACCGCGGCCCGGGCCAGCCGGGTCTTCCCGATGCCCCCGGGCCCGATGAGGGTCACCAGCCGCCGATCCCGCAGCCGCTCGGTCACGAGCGCCAGCTCGGCCTCCCTCCCGAACAGCTCCACGGCGCCGCAGGTTACGACGCCCCCTCACACCGTGAGGCCCGGCGTCACGCCTCCGGGGTGAGACCCACCCACGGAGGACACCATGACCGATCCCGTCTTCGACCCGACCCAGAGGCTCTGCGACGCCACCATCGGCGCCCTCGAGCTGTTCGGCGTGCACCTGGGCACGACCCTCGGGCTGTACGACGCCCTCGACCGCCACGGCCCGCTGACCGCCCCCGAGCTGGCGGCCCGCACCGGCATCCACCCCCGCTACGCCCAGGAGTGGTGCGAGCAGCAGGCGGTGGCCGGCTACCTCGTCGTCGCCTCGCCCTCGGCGGTGGCGGCCACGCTGCGCTTCGCCCTGCCCGAGGCCCACCGGGGCGCCCTGATCGACCCGGTCGACGGGGACCACCTCGCCCCCTTCGCCACCATGGTCGTCGCCATCGCCCAGGTGATGGACGACGTGGCCGGCGCCTACCGCACCGGCGGCGGCGTGCCCTACGCCCGCTACGGCACCGCGTTCCGCGACGGCCAGGGCGCCATCAACCGCCCGGCGTTCACGTCCGACCTGGTCAAGGCGTGGATCCCGGCCGTGCCCGGGCTCGCCGCCCGGCTCTCGGCCGGCGCCCGGGTCCTCGACGTGGGCACCGGCCAGGGCTGGTCGGCCATCGCCCTCCAGGCCGCCTGGCCCGGCTCCGAGGTCATCGGGCTCGACACCGACACGGCGTCGATCGCCGACGCCCGGGCCCACGCCCAGCAGGCCGGCGTCGACGTCCGCTTCGTCTCGCCGCTCGACGACGGGATCGGCATCGCCGACCTCGGGCCGATCGACGTCGCCTTCATCTGCGAGGCCCTCCACGACATGGCCCGGCCGGCCGCAGTGATGGCGTCGCTCCGCTCGGTACTTGCCGACGACGGCGTGGTCGTCGTGGTCGACGAGGCGGTGGACGAGGCCTTCACCGCCACCGGCGACGACATCGAGCGGATGATGTACGGCTGGAGCATCGTCCACTGCCTCCCGGCCGCCATGGCCGAGGAGGGGTCGGTGGCCACCGGCACCGCCATCCGCCCGTCGACCGTCGCCGCCCTGGCCGCCGAGGCCGGGTTCGGCTCCTGCTCGGTCGTCGACGTCGACGCCGGGTTCTTCCGCGTCTACCGGCTGGAGGCCTGATCGTGTCCGCACCCACCACCGCCACCGCACCCGCCCCCACGATCGCCCGGGCCACCGCCTGGGACCGGGGCGGCCTCGTCGCCGCCCTCGCCGCGGCCTTCGCCGACGACCCGGTCTTCGCCTGGATCGAACCCGACGCCGCCGTCCGGATCGCCGCCCTGCCGGCCTTCTTCGGCGGCTTCGCCGAGGCCTTCGCCCGCCACGACGCCAGCGACCTGGCCCGGATCGACGGGACCGCCGTCGGCGCCGCCCTCTGGGCCCCGCCCGGCGTCGCCGCCGTCCACCCCGACGACGAGGAGCAGCTGGGCACCGACCTGGCCGTCCTCGCCCCGGCCGCCCTCGAGCGGCTCGCCGCCTGCCTCGACGCCTTCGCCGCCGTCCACCCCGACGAGCCGGCCTGGTACCTCGCCTTCCTCGGCGCCACACCCGACCACCAGGGCCGGGGCGTGGGGTCGGCCCTGCTCCGGGCGGTGCTCGACCGGTGCGACGCCGCCGGCCAGCCCGCCTACCTGGAGGCCACGTCGGCCCGGAGCCGGGCCCTCTACCAGCGTCACGGCTTCCGCTGCCGGCGAGAGATCCCGCTGCCGGGCGGGCCGACGACGTACGCCATGTGGCGGGCGCCGATCCTGCCGCTGCGGGGTCCCGCCCCGCACACCGCGGCCCGCTCGGATCGAGCGTCGTCGTGACCGCCATCGCCGGGCGCACCGCCCTGGTCACCGGGGCGACCGGTGGCCTGGGCGGCGAGGTCGCCCGCCAGCTGCACGAGCGGGGCGCCCGCCTCGTCCTCACCGGCCGCCGGGCCGACGTGCTGGAGGCGGTCGCCGCCGACCTCCCCGGCACCACCGCGATCGTCTGCGACCTGGCCCGGGCCGACGAGCGGGCCCGGCTGGTGACCGAGGCGGCGGCCGTCGACATCCTCGTCATCGGCGCCGGCGTGGCCCCGATGGGCAGGCTGGAGTCCTTCACCGAGGACGAGGTCGAGCGGAGCATCGGCGTCAACCTCCTCGCCCCCGTCCTGCTCGCCCGGGCCGCGGCCCCGGCCATGGCCGCCCGGGGCGGGGGCCGGATCGTGTTCGTCGCCTCGATCAACGGGCGGCTGGCCGGGCCCCGGATGCCGCTCTACGCCGGGACCAAGTTCGCCCTGCGGGGGCTGGCCGCATCGCTGCGCCAGGACATGGCCGGCACCGGCGTCGGGGTCACGACCGTGCTGCCCGGGCCCATCGCCGACGCCGGCATGTGGACCGACGCCGGGTTGGCCCCGCCCCGCTCGGCCGGGCCCCGGCCGGTGGCCGGCGTGGCCCGGGGCGTGATCCGGGCCATCGAGGGGGACCGGGCCGAGGTCCACGTCGCCTCGGCGGTGCTGCGGGCCGCGGCCACGCTGGCCGACATCGCCCCCGACACGGCGGCGCACCTGGTCCGCCGGACCGGTGGCGTCGCCCTCGGCGAGCGCATGGCGGGAGCGTTCCCCCGCCGGATCTGACCGCCTCCCGGGGGGGCGTCAGCTGTTGGAGAGGAGCATCCCCAGGGCGACGGTGGTGAAGGCCCAGATCAGCGAGACCACGACGGTCAGCCGGTTGAGGTTCTTCTCCATCACCGTCGAGCCGGCGGCCGAGGCGCCGATGCCGCCGCCGAACATGTCCGACAGGCCGCCGCCCTTGCCGCTGTGCAGCAGCACCAGGACGATGAGGATCCCCGAGGCGACGAGGTGGAGGGGGGTGACCAGCCAGAGCACGGCGGATACCCTAGCGGCGCCGCCCCCCTCTCGACAGGTCAGGTCACACCCCGCCCCGGTCCGGCGCGCCAGCCCCTCCACCAGGTCACCATGCGAGCGCGATCAAGGGCGCCGGACGCTCAGCCCGGCGCAGCCGCTGGGGGGTCTTGGGGGGCG
>JBQGCF010000112.1:0-17748 GCA_052038315.1 Iamia sp.
CCCGGTGGCGTCGATGACCGTGGCCGTGCCGCTCGCCTCGACGTCGGCGAAGAAGCCGGGGGCGCCGACGGCGGCGATCGTCTCGCCGTCGATCAGGACGTCGCCGGCGATGCGGCCGCTGGGCGAGACGACCGTGCCGCCCGTGATGAGCGTCTTCATCGGGCCACCAGCTCGTCGTAGGCGTCGGGCCGGCGGTCCCGGTAGAACTGCCAGCCGTCGCGCACCTCGCGGATCATCCCGAGGTCGAGGTCGCGGACGATCAGCTCGGGCCGGTGGGCGTCGCCGACGTCGCCGACGAACTGGCCACGGGGGTCGACGAAGTAGCTCTGGCCGTAGAAGTCGTCGTCGCCCAGCGGCTCGATGCCGGTGCGGTTGATGGCGCCGACGTAGTACATGTTCGCCACCGCGGCGGCCGGCTGCTCCAGCTTCCAGAGGTACTCGGACAGGCCCCGGCTGGTGGCCGACGGGTTGAACACGATCTCGGCCCCGTTGAGGCCCAGCGCCCGCCAGCCCTCCGGGAAGTGGCGGTCGTAGCAGATGTAGACGCCGACCTTGCCGACCGCGGTCTCGAAGACCGGGTAACCGCCCGTCCCGGGGGTGAAGTAGAACTTCTCCCAGAAGCCCTTCACCTGCGGGATGTGCTGCTTGCGGTACTTGCCGAGGTAGGTGCCGTCGGCGTCGATCACCGCGGCGGTGTTGAAGTAGAGCCCGTCCTGCACGATCTCGTACATGGGCAGCACCAGCACCATGCCCAGCTCCCTGGCCACCGACCGGAACCGCTGGGTGGTCGGTCCGTCGGGGATGGCCTCGGTGTAGGAGTAGTACGAGGCGTCCTGCACCTGGCAGAAGTAGGGCCCGTAGAACAGCTCCTGGAAGCACATGACCTGGGCGCCCTCGGCCGCCGCGTCACGCGCGGCCTGCTCGTGCTCGTCGATCATCGAGTCCTTGTCGCCGGTCCAATCGGTCTGGAGCAGCGCGGCACGGACGACGGTCATCAGCGTCTCCCTCTCTCGAGGACGGGCCTCGAACGCTACCCCTCGGGCGTCACCACCGTGAGCGGGACTCCTCGGCGAAGCCGGGGACGCCGTCGAGGTGGTGGACGGTGCCGTCGTCGGTGGTGACCCGGCCCGACCACGTGCCGAAGACCTGGTGCACCTTGGTCCGCAGGACGAGGGCGTTGACGCCCGTGTGCTTGTCGTACCGGGGCGTGAGGGTGAGGTCGAGGTGGCCGTCGGGGTCGACGACGCGCCACGGCTCCATCGGCGCGTCCCAGGAGTAGGACCACTCCAGCTCGGCGCCGATCTTGGTCAGCCGCCCGTCGACGATCACGCCGTTCTCGGTGAAGCCGGTGCCCTCGGTCCACCGCCCCCCGATCTGGATCCCGACCACGGCCCCGGTGTCGGCCGCCCCCGCGCCGCCGCCCCAGTTCCACCGGGTCCGGTACGGCCACCGGCCCCGGCCCACGTCGAGCACGCCCCAGCCGCCGTCGGCCGACCACGTCGCCCCACCGGCGGTGACCGACCCGGTCGCCGGCCGGGCCTGGTGCTTGGACGTGTACTGGAACAGCTGCTCCGACCACGGGATCACCACGTTGAGCGACTCGTGCCCGGCCGGGAGGGCGACGGCGACGTCCGCCGTGCCGGGGGTGCCGTCCTCGTCGTCCCAGCGGGCCCGGATGCGGGTGGTGCCGTCGGCATCGTCCTCCAGGTCCAGGTCGAGGTGGCGGCTGCGGAACCGCAGCGGCGCGGTGCCGGGCCGGTCGGGCAGGTCCAGGCCCCGGGCGAGCGGGACCGGGACGTTGCGCCCGCCGCTGGCGCCGGTGGCCAGGTCGGCCCACCAGACCTCGGCGATGCCCAGGTAGTCGACATCGGCGTAGACGACCGCGAAGACGTGGTCACCGGTCAGGACGGCCCAGTAGTCCCAGCGCTTGGTCCGGCCCCACCGGCCCCGCAGGGCGCAGGTGTGGAGCGGCGTGCGGCTCCAGCCCCGGGCCGCCGGGTCGAGGGCGCGACCGTTCGGGGTGCACAGGTCGACGCGCTCGGTGATCTCGCGCTCGCGAGTCGATGTCAAGGTCATGGGTGCCATGCTGGCGCCCGCCGCCGCCCGAGGTGGCCCATCCGACCTGGGGAGATCGCATGCCCACCCGCCGCCACCCGTCCACCCTCGCCGTCGTCGGCGCCGTCCTGGCCCTCCTGCTCCTCGCCGGCTGCGGCGACGACAGCTCCGACAGCGGTGACAGCTCCGACGGCCGGCCCTCGGTCGACGAGGTCGCCGAGGAGCTGGCGGCGGACGGCCGGCTCACCGAGGAGCAGGCCCAGTGCATCGCCGAGGCCTTCGTGAACTCGGAGGTCTCGGACAAGGCCCTCAACGCCGTCGTCGAGACCGGCGACCTCACCGCCGGCCAGGCCGACCTCGACGAGGCCGACGAGGCCGCCGTCCAGGTCGCCGCCACCGCGGCCCTCGACTGCGCCACCCAGGGCTTCCAGGACGAGCTCGAGAGCTCGACCACCACGACCGCGGCGGGCTAGCGCTCGGCCTCGGTCGTCAGCTCCAGCCAGGCGTCCTCGGCCCGGGCCAGCTCGTCCTCGGTCGTCGCCAGCAGACGGCCCAGCTCGGCCATCCGCACGTGGTCGGCGGTCCCCTCCGCCAGCTCGGCGGTGACCTCCTCGCGCCGGCGCTCCAGCCGGCGGATGGCCCCCTCGGCCTCCTTGATCAGCTTGTGGAGGTGGGCCGGCGACCGCTTGCCCGGGCCCTTGGTGGCGGCGGGGCGGGCCGCCACCGGTGCGGGCGCGGCGGGGCCGGCGGCCACGGTGCGCCCCGCGGTCCGGCGGGCCCGGCGGGCCTCCTCCCACGCCGCGTAGCCGCCGGGCAGGCGGCGACCGTCGGTGTCCTCGTCGATGACCACCACGTCGGTGACGGTCCGCTCCAGCAGGGCCCGGTCGTGGCTGACGACGACCAGGGCGCCGGGCCAGTCGTCGAGGAAGTCCTCCAGCACCCGGAGCGTGTCGAGGTCGAGATCGTTGGTCGGCTCGTCGAGCAGGAGCACGTTGGGCTGCTGGCGCAGCGTGAGCAGCAGCTGGAGCCGCCTCCGCTCCCCGCCCGACAGCAGCCCGATCGGCGCCCGCTGGGCGTCGGCGTCGAACCAGAAGGCCTCCAGCAGGCGGGCGTCGGCCCAGTCGGCCGCCCTGTGGTCGCCGGCCACCGCGGCGGCCACCCGGGTCGACGGGTCGAGGGCGATGCCCGACTGGTCGTAGACCGCCACCCGGGCGGTGCTGCCGGTGACGACCCGGCCCTCGGCCGGCCGCAGCCGCCCGGCCAGGACGTCGACCAGCGTCGACTTGCCGGCGCCGTTCGGCCCCACCAGGCCCAGCCGCTCCCGCGGGTCGAGCATCAGGTCGACGCCCCGGAACAGCCACGGCTGGTCGTCCCCCCAACGATGGCCCACGCCGTGGAGCTCGACGACGGTGTCGCCCAGGCGGGGCGTGCCGTGGTGCAGGGGCAGGTCGTCGCTGGCCCGGGCCGGCGCCTCGGCCCGGGCGTTGACGATCGCGGTGGCCGACTCGACCCGGTGCTTGGCCTTGCTCGTGCGGGCCGGCGCGCCCCGGCGCAGCCAGGCCAGCTCGGTCCGGGCCAGGTTGCGGCGCTTGGTCTCGGCCACCGCGGCCTGCTCCTCCCGCAGGGCCCGGGCCTCCAGGTACGAGGCGTAGCCGCCCTCGTGGACGTGGCCCCGGCCCCGGTCGAGCTCGAGGATCCGGGTGGTGACCCGGTCGAGGACGTGGCGGTCGTGGGTGACGAGGAGGAGCCCGCCCCGGTGGGCGGCGAGCCGCTCCTCCAGCCAGGCGAGGGCGTCGATGTCGAGGTGGTTGGTCGGCTCGTCGAGGACGAGCAGCACGGCGTCGTCGCCCTCGCCGGCGTGGACCTGGGCCAGCGCCGAGGCCAGGGCCACCCGCGTGGCCTGGCCCCCGGAGAGGGTGGCGCCGTCCCGCTCGAGCAGCGGCGTCAGCCCGAGCCGGTCGGCCACCGCCTCGGCCTCCCAGGCCCGCTCGCCGACCGCCCCGATCGCCGCCCGCACGGTGCCCGTCGGGCGGTCGCGGTCCTGGGCCACGGTGACGATCCGGCTGCCCCGCCCCCGGCGCACCGTCCCCGCCGCCGGCTCGACCGCCCCGGCCAGCACCCGCAGGAGGGTGCTCTTGCCGCAGCCGTTGAGGCCGACCACTGCCAGCCGGTCGCCGCTGGCCAGGGTCAGCCCGACATCGGTGAAGAGGGGCCGCTCGGGGCGGGTCACGGTCAGCCCCTCGGCGTCGAGCAGGATCACCCGCCCGAGGGTAGGAGGCCCGTACCGTGGGACGACCATGGCGCGCCCCGACGGCATCCTCTCCGAGCCCATCGACCTGGACGGTCCCCGGCGGCGCCGGCCGACCTACCCCCGGGTCGAGGCCGTCCCCGGCCTGGCGTTCTGCCCCCGGGGCCAGCACCAGCCGTGGACCGTCGTCAGCCTGCGGGGCGAGGTGCTGATGGCCCGCGACCCGCAGGGCCGGCAGCACTCGCTCACGCCGACCCCCGGCGGCTTCGTCGTCCAGGGCCGGGCCGTCACCCTCGTCCCGCCGGTGGCCCGGCCGGCGGCCGGGGCGCCCGCCCGCACGGCGAGCGGGTCGGTGGCCGGGCCCCGCCAGCCGGCCAAGGTGGCCCGGGCCAGCCGCATCCTGGTCGAGGGGCTCCACGACGCCGAGCTGGTCGAGAAGGTCTGGGGCGACGACCTCCGGGGCGAGGGCGTCGTCGTCGAGGTGCTCCACGGCGCCGACGACCTGGCCGCCGTGGTGCGGGGCTTCGGCCCCGGCCCGGGGCGCCGGCTGGGGATCCTGCTCGACCACCTGGTCGACGGGTCGAAGGAGACCCGCCTGGCCACCGGGGTCGACCACCCCGACGTCCTGGTCACCGGGCACCGCTACGTCGACGTGTGGCAGGCGGTCCGCCCCGCGGCCCTGGGCATCCCGGCCTGGCCGGTCGTCCCGCCGGGCACCCCATGGAAGGAGGGCGTGATCGCCGCCCTGGGGCTGAGCGAGCCGCCGGCCGCCTTCTGGCGCCGGGTGCTGGCCTCGGTGGGCGACTGGACCGACCTCGAATCGGACCTGATCGGCGCCGTCGAGCGGCTGATCGACTTCGTCACCGAGGCGTAGCCCCCGGTCACGGGCACGTAGCCTGACCGGATGGACAGGGCCATCCCGATCGGCCAGCTGGCCGGGATCAGGCTGGCCATGAGCTGGATCGTGCCGGTGATGGCGTTCCTGTACGCCTTCACCCTGGCCACCACGCTGCTGCCCGACGGCGTGCCGGCCCAGGCCCCGTCGACCTACTGGATCGTCGGCGTGGTCGGCGCCGCCCTGCTGTTCCTGTCGCTGCTGGCCCACGAGATGGGCCACGCCCTGGTGGGCCGGCGCGAGGGCATCGGGGTGCGGGGCATCACCCTCACCCTCCTCGGCGGCCACACCCAGTTCGTCACCGAGCCGGCCACCGCCGGGGCCGAGCTGCGGGTCAGCGCCGTGGGCCCGTTCAGCAACCTGGTCCTGGCCGGGGTGTTCTGGTTCGGCGAGGCCGCCCTCGCCGGCTCGATCGAGGGCAGCGTCCTGCTCGTCGCCCACCTCTTCGGCTGGCTGGCGGTCCTCAACCTCACCCTCGCCGTGGTCAACATGCTGCCCGGGGCGCCCCTCGACGGCGGCGCCGTGCTCGAGGCCGTGATCTGGATGGTCACCGGCGACCGCAACCGGTCCGCCTCGATCACCTCGATCATCGGGATCGGGCTCGGCGGCGGGCTGGTCGCCCTCGGCTTCCTGACCAGCCGCGACGGCGGGTCCTACGGGCTCATGATGATCATCGGCGGCATCTTCATCGCCACCAGCGCCCGGTCCCGGCTGCGCGACGCCCCGGCGATCGGCCGGCTGCGGGACACCCGGCTGGGCACCGTCATGGTCCCCGACCCGCCCGTGGTCGCCGAGTGGACGGCGCTGGCCGACGTGGTCGCCCGGGCCGAGGGCTGGCGCCCCCACACCGCCTTCCCCGTCCAGGCCGCCGACGGCCGCATCACCGGGCTGCTCACCGCCGAGCTGGTCCTGGCCGTCGACCCGCGGGACTGGCGCGTGGTCCGGGCGGTCGACGTGGCCTGGCCGATCGACCGGATCCCCACCGCCACCGTCGACGAGCCGGTTCTGACCGCCCTGCAGCGGGCCGACTCGGCCGGTGTCGACCGGATCCTGGTCGTCTGGCCCGACGGCCGGGTCGCCGGCACCGCCGGTCGCGACGCAGGTCAGCGCGCCCTCCGCCACTAGGTTCCGCGGCCATGACCGAGCCGCTGACCTACCGCCAGGACGGCCCCGTCGCCGTCGTCACCCTCGACGACGGCAAGGCCAACGCCATGGGCCACGCCGTCCTCGACGGGCTGGGCGAGGCCCTGGACCAGGCCGAGGCCGAGGCGACCGCCCTCGTCCTGGCCGGCGGGGCCCGGGCCTTCTCGGCCGGCTACGACCTGTCGGTCATGACCGAGAGCACCGAGGCCATGCAGGGCCTGGTCGCCAAGGGGGCCCGCTTCCTGATGCGGCTCTACGGCTCGCCCCTCCCGACGGTGGCCGCCTGCACGGGGCACGCCCTGGCCGGTGGCGCCCTCACCCTGCTCGCCGCCGACGAGCGCATCGGCCCGGTCGGCTCCCGGCCCAAGATCGGCCTCAACGAGGTGGCCATCGGCATGCCCCTGCCGATCTTCGCCGTCGAGCTGGCCCGCGATCGGATCGCCCCGGCCCACCTCACCGCCGCCGTGCTGGGCCGGGTCTACGACCCCGAGGGGGCCGTGGCCGCCGGCTACCTGGACCGGATCGTGGACCCCGACAGGGTCGTCGAGACAGCCGTCGCCACCGCCACCGAGCGGGCCGCCCTGCGCCGCGGCGCCGTCGACCGGACCAAGGCCGCCCTCCGGGGCCGGATGATCGAGCACGTCCTCGCCACCCTCGACGACGACATCGCCGCCCTGACCGGCCCCGAGCCGGGGCCGGCCGCCTAGAAGGCGACGGGGGCCGGGGGCAGGCCGGCCAGCTCGGCCAGGCGGTGGGCGGTCGCCGGCGCCTTGACCATCACCGAACCGGCGAGCCGCTCGCCCTGGCCGGCCAGGTCGGACTCGGAGGCGAAGGCGACCACGGCACCGTGGATCTCGCCGGGCGTGGCGGCCCGGCTGGCGTCGGGGTCGAGGAGGAAGAGCCACGACCCCACCAGGCCGAGGTCGAGGTCGGTGCGCCGGCCCTCGCGGGACACGTCGGCCGTGCCCTCGGCCGGGGCCACCACGGCGTAGGGCTCGGCGAAGGGGTTGAGCGAGGTGCGGGCGGCGAAGGCCAGCCCGCCCCACCGGAACCGCCGCCGCCGGCGACCCTCGATCTCGAGCGGGGCGAAGTCCCCCGGCGCCAGGAACATCGGCCGCAGGGCACCACCGTCGGTCCGCAGGACCGCGCCCCGGACGCCGACGACGACCGGCACCCGCGCCCCCCGGACGGTCCCGAGGTCGGGGAACCGGGTGGTCAGCAGGTTGATCAGCACCAGGAGGAGCAGGGGCGCCAGCAGGCCCCCGCCCATCAGGACCAGGGCCAGGGCCAGCCGCTTGGCCTCGTCCACGCCCCGGGACATCTCGAAGGTGACGGGGATGTCGGTCGGGATCGGGTCCCGGCCGTCGCCCTTGGCCACGACCACCCGGAGGTGGCCGCTGACGGAGCCCGACGCCTTCTCGGCGGTGCGCACCCGCACGTCGATGCCCAGCGCGCCGTCGAGCGCGGTGCAGTCGTCCTCGCTCCGGCCCACGCCGGTGACCTCCAGCGTCACCTCACCGGCCCCGGTCGGCGCCTCGTCGACGACCAGCTCGTCGACCCACGCGCAGCCGTCGCCACCGCTGGCGAGCACGGTGACCAGGCCCTCGGCGGTGCCGGCCCGGACGATGGGGGTCAGCTCGACGACCGGCGGGCTGACCTGCGGGTAGCCGTCGGGGCGGCGGACCGCGACCACGACGTCGGGCGACACCGACGTCAGGGCGGCGCCCTCGGCCGTGGTCGCCTCGAGCCGCACCGAGGCCCGGAGGGCCGACGACGTCACCTCGTCGGGCACCGCGTACCGCCCGGCGAAGCCCTCCTCGGCCGGCTCCAGGTCGATGGTCGCCTCGGCGCCGGTCAGCGGGTCGACCAGGCTCACCGTCACCACCGGGTCCTCGAGGGCCTCCTCGCTGGGGCGGCCGTCCCGGGTGACGATGGCGGCGTCCAGCTCCCGCTCCTCGCCCAGGATCAGGAAGGCACCGGGGGCCAGCTGGGCGACCAGGTCGCTGAACGTCACCACCTGGATGATGCCGGTGCCCTCGCCCTCGGCCCCGACGAGGGCGACGGTCCACTCGCCCTCGCCGGACCCGTCGGGCGGCACGGCCAGGTCGATCACCACCGCCCGCTCGGCGATCCAACGAGCCACCACGGGGACGTCGTCGATGTCCTCGTCGTGGTCGTCGCCCGGCTCCAGCTCGACGGCGTCGCCGGCGGGCGGCCGCACCACGACGCGGGTCCCCTCGTCGGGCACGGCGGCGAAGACGTGGACCCGCCGGAACGACGAGGACACCGCGAAGCCCACCGAGCCGTCGTCGCAGGCGGCGTCGGCCTCCGGGCAGGGCACGGCCTCCAGGTCCGACCGGCCCAGGCTGCCGCCGCCGATGCGCGAGGCGACCAGGTCGAAGGTGCGGAGCAGCTCGTCGGTGTCGGACGCCGGCAGGTAGGCGCCCGGCGTGTCGGTCTCCGGGTCGCCGCACGTCCGCTGGGGCGACCGGCCCGTGGTCAGGGCCTGGAGCAGGTCGCTCCCCTCGCCCAGCGGCACCGAGACCAGGGTGATGCGGTCGCCGCGGACCTGGTCGGCCAGGCCGCCCTCGCGGCACAGCGAGCGGATGCCCTGCCGGGTGACCTCCTCGACCGCCTCCTCGCTGTCGAGCACGATGCCCGGGGCGTAGGGCTTGGTCGTGCCGTAGCGCTCCCGCTGGGCCGCCGTGGTCCGGGCGCCCAGGGTGTAGCTGCCGTCGGTGAACAGCAGGACCGCCTTGCAGACGTTGCCGCCGGCGCCCTCGGTCGACTCCGTGGCCCGGTCGGCGAGGGCCCGCCGGGCGCCGTCGAGGGCGCGGTGGAAGTCGGTGTCCATGCTCTCGTCCCGGTCGGCCAGGCCGGCGATGCGATCGTCGATGGCGCCCCGGGTGTCGGCGTTCAGCGACGACCAGTCGCCCACCCGGGCGAAGTCGAAGGAGAAGGTCGAGACCAGCACGTCGATGGCGACCGCGTCGCCGCCCTCGCCGGTGCCCCGGAGCAGGTCGATGCTGCGGAGCGCGGCCCGGGCGGCGGCGACCCGCTGGTCGTCGGGGTCGGTCTCCCGCAGGCTGGCGGACTCGTCGACGAGCAGCACGACCAGGAGCCGGCCCTCGGCGCCGACGCAGGCGGCCAGGCGGTCGAACGGGTCGGTGGAGGTGGACGCCTCGGGTTCGGCCGGCTCGCCGGGCTCGTTCGGCTCGGTCGGCTCGGTGGGCTCCGCCTGGCGGGCCGGGGGGGCGGCCAGCGCCGGCGCGCCGAGGGCGCCCAGGACGAGGCAGCCACCGACGAGCAGGAGGGCGGCCCGGGCGGCGGCGGCCCGGAGCGGGCGGCGGGGGCCGCTCACGAGGCCAGCTCGGTGGCGATGGCCCAGACGTGGACGCCGGCCACCGCGAAGCCGGCGATCAGCAGGATCGATACGACCCGGCCCATCCCCGGCCGGGGCACGTAGCCCGGGGTCAGGCGGCGGGACAGGTCGAAGCGCCGGAAGAGCCCGATCAGGACGATCGAGAGGACCGATGCGGTCACGTAGCCGAGGACGTGGGCCCCCTGGTCGTCCTGGCCGAGCAGCCCGACGCCGGTGGCCACGCAGAGCCCGGCGAGCACGAGGAAGAGGACCGGTGGTCCCGTCCGCTCGTCGGTCGTGACGGCTTGCTTGGACGCGCGTGCAGCAGCGCTCGCCATCGGATCCCCCCTGGACGGTGACGGCGGGAACGGTAGCCGAACGCCCGGTGCGCGCCCGTGCTCAGCGGTGCGGGTCGCGCCGGACCACCAGGCCCTCGGGGGTGACCATGTGGCCGGTCAGGGTGCGCTCGTCGTGGCGCATCCGCCACCGGAGCAGCGATCCGGTGGCGGCGGCCAGGTCGCCGCCGTGGGCCGGGTCTGTGGCCAGGTCGAAGGTGCCCTCGGGGTCGGCGTCGAGGTCGAACAGCAGCGGCGGGAGGATCTCGGGGTCGGTGGCGAAGTGGACGTGCTTCCACCGCGGGCCCCTGACCACGTTGAGGCTGCACTGCTCCATCGGGATGCCGAGGAGGTCCTCGGCCAGGTGGAGCCACGGGTTGCGGAAGTCCCACTCCCAGTGGACCTCGGTGCGCCAGCCGTCGGGGCCGGCGGCGCCCGGGTCGGCGTGGAGGAACGGCTGGAGGGCCCGGCCGTCGCACTGGAGCGGCGCCTCGACGCCCATCCAGTCGCACAGGGTCGGGAGGACGTCGACGTGCTCGGTCGGGGCGGTGACCACCGCGCCCCGCCGGGCGTCGGCCTCGGGCCGGGGGTCGCGCACGATCAGGGGGACGTGGTAGCTCTCGTCCCACCAGCCCAGCTTCTCGATCAGGTGGTGGTCGCCCATCTGGTCGCCGTGGTCCGAGGTCAGCACGACGAGGGTGTCGTCGAGCAGCCCCTCGTCGCCCATCCACCCGAGGAGCCGGCCGAGCTGGTCGTCGACCTCGGCCATCATCCCGTAGTAGGTGGCCCGCAGCTGGCGGCGGTCGGCCTCGTCGGGCGGGGCGCCGACACCGGGGAGGGCCATGGTGATGGCCGCCATCGGGTGGAGGGCGCCGGCCGCGTCCCGGTCGGCCAGGCCCTTGAAGTCGGGGACGTCCTCGGCCTTGTAGATGTCGTGGTAGCCGACCGGGTTGCGGTACGGCGGGTGGGGCCGGATGAAGCTGGCGTGGACGAACCAGGGGTCGCCGTCGTCGCGCCGCCGGAACCAGTCGATCAGCGTCTCGACCAGGAAGGCGGTCTCGGTGTCCTCGGGGCCGTAGTGACCGGGCGCCCACCACTCGCTGTGGGCGTCGGCACCGGGGAAGGAGAGGTCGGGCCGGTAGAGGGCGCCGGGATCGGTGGGCACGTCGATGCCCCGCCCGGCCAGCCACCGCCCCCACTCGAGCGGCCCGGCCGTCTCCGACGGGTCGTTGAGGGCGACCGCGAAGCCGGGCAGCACGCCCTCGTAGGTGAACAGCCGGGGGTCGTCGGCCGGCAGGCCCCGGGGGTCGACCGTCGTGTCCGTGTAGCCGAAGAGGGTGGGGACGTAACCCGCGTCCCGGGCCAGGCGAGCGACGTTGGTGAAGCGGTCGTCGAGCGGCGTGCCGTTGAGCACCGAGCGGTGGTTCTGGGCGTACATGCCGGTGTGGAGGGTCGTGCGGGAGGGGCCGCAGGGGGCGACGTTGGCCCAGTGGTGGGCGAAGCGGACGCCGTCGGCGGCCAGGGCGTCGAGGGCCGGGGTGCGGACCAGCGGGTGGCCGGCCGCCGACAGGCAGTCGCCCCGCCACTGGTCGACGGTGACGAACAGGACGTTGCCGCGGGGCGCCACGGCCTCAGTGCTCGTACGGGGTCGGCTCGCCGCCGCGCAGCTGGACCTCGACCTGGTCGAACACCCAGGTCTGGAAGCGCTTGAGCTCGTCGCTGACCGGCAGGCTGAGCAGCCGCCCGTCCGACGCCGCCGCCTCGGCCCGGCGGGCGGCGGCGGTGACCGCCAGCACCTGGTCGACCGAGTCGTCGGGGTACTCGGCCTCCAGGTCGGCGATGGCCTGCCCCGCCTCCCGGGCCGCCAGCGCCTGCTCGTAGAGGGCGATCCGGACGCCGACCAGGTTCTCCCGCTGGACCACGATGCCCTCGACCACGTCGTCGCCGACGCCCCCGCCGTCGAGCGAGGCGATCTGCACCTCGCGCTGCAGGCCGTCGAGCACCTCCTGCAGCTCCAGGAAGAGGGCGACGGGGGTGCGGAGGTAGCGGACGAGGGTCATCGGGCCATCTCCGTGGCCCACGCCATCTCGAACCACACCGACTTGCCGCCGTCGGGGAGGGTGACCGTGCCCGAGCTCTGCGACAGCATCTCGACCAGGTGCAGGCCCCGGCCCGAGGACGCCTCGGGCCCGTAGTCCCGGGGGTGGGGCGGGCGGGGGTCGCCGTCGTGGACCTCGACGCGCAGCACCGGCTGGCGCTCGATCATGACCGTGAACGGGGTGCGGGCGTGGAGCACGGCGTTGGTGGCCAGCTCGCTGACGAGCAGCTCGCAGGTCTCGACCAGGTCCGGCGTGGCGCCCCAGCCCCGCAGCGTGGACGTGCAGAACCGACGGGCGCGCCCGACGCTCAGGGGCTCGGCATCGAGGCGGATCCTGTCGCCCACGGCGGCCCAGGCTACCCATGGGCCACACTCTCCCCATGGTTCCCCCCGCCCCCCTCCGGCGCAGCGCCCGCCGCTCCTCCCAGGAGCGGCGCGAGGCGTTCATGGATGCCGCCATCACCGCCATCCACCGGGACGGCCCCCGCGTCTCGATGGAGGCCATCGCCCGGGAGGCGGGCGTGACCAAGCCGATCGTCTACCGGCTCTTCGGCGACCGGGAGGGCCTGCTCCAGGCCCTGGGCGAGCGGCTGGCCGCCGAGATCAACGCCAACATCGCCGCCGCCCTCGACCGGGCCCCGGACGACGACCCCAAGGCCATGCTGCGCACGGCCATCGCCTCCTACGTCGAGCTGATCGACACCGAGACCGACGTCTACCGCTTCGTCACCGAGCAGATCGGCAGCGGCGGCGGGGCCACCCTCACCGGGCTGGCGGCCGAGATCGCCCGGACCGTGGCCGTCGTCCTGGGCGAGGAGCTGCGCCGGGCCGGGGCCGACTCGGGGGCGGCCGAGCCGTGGGCCTTCGGCATCGTCGGCATGGTCCACCTGTCGGGCGACTGGTGGGTGCGCAACCGCACCCTCCCGCGGGAGCGGCTGGTCACCTACCTGGTCGACCTCCTCTGGAACGGCTTCGCCGCCCTCGCCCCGACTCCCGAGGGCGAGAGCGGCTGACCCCCCTCAGTCGAAGCGCTGGTGGGCCCGGGCCAGGTACTCGGCGCTGGCGGCCAGGTCGACGGCCAGGGCGATGTCGCCCCTCGCCACCACCCGCGGGCCCCAGAAGGCGATGGCGCCGGGCTCGGCCGAGCGGCCCAGCAGGGCCTGGTACAGCGCCTCGACCCGGTCGGCGGCCGACTCGGCCGACTGGAAGATCTGCAGCGCGACCCAGCCCCGGCCCATCCGGGGCACGTGGCCCACCCAGTAGGCCTCGTCGGCGTCGGAGGACGGACGGCCGAGGATGGTGTCGTAGAGGTCGGCCACCCACCGGTGCAGGCTGCCCAGCCGGGCCAGGTACTCGGCCGAGGCGTAGAAGCCGGCGGCCGCCTTGGCCACGGTGACCCGGCCCGAGCGGATGGCGTCGATCCAGAAGGCCCGGCCGCCGGGGTCGCCGGGGCGGCCGAGGGTGTCCTCGTAGAGCTGGTCGACGATCGCCGCGACCCACTCCTCCGACCCGGCCAGCTCGGCGAGCAGGCTGCGCCGGCTGCGTTCGCCGGTGTCGATGGCGACGGCCTCCTGGACCAGGTCCTCGCTGGTGGCGCTGCGGTCGAGGAAGTCCTGGTACGCGGCCCGGACGAAGACCTCGCCGTCGGTCTCGGCCGGCACCGCGACGGGCGCCGTCGGGTGCGAGGCGAAGCCCCCGCCCCCGGCGTAGACCGGGGTGACCACGACGGTCACGGGCGTCTCCCGGGGCACGTCGACGACCGTCGCCGAGGTGCCGCTGACCGACATCGACCGCTCCAGCTCCGGGATGTCGATCGTGTAGCCGGTCGGGCCGTTCGTGCCCGGCCAGCGGACCGGCGCCGTCCAGCGGACCTCGATCCCGCCCGCCCCCGGCTCGCCGTAGCCGAAGGGCAGGACCCGCACGTCGCCCGGGCGGCGGGGTGAGCGGTCGGCCCGGCAGGGCTGGTTGCGCAGGCTCTGGGCCTGGGTCGCCACGCCGGGCACCGAGCACGACGGGGCGGTGCGGGGCAGGGCGCTGATCGCCCCCGGGTCGTGGAGCAGCGGCAGGGCCACGCTCGACGGGTGGCCGACCGAGTGGCCGACGGTGTTGGTCGCCGGCAGGTCGAGCTCGGTGTAGTCCCACAGCGGCTGGTTGCCGCCGGGCGCCTCGATGCTCAGCCGCAGGCGGGACCCGGGCCGCAGCACGTGGGCGAAGGGGAACAGGGCCAGCCGGACCGACACCATCTCGCCGGCCGGGATCGGCGCCGCGTCCTCCTCGTAGTGCGTCGGCCACGGCCGCAGGGGCCGGCTGCGGGCCGTGTCCAGGGCCCGCTGGCTCACCCGCAGCCAGCCGCTCTGGACGTAGACCTCCTGGCCGTCGGGCCGGACCTCGGTCAGCACGGCCTCGAGGTCGGTGTCGGCCGCCGTCGAGCCGACCCAGACGTCGACGCTGCCGCTGCCGGCGTAGACCGAGGTGGCCGTGGCCGGCGGGGTGGTGAAGGTCAGGGCGGTGTCCTCGGCCGGCGAGTCCCAGTCGACGTCGGGGTGACGCTTCCAGAGGTCGTCGGTCGCGCCGTCGAAGGTCGGCGGGCGGATCTCGTCGGGGGCGTAGCGGTACGAGCTGGTGGCCCGGGCGCTCCCGTCGGCGATGGCGTCGGGGGGCGTGGTGGCCGACAGCGCGCCGTCGGGCTGCAGGTACCAGCGCTGGGCGACGGTGCCGGGGACGGGCCACGAGGCGTAGGTCCGCTCGGTGGTGGCGTAGGGGGCGCCCTCCTTGCCGGCCACGCCGCCGACCTCGTAGCGGACCCGGATCGGCTTCTCGGCCTCGTAGGCCGTCTTGGCCTGCTGGTAGGTCATGCCGGCGAAGCGGTCCGGCGGGATCTCGATCGGCTGCTCGAAGAGGTCGTCGAGGATGTCGGGCAGCAGCGGGCGCAGGAACGAGATGTCCGGCACCTGCTGGCCGACGTACAGGTCGATGAACTCCATCACCCGGGGCAGCTCGCTCGGGCCCATCGGGTCGGCGTGGGCGCCGTTGCCGAACACGGCCCGGAAGGGGCGGGCGGTGTTCTGCAGGATGCGGGCCAGCTCGACGGCGCTGCCCCCGGTCTGCTCGTCCTGGAACTGGACGGCGAGGTAGGTCGGCACCTCGATGCGGTCGGCGAAGCTGGTGATGGCGAGGTACTGGTACTCGTCGGAGTCGTAGCGCTCCGGGCTGATCTCCTCCTCCAGGTCCCGGCTCTGGAGGCGCAGCACCTGGTTGTCCTCGCACACGGTGTCGCCCTCGGCGATCCGCTGCTGGACCCACGGGCGGGCGGCCGGCTGGGCCGCGGCCTGGCGGTCGAGGGCCCACTGCAGGGCGAAGCCCTCGTTGCGGATGCCGCCCGGGTAGAGGATGCCCCGGTAGGCGTCGGAGTAGGGCGACAGCGGCGTGATGGCCCGGAGGTGGGGCGGCTGGGTGGCGGCCACGTAGAGCTGGCTGATCCCCGAGTAGGAGATGCCGACCATGCCGACCCGGCCGTTCGACCAGTCCTGGGCGGCCACCGCCTCGATCACGTCGTAGCCGTCGGTGCTGGTGGCCGGCTCGTAGTAGTCGAAGGCGCCACCCGAGCAGCCGCTCCCCCGCATGTTGACGGCGACGACGACGTAGCCCCGCGCCGCGTAGGGCAGGGCCTCGGGCGGCAGCGACGCCGGGTTCGAGGGGTCGTAGCCGGAGTAGGTGACGACGACGGGCCGGCGGCCGGTGGTGGTGCCGGCGAAGGGCATCACGATGTTGGCGCTGAGGAGGGTGCCGTCCCGGGTGGGGATGTAGCCGTAGCCGGGCTCGAGGTCGATGCCGGCGTAGGAGGACGGGGCCGGGTGGGCCTCGGGGTCGAGGACGGTGACCGGCTCGGCCTCGCCGCCGGCGCCCCCGACCACGTACTGCTCGCCCGGCGTCAGGTCCTTGAAGAGCACGGCGCCCTGGGCGTCGGCGGCGCGCGACAGCGACCACGCGTCGCCGACCCGGCGGATCGACACCTGGCTGCCCGGGGCGTGGCCCCAGGTGGCCACCTGCTCCATGCTGCCCCTGACCTCGAAGGCCACCGCGGCCGCCACCGGTGCCGGCGCCCCGGTCGGCACGGCCGTGAGCACGCCCACCACCGCGACGACGAGCGCGGCGAGCCTGATCCGCCTGCGTGCCTGCATCCTCTGTCTCCCCTGTCGTGTGACGAGCATCATGCCAGGGTCAGGCGTCGCAGCTCCTCCAGGAGGGCCGCCGTCTCCGGCAGGTCGACCCCGGCGGCCCGGGCCACGGCCAACGGGGCGGCGTGGATGGCCTCGGTCTCGAGCGGCCGGCCGGCGTCGAAGTCCAGCCGCATGCTGGGCGCGTACGGCGTCATGGCCTCGGTCGTCGTGATCATCTCGTCGACGAAGGCCGCCGGGATCTCCCGGCCCTGCGTCGCCGCCCCGGCCCGCACCTCGTCCATCAGCGCCCGCACCCGGCGGCGGACGGCGGGGTCGGCCAGCATCTCGTCGGTCCGGCGCCGCAGCACCACGGCCAGGCCGTTGAACGGGACGTTCCACACCAGCTTCCGCCAGCGGCCGAGCACCAGGTCGGGCGCGGCCACCCCGCCCACGCCGGCGGCGTCGAGGTCGGCCACCACGCCCGCCACCGTCGGGGTGAGGCCGGCGGCGCTCCCGTCGGGGCGGTGCTCGCCGACGGTCACCGGCCCGAAGTCCAGGTGCTCGATGCGACCGGGACCGACCCGCTGGCTGCAGACGAAGGCCATCCCGCCGAGCACCGGCGTGGCGCCGGGGTCGGTGCTCGCCGCGCCGACGGCGGCCTCGACGCCGAGCCCGTTCTGCAGGACGAGCAGGGCGGCGCCGGGGTGGCGGGCGGCGATGGCGGCGGCGACCGGGCGGGCGGCGGGGGCCGTGGTCTTGGTGGCGAGGGCCACGACGTCGACCTCCGGCACCGTCGCCGGGTCGGTGTGGACCGGGAGCCGGGCGTGGACGTCGCCCAGCGGCGAGGTGAGGTGCAGCCCGTCGGCCCGCAGGGCCTCGGCGTCCGACCGGGCGACGAGGTGGACCTCGCAGCCGGCGGCGTGGAGCCGGGCCGCGTAGAGCCCGCCGACGCCCCCGACCCCGACGACCGCCCAGCGTCGCCCGGTCACGGCGCGCCCCGGTCGAGGATCCAGGCGTCGTCCCACGGGTCGCGGGGCTCGTGGGCCAGGTCGACGGCCGGGTCGATCAGCCGGGCCGGCGGGTGGCCGTTGAAGGACACCCAGGCGTCGACCCGGACCTCGGCCCCGGGGCGGCCGGCGTCGGCCTCGGCGGCGGCCAGGGCCAGGGCGGCCTGGTGGATCAGGTCGGGCTCGGTGGCCATCACCTGGACCTGGGCCCGGGTGTAGAGCTCGCTCCCGTCGGTGGCCCGGGTCCGCCCGGTCGCCGGGTCGTGGACCAGGAACGTCACCGACCCGGCCTTCTCCACCAGCAGCACGTTCCAGGCGAAGCGGTACCCCTGCCCGGTCCAGCGGTGGTCGCCCTCGTAGGCCAGGTGCCGCAGCGGCAGCCCCACCTGCACGAGGACCCACACCACCGCCAACCCCGAGATTGCGACCCTGCGCGGGCGCCTGGC
>JBQGCF010000113.1:0-4634 GCA_052038315.1 Iamia sp.
CCAGCTCCGTGCAGGCGTCGGTGTCGGTCATCCGGTCGTAGGCCCACCACCCGGCGGCGACCACCACGAGCGTCCCCACGACCCACGCCCCGGCCACCGCCCGCCCCCGACGACGTCGACGGCCGGCATCACCGCCACGGCCGGGCGCGACGGGGACCGCGGACTCGGTGGACGACACGTCCTCGATCCTGCCAGACCGCCCGCGGCCCGTTCGGGCGCCCGGGCCACCGACGGCGGGCCGCGGCTAGGTGCCGGAGATGGTGACGTCGCGGATGACGAGGCTGACGCCGGCGGCGGACATGGGGAGCCAGTCGAGGTCGTCGCCCACGGCCTCGACGTCGCGCAGCATGCGCTGGAGGGTCGAGGCGATGGTGAACTCCCGCAGCGGCTCGGCCAGCTCGCCGCCGGTGATGCGGAGACCCTCGGCGCCGGTGGAGAAGTCGCCGCTGACGGCGTTGACGCCCGAGTGCATGCCGATGACCGACGAGATCAGCACCCCGTCGCCGACCTGGCGGAGCAGCTCGGCCTGCGACTGCGACCCCGGCGTCAGCGACAGCGCCCGGCAGCCCACGCCCGGCGTCGACTTGAAGCCGCCGCGCACGGCGTTGCCGGTGGAGGCGGTGCCCGCCCGGCGGCCGCTGTAGGCGTTGTGCACGAACGACTGCAGCACGCCGTCGGCGATCAGCACGTTGCGCCGGCTGGCCAGGCCCTCGCCGTCGGTGGCCGAGGCGGTGTAGGCGAGCGGGTTGGTGGGATCGTCGACCAGGGTGACCAGCGACGAGCCGACCTCCTCGCCCAGACGCTCGGCGAAGGGCGACCGGCCCTTCAGGACCATCTCGCCCGACAGCGTCGAGCCGATGATCCCGACGACCTGGGCGGTGACGTAGGGGTCGAGGACGATGGTGGCCCGGGTGCTGGCCGGCTTGGTGGCGCCGAGCAGGCGGGTGGCCCGGCGCACGGCGTCGGTGGAGGCGTCGGCCAGGACGAGGTCGTCGAGCTCACGCCCGACCGAGAACCCGAAGCCGGTCTGGGTCAGCCCGTCGGCCTCGGCCAGGCAGGAGACGGACACGTAGCAGGCGGTCGAGGCCGACTCGGAGCGGATGCCGGTGGTCGAGGCGACGCAGGCCTCGCCCATGGCGTCGACGAACTCGGCCGACTCGACGCCCGAGATGCGGGGGTCGGCGGCCTGCACGGCGGCCTCGAGCTCGAGGGCCAGCTCGACCTTGCGCTCGGTGGGCACGTCGAGCAGCGAGGGCCGGAACAGGTCGAGCGTCGGCACCCCCACGCCGTCGGGCGAGGCCAGGCCGACGTGCGGGTCCGGCGTGGCGAAGCCGGCGTTGTCCCGCGCCTCGGCGAGGGTCTCGGCCAGCACGTCGTCGTCGAAGGTGGCGGCGTAGGCGAAGCCCTGGCGGTCGCCGATGACGACCCGGATGCCCACGCCCATGGTCTCGGCCGACGACAGCGACTCGACGTCGGCCCGGTAGGCCCGCACCTCGGTGTGGCGGCGGCGGCCGACGACCGCCTCGACCGGCGCGCCCGCGGCGGCCCAGCCGACGACCCGGTCGGCGATGTCGGTGAGGTCGGCCGACGACCGGCCGGAGCGGCCCGACGACGAGCGGCCCGACGACGAGTGACCCGACGAGCCGCTCATGCGGCGGTGCCGCCGATCGTCAGGCTGCGGACCCGGAGGGTCGGGACGCCGTCGCCGACGGGGACGCCCTGGCCGTCCTTGCCGCACGTGCCCGGCGAGCCCATGGCGAAGTCGTTGCCGAGGGCCTCGATGTCGAGCAGGACCTTGGGGCCGTTGCCGATGAGGTTGCCCTCGCGCAGCGGCTCGGTGATCTCGCCGTCCTCGATCAGGTACGCCTCCCACATGCCGAAGACGAAGTCCCCGGTGGCGGTGTTGACCGAGCCGCCGCCGAGCTGGGCCACGTACACGCCCCGGTCGGTGCCGGCGATGATGGCGGCCGGGTCCTCGGTGCCGTTGGTGAGGAAGGTGTTGGTCATCCGCACCATCGGGAGGTGCTGGTAGCTCTGCCGCCGCCCGTTGCCCGAGCGGGGCCGGCCCTCGCGTCGGCCACGGGTGACGTCCCACATGTAGTCGGTGAGCACGCCGTCCTCGATCAGCACGTTGCGCTGGGCCCGGGAGCCCTCGTCGTCGATGCCGAAGCAGCCCCACTCGTCGGCGACGGTGCCGTCGTCGATCAGCGTGACCAGGGGCGAGGCGACCTGCTCGCCGACCCGGTCCTTGTAGACCGAGGCGCCCTTGGCCACCAGGTCGGCCTCCAGACCGTGGCCGCACGCCTCGTGGAACAGGACGCCACCGCCGCCGGCGCCGATGACGACGGGCATCTCGCCCGACGGGGCCGGGCGGGCGCCCAGCTTGGTGATGGCCCGCCCCGCGGCGGTGCGGGCCAGGTCCTCGACCTCGTGGCTGTCGAACAGCTCGAAGCCGACGGTGCGACCGAGGCTCTGACGCCCGGTCTGCATCCCGGTGTCGCCGGTGGCCACCACGCCGATGGAGAAGAGGGTGCGAACCTGGTCGTCCTCGGCGAGGAGGCCCTCGCTGTTGGCGACCAGGATGCGGCGCCGGCTGTCGCCGTAGCGGGCGCTGACCTGGGTGACGGCGCCGTCGGCGGCCCGGGCGGCCTCGTCGGCGCGGCGCAGCAGCTCGACCTTCTTGGCCTTGGGGACGTCCTGCGGCAGCACGACGACGTTCGACGGGTGGCGCACGTCCACGCGGTCGAGGGCGACCACGTTGGCGCCGCCCCCGCCCTCGCGGGCCGCTGCGCCGGCGGCCCGGGCGGCGGCGAGCAGGCCCGCCTCGGTCAGGTCGGAGGTGTGGGCGTAGCCGGTGGTGTCACCGCTGATCACCCGGATCCCGGCGCCCCGGTCGCGCCCGGACGAGAGCTCCTCGATGCGCCCGTCGTCGAGCACGGCCGAGGTGGCCCGCTTGTCCTCGGCGAACACCTCGGAGAAGTCGCCCCCGCCCTCCAGGGCCTGGGCCAGCACCTTGGCCAGCACGTCCTCATCGATCATCGGGGCAGCGTACCGACGCTCCCCGCCACCCCACCGCCGGGTGGTTTGCCCCCGGGCGCGGCGGGGGGCGTAGCGTACGCAGCCGTGCCGAGCAGCCAGGCCCTCGCCGACTCCGTCCGCCCCGGCCTCACCGGGCGTGCGCAGCTCGACGTGGCCGAGGCCGACACCGCCGAGTCCCTGGGCTCCGGCGACGTCCCCGTCCTGGGCACCCCGCGGTTGGTCGCCTTGGTCGAGCAGGCCGCCATCAGCGCCCTGGGCTCGGTGCTGGCCGCCGGCCAGACGAGCGTCGGCATGCGGGTCCAGATCGACCACCTCGCCCCCACCGCGGTGGGCGGATCGGTCACCGCCGACGCCACCCTCGAGAAGATCGAGGGCCGGCGCCTGACCTTCACCGTCTCGGTCAGCGACCGCTGCGGCCTGGTCGCCGCCGGGCGGGTCACCCGCGTGGTGGTCGAGCGGGAGCGCTTCCTCCAGAAGGCGGGCGGCTGACCGCGCCGGCGCCGCAGGTCGCCGTCGTCGGGATCGATGCCGACGACACCCTGTGGCACAACGAGACCTACTTCGCCGAGGCCCAGGCCACCTTCGTCCAGATCCTGGCCCCGTGGACGCCCGAGGGCGAGGACGTCCTCGCCCGCCACGACGCCACCGAGCGGGCCACCCTCGAGCTCTTCGGCTACGGGATCAAGGGCTTCACCCTGTCGATGGTCGAGACCGCCATCGAGGTCAGCCGGGGCGAGGTGTCGACCTCCGCCATCGCCGAGCTGCTGCGGCTCGGCAAGGAGATGCTCGCCCACCCGGTCGAGCTGCTCGACGGCGTGGCCGAGGCGGTCGAGGCCCTGGGCGAGCACCACCGCCTGGTCCTGATCACCAAGGGCGACCTGATCCACCAGGAGACCAAGATCGCCCGCTCGGGGCTGGCCGACCGCTTCGAGCGGGTCGAGATCGTCTCCGAGAAGGACCCGCCGACCTACCGGGCGGTCCTCGACCGCATGGACGTGACGCCCGAGCGCTTCCTCATGGTCGGGAACTCGGTCCGCTCCGACGTGCTGCCGGTGCTGGAGCTGGGCGGCCACGCCGTCCACGTCCCCTACGAGATCACCTGGAGCCACGAGGTCGTGGAGGACCACGCCGACGACGCCTTCCCGGTGATGGCCTCGCTCGGCGACCTGGCGGCGTGGCTCAGCCCCAGCGGGACGTGACGTAGGCGCGGAAGCGCGCCCCCCGGTCGAACTCGTTGGCGAAGGGCCCGAAGCTGGCCGCGGCCGGCGACAGCAGGACCACCCCGCCGGCGTCGCCCAACCGGGCGACGGCGGTGTCGACGGCATCGGTCAGCGAGTCGGCCGAGACGACCCGGTCGGCCACGCCGCGGTCCGCCAGCAGCGCTTCGATCTGATCCGACGCGTCGTAGTTCTCGTGGCGCAACAGCACGACGTGGTCGGCGCTGGCGGCCAGCTCGTCGGCGAAGGCGTCGAAGGCGGCGCGCTTGGCCTTCCCGCCGCAGATCACCGCCAGCGGCGAGGCGGCGAAGGACCGCACGGTCGCGGTGGCCGCCCGGGGCGCGGTGGCGGTCGTGTCGTTGACGAAGGTGATGCCGT
>JBQGCF010000114.1:0-21163 GCA_052038315.1 Iamia sp.
GGCGGTCACCGGGCCGACGGCGACCACCGCCACCCCGTCGCGGCCGCACGCCTCGCGCACGGCGGCGAGCAGGCCCAGCCGCTCGGCGATCGAGCCGAAGTTGCCCACCGCGTGGGCCGAGGTGAACGTCACCGCGTCGACCCTCGCCTCGGCCACCGCGGCGACGAGGCGCTCGGCCGGGGCCTGGTCGTCGGGTAGGTCCCAGCGGTACACGGGCACCGGCACGACGTCGAACCCGAGCCCGGCCAGGTGGTCGGCCAGCCCACCCGAGTCCTGCCCGTCGAGCTGGACGGCGACCCGCACCGGCCGCCCGTCGGCGTGGGCGGTGGGCCGGTCGGCGAAGGCGGACACGATGGCGGCGTAGGTCGGCTCGGGCAGCGGGACCCCGGCGCTGAAGCCGGCGGCCACCACCGCGCCCACCGCCTTGTGGCCCCGGGCCACGATCTCGGCCCCGGCCAGGGCGGTGAGCAGCTCGGACTCCAGCCCCAGCCCGGCCGCGGCCGAGACCCAGCTCCGCAGGCCGAGGGCCGTCGAGGCCACCAGCACGTCCGGCGGTCGGGCGATCAGCTCCTCGGTGGCCCGCCGGGTCCCGCCCTCCTCGCCCAGCGGCAGGGTCCGGATCACCGGGGCGTGGAGGACCTCGCCGCCCCGGCGCGCCACCAGCGACGCCTGCTCGTCGGCCCGACGGTCGGCGGTGATGGCGATGGTGAACCCGGAGAGGGGCCCGAGCGACACCGGGCGAGTGTCCACCGGGTCGGTTACGCCCCCGTTTCGCGTTCGTTGCCCCGATGTGAGGCCATCACGCCGCGGGCGTGACGTGCACCACGCCGTCGAGGACGTGCACGCCGAAGGTGGCGAGCCGGGCCGGGCCGTCGAGCTCGGCGCCGGTCGCCAGGTCGAAGCGCTGCTTGCGCAGGGGCGAGGCCACGTAGTGGACGAGGTCGTCGCCCCGGCGCGTCACGCCGACCAGGCCACGGCTGAGGACCGAGGCGGCGGCGTAGGGGTCGACGTCGTCGATGGCCCGGAGCCCGTCGTCGTCGAGCCGGAAGACGGCGACGGCCCGCCCGTCGACCAGGGCGCGCACGCCCCGCCCGGGCACCAGGTCGGCGAGGGCGCACACCGGGATCACGACCCGGCCCCCACCAGCTCGTCGGGGCGGGCCGGGCGCACCTGGTCGCGCTCCCGGACGAACACGACGGTGGGGTCGGGCTCGTCGGGGGCGTTGACGAAGGTGACGAAGCGGGCGAGCCGCTCCGGGCTGGCCAGGGTGGCGGCCCACTCGCACTCGTAGGCGGCGACGTGCGCCTCCATGGCGTCCTCCAGCTCGGCACCGAGGCCGAGCGAGTCCTCGACCACGACCGCCCGCACGTGGTCGATCCCGCCGTCGAGCGACTCGACCCACGACGCCGTGCGCTGCAGCCGGTCGGCGCTGCGGACGTAGTACTCGAGGAAGCGGTCGATCATCCGCACGAGCGTCTCGTCGTCGAGCCCCTCGGCCAGCAGCTCGGCGTGGCGGGGGCGCATGCCGCCGTTGCCCCCGACCCACAGGTTCCACCCGTGCTCGGTGGCGATCACGCCCACGTCCTTGCTCTGGGCCTCGGCGCACTCGCGGGCGCAGCCGGACACCGCCAGCTTGATCTTGTGGGGGGAGCGCAGGCCCCGGTAGCGCTCCTCCAGGCGGATCGCCATCGTCGTCGAGTCCTGCACGCCGTAGCGGCACCAGGTGCTGCCGACGCACGACTTCACGGTCCGCATCGACTTGCCGTAGGCGTGGCCCGACTCCATCCCGGCGTCGACCAGCCGCTTCCAGATGGCGGGGAGCTGGTCGACCCGGGCACCGAGGAGGTCGATGCGCTGGCCGCCGGTGATCTTGGTGTAGAGGTCGAAGTCACGGGCGACCTCGCCGATGACGATCAGCTTCTCGGGCGTGATCTCGCCGCCGGGGATGCGGGGCACGACCGAGTACGTGCCGTCCCGCTGGATGTTGGCCAGGAAGTGGTCGTTGCTGTCCTGGAGGGCGGCCTGCTCGCCGTCGAGGATGTAGCCGTTGTCGAGCGAGGCGAGGATCGACGCCACCGTCGGCTTGCAGATCTCGCACCCACCGGGGGCCATGCCGTAGGCGTCGAGGACCTCGGCGAAGGTGGTGTGGCGGCGCACCCGGATCAGGTCGTAGAGCTCGGCCCGGCTGTGGGCGAAGTGCTCGCAGAGGGCCGGGGCCACGTCGCCCGCGGCGCGCAGCATCGACTCCAGCAGGGGCACGCAGCCGCCGCAGCCGGTGCCGGCCCGGGTCGTCTCCTTGATCGACCCCAGCGAGTCGCACCCCTCGGCGATGGCCCCGCACACCGCGCCGCGGGTCACGTTCTCGCACGAGCAGATGCCGGCGTTGGGGTCGTCGCCGTCGGCCTGCGCGTCGGCGGTCGGCCGGAGCAGGCCGCCCGGGTCGACGACCTCCTCGCCCCTGCGGAAGCGGTCGAGGATCGGCTGGTAGGCGTCGGTGTCGCCGACCAGCACGGCGGCCACGACCCGTCCGGCGCCGTCGACGTCCAGCCGCTGGTAGGTCCCGGCGACGGGGTCGTCCCACACCAGCGAGGTGGCGTCGCCGGCGGCGTGGACGTCGCCCACGTTGGCCACCCCGACGCCGAGCAGCTTGAGCTTGGTCGACAGGTCGCCGCCGGCGAAGCGGTCCTCGGGGACCGGGTCGCCCGTGGCCACCGCGGCGAGGTGGGCGGCGGCGACCGCGGCCATGCGGTAGCCGGGGGCGACCAGGCCGTAGTGCCGGCCGTCGACCACCGCGCACTCGCCGATGGCCGAGATGCACGGGTCGGACGTCGTCATGGTGGCGTCGACGGCGACCCCGCCCCGCTCCCCCAGCGCCAGCCCGGCCGCCCGGGCCAGGGCGTCGGCCGGGCGGATCCCGGCCGAGAAGACGACCAGGTCGGTCGGCAGGTCGTCGCGGCCCTCGATCACCAGGTGGGTGGGCTTGGTCCCGTCGGTCTCGATCGAGGTGGTGGCGCACGACGTGTGGACCCGCACGCCCAGGGCCTCGATCCGGCCCCGCAGGGCGGCGCTGGCCCCCTCGTCGAGCTGGACCGGCATCAGCCGGGGGGCGAACTCGACCACGTGGGTCTCCAGCCCGAGGGCGCGCAGGGCGTTGGCCGCCTCCAGCCCCAGCAGGCCGCCGCCGACCACCACCCCGCGGGTCACGTCGGGGCGACCGGCGGCGGATGCGATGGCCTCCAGGTCGTCGATCGT
Organism: Iamia sp.; assembly: GCA_052038315.1. Taxonomy (GTDB): domain Bacteria; phylum Actinomycetota; class Acidimicrobiia; order Acidimicrobiales; family Iamiaceae; genus Iamia. The sequence goes on from JBQGCF010000114.1 coordinate 3,253, forward strand.
CCGGTAGACGAAGCAGCCGGGGCCGTCGTGACCGGGGACCGGCGGCACGAACGGGTCGGCCCCGGTGGCCAGGACCAGCCGGTCGTAGCCGACGACGCTCCCGCTGGCGAGGGTGACGGTGCGCGCCACCCGGTCGATGGCGGCGACCGGGTCGCCGAGGCGCAGGTCGATCGGGTGGCGGCCGAAGAAGCCGGGCTCGACCAGGCTCAGCGCCGCGTCGTCGCGGCCCTCGAACCAGGACGAGAGGGCGACGCGGTCGTAGGCGGGCCGGGGCTCCCCGCCGATGACGGTGATGTCGAGCAGCGCGGGATCGGTGGCGCCGAGGTCGGCGAGGGTGGTGAGCAGCCGGTGGCCCACCATCCCGTGGCCGACGACGACGAGGCGCATCGGTCGGTGCTGGCGCGGGCGGTGATCCATGCACCCCACCCAAGGCGGGCGCCGTTGCCCACCTGTTGCCCGGTCGTGAACGTCCCGGGTCGGTCCTCTCACGCCCCGGTCACGGCGCTGTGAGGGTCAGCGGCGGACGGCCTCCTCCAGCTCCTGCTTGTTCATCTTCGAGCGGCCCTCGACGTTCTTGCGCTTGGCCTCCTCGTAGAGCTGGTCCCGGGTCCGGCCACCGGACCCCTTGCCGGACCGGAGCCCGCCGCGGCGACCCGACGAGATGTCGTCGGTCGAGGTCTTGCTGCTCTCCTTCGCCTCGCCGGCGCGGGCCCGCTCCTTGTTGACCGTGCGAGCGGCGATCTCCTCCGCGGTGTCCTCGTCACGGCCCCGCTCCTCGAGGCCCTCCTTGATGTGCTCGTACTGGCGCTCTCGCTTGGCGCTCCACGCTCGGGGCATGACGATCTCCCTTCCCGGCGGACCGTCGTCGGCTCCCCCTGGCACCCGGGGGCGAAACCGGCAGAATGGGGGGATGCCCGCCACCGCCTGGTCAGGGGCCATCAGCTTCGGCCTCGTCTCCATCCCCGTGAAGCTCTACTCGGCCGTCAGCCGCAAGACGGTCCGCTTCCACCAGGTCGACACCCGCACCGGCGCCCGGGTCAAGCAGAAGCGGGTCTCGGCCGCCGACGGCTCCGAGGTGGCGTGGGACGACATCGCCAAGGGCTACGAGCAGGCCGACGGCGAGTACGTGCTGCTGACCGACTCCGACCTGTCGGCGCTCGACGCCAAGGCCACCAAGACGATCGAGATCGAGCAGTTCGTCGACCTGTCCGAGATCGACCCGATCATGTACGACGCCCCCTACAACGTCGTCCCCGACCCGGCCACGCCCAAGCCCTACGCCCTCCTGCTCGAGGCCATGGAGGAGTCGGGCAAGGTGGCCATCGCCCGCTTCGTCATGCGGACCAAGGAGCACATCTGCGCCCTGCGCCCGCTCGACGGCCGGCTGGTGCTGTCGACCATGGTCTACCCGGACGAGGTCAACGACCCGGCCGAGTACGAGGCCCTGGAGGCCGTGAACGACGTGACCATCTCGGCCAAGGAGCGCAAGGTCGCCGAGGCCCTGATCGAGTCGCTGACCGAGCCCTTCGACCCGGCCGAGTACAAGGACGAGTACCGCGAGAAGGTGCTCGACCTGATCGAGGCCAAGGCCAGCGGCGCCACCGAGATCGTCGAGGCCGCCCCCGAGGAGGAGGACGACAAGGTCGTCGACATCATGGCCGCCCTCGAGGCCAGCATCGCCGAGGCCAAGAAGGCCCGGAAGCGCCACCCCTCGACCACGGCGGACGACGAGGCTCCGGCCAAGCCGGCGGCCAAGCCCCGCAAGGCCACCAAGAAGGCGGCCAAGAAGGCCTCTTAGCCCTTCTGGAGCCGGGCGGCGAGGGCGTCGACGCCGTCGCGGACGGGGTCGACGCAGGGGACGCCGAGGGCGGCCTCGATGCGATCCCGCTCGGCCTCGTAGGTCGTCCGGTCGACGTCGGCCGAGTCGAGGGCCACGCCGAGGACGCCGGGCTCGATCCCGAGCACGGCTCCGAGGGCCCGGTGGGCGGCGACCACCTCGACGACGTCCGGCAGGGCCACGTCGAAGCCGACGTGGTGGGTGGCGCCGAGGCGGGCGCAGACGACCAGCCAGTCGGGCCGGGCCACCTTGGTGAAGATGAAGGCGGCCGCCCCCCACATCGGGTGGAGCAGGGCGCCCTGGCCCTCGACGACGATCGTGTCGGCCTCCGCCTCGGCCACGGCGATGTCGTGCTCGACCACCCCGGGGGCGAAGTCGAGGGGCACGGCGTCGAGCACGTGGCCCCGGCCCCGCAGGATCACGCCGGTCTGGCCGGTGGCGACCCAGTCGGCCCGGTGCCCGGCGACCTGCAGGGCCCGGGCGAGGAGCACGGTCACCGTCATCTTCCCGACCGAGCTGGTGGTCCCGACGGTGAGGATGCGGGTCGTCGTGCCGCGGGGGCGGGCCCGGCCGAGGTGGCGGTCGCCCGGGGCGAAGGACCGCAGGTTGACCACGCCGGGGGCGTCGATGACGTCGTGGGTCGTGTTGAACACGGTCATCCCGGCCGTCACCGCCCGCCCGACGACGTCTCTCTGGCTCGGCGCCAGGGCACCGCCGTTGCGGGCGGTGGCCACGACGAGCGTGGTGCCCGGAGTGGCGACCTCGTCGATGCCGGCGACGACCGGGACGTCGGCGTCGAGCCCGGGGCAGACGTCGGCCAGCGGGCGGCCGGCGTGGACGGGGTCGACGACGGCCCGCACCCGCTCCGGGGCGAAGCGCAGCAGCACCCACGCCGTCTTGGCCACGACGCGGTCGTCGAGGGCGCCGTCGGTGTGCAGCACCAGGTCCATCGCCGCGGCACCGTAGGAGGCCGTTGCCAACCGAGCGTTACCGGGCAGGTCAGCGGTAGTAGCCGACGACGTCGAGGGCGACGTGCGTCTGCAGGCTGGCATCGACCTTGACCCGGGCCTGGGCGTCGACCGCGCTCACGGCCATCGTCGTGAAGCGCCCGGCGTCCCCGCCCCACACGAGGGTGGTGGCCGACGGCTTGGGCTCGTCGTTGGCCCAGACGGTTGCGTTGCCGGCCCCGGCGGTGGCGTTGAGGAGGAGCACGGTGAGCAGGACGCCGGTGGCGCCGGCGGGCACCCCGCTGCCGTTGACCTTGAGATCGATCGTGCGGGCCACGTTGCCCTCCGGCAGCGGCGTCTTCGGGCCCTGGGCCGGGAGGCTGTTCGGGCGCGAGTCGTAGACCCGCACCGGCGCCGGCAGCAGGTGGAGCGAGCCGGCGGTGGTCGCACCGCCCAGCTTCCGCCACGTCCCCGGCGAACCGCTGGCCACGCACAGCCACAGGGAGCCGCCGGCGTCCCGCAGGATCTCTCCCGACGTGTGGGCGGTGGTGGTGAGGACCGGCGCCGTCGCCGTCCCCTTCAGCAGGAGGTGGTACCGGGGGCTCTCCAGCTCGAGGGCACCGCCGGTCTCCGACTCGGCCACCAGGGCGGTGCCCGAGCCCGAGGCGGCCAGGACCCCGACGTTGGTCACCGACTCGCCGTACACCCCGAGCTGCGGGCCCTCGCCGAAGCCCCGCACGCCGCAGAAGAAGGCGGTGCCCCGGGCGTGGCCGACGACCGCCGGGGCGAACGACTCGTAGCCCGGGGCCGGCGTGTTGTCGACCACCGCGAAGCCGTACTGCGGCTGGTTGCCGGTGACCTGGAGGCGGGTCGGCAGGGTGCCGGTGTTGTTCGTCTGCCCGATGACGAGGTTGCTGCCGTTGGCCGCGGCGGCCGGGGCGGCATCGCTGGCGACGACGGGCGCGGCCGCCGCGCCCGCCGCGGGCCGCCCGGCCCGCAGCGCCTGGCGCCGCCCCACCGGTCCGGCGGGGGCCGGGTCGGGCCCGGGGGGCCGGCGGAGCCCGTCGAGCTCCGCCCGCAGGCTGCGGTTCTCGGCCTCCAGCGCGTCGAGGCGCGCCGCCAGGCCCGCGAGGGTCGTGGTCGTCTCGTCCATGGTGACCAGGGTGTCTAGCCGCGATCAGGCGGTCAGCTGGACGTCCTCGGGCGGCTCGACCGGCACCCGTCCGGTCCGCAGGCGGCCCACCCAGCGATCGGTGTCGTGGCGGGCCGGCTCGGTCCCGTCGACGAACGCGGTCAGCAGCTCGACGAAGCGCTCGGGCTCGGCGTGGTGCGGGAAGTGGCCGGCCCCGGCGAAGACCTCCAGCCGGCTCGCCGGCATGGCCGCGTGGGCCCGGTGGCCGTGGGCGACGGGGATGATGGCGTCCCGATCGCCCCACACGAGCAGCGTGGGCATCTCCTCGGCGAGGTAGCAGCGGTCGAGCATGGTGACCAGCTGACCCCGCCAGTCGACGACCGAGCGGAGGGTGCGGGTGAACGACTTCCGTGCCGCGCCGGTCGGCAGCCCGTCGAACACCCGGACCAGCTCGTCGGCGTCCCGGCCCACGGCCAGCGGCGTCCGCTTGGCCACCTCGGCCAGGCCCCGCGCCACCAGCCGGGCGCCGGGCAGCTGCGTCACCGGCAGGGTCAGCTCGGCGTAGGGGGCGGACAGCAGGCGCAGGGCGGGCGAGACCTCGCGGGCCACGCCACCGGTGCTGACCAGGACCAGCCGCTCGAAGCGGTGCGGGTACTGGTAGCAGGCCTGGGCGGCCACCCCGCCGCCGAGCGAGTGGCCGACCACCGTGGCCCGCTCGACCCCGAGCACGTCGAGCAGGTCGCGCACGCCGTTGGCGTAGGCGGCGACCGAGTAGTCGGCCCGGGGCTTGTCGGAGGCGCCGTGGCCGAGCAGGTCGGGGGCGATGACCGTGAACCGCTCGGCCAGCACCGGCATCAGCGGCGCCCACGCCTCCGAGCTGTCACCGATGCCGTGGAGGAGCAGCAGCGCCGGCCCCGATCCGCACCGGCGGAAGGCCCGCCGGTACCCGTGGACGACGACGTGCTCGATGTCAGGCCCCCTGCTCATCGGGCCGATCATGCCCGGTGGTCAGAGCGGGCGGAAGAAGACTGTCGCCCGCGTGACCTCGACCTGGGTGTCCGGCGCCTCGCGGGCGTTCAGGACCGTGACCTCGATCGAGCAGTCCGGCACCGGGTACCGGCTGCGGGCGCAGTCCTGGGTGCCGATCGTGCGGCGGACCGTGAACGAGGTGGCCAGCCGGCCCTGGGCGTCGAGGCGGACGGCCACCGACGGGCCGGCCGAGCAGATCGGGTCGGCCGGGTCGACCACGTCGCAGGCCAGCTGGCGGAGCCGGACGGTGCGCCCGGCCAGGGCGGCCCGGGTGCCGGTGACCCGGACGACGGCCCGGTCGACCAGGTCGGTCCGGGGCGTGACGGCGGCGGTGGGGCCCGGGGCCAGGAGGCGGGCGTAGGCCGAGGCGATGCCGAAGCTGGGGTCACCGACGACGCTCACGGCGAGGTGGCAGGGGCCGGCCGCCGTGCCCCGGGGCGAGCAGTCCGCACCGGCGAGGAGGCGGCGCACCCGGCCCTCCAGGGCGAAGGTGCCGTCAGCCGCGACCCGGGCCTCGGCCAGCGTGGCGCTGGCCGTGGTGTTCGGCGGCGTGCCCAGGGCCTGGACGAACCGGACGATGCGGCCCTCGGCGCCCCGGACCCGGCCGGTCGCCCGCACGAGCTGGCCGTCGGACAGGCCGCTGGTCGGGGCGAAGGCGGGGGTGACCCGCTCGCCGACGAAGCGCAGCGGCCGCGAGACGATGGCGCCCGGCTTCCCGTCCGGGTGGGCGACGACGTGGCAGCGATCCGGCCGGCAGGCCTTCTCGACCGGGCGGCCGCCGTCGAGGAGCGTCGCCATGCCGGTGGCGGTCACCGTCACCGTCGCCGTGCCGGTGGCGTCGGTCCACACCGAGGCGCTCGGAGCGCACCGGACCGGGTCGGCGCACACGCCGTAGCGGACGACCTGGCGGGCCGCGGCCCCGCTGATGCGCACCTTCACCGTCGCCCCCGGCGTCAGGCCGGTCGTGGCCGTGAGCGGCGCCAGCGCGAGCCCGGCGGTCCCGGCCGAGGCGGCCGCAGGCTCCGCCCCGACGATCGTCGCCAACGCGACCAGGACCCCGAGCACCGCCCTCCTGCGCATCCCGGCACCGTACGCCCAACCACCCGCCGTGGTCAACTCGCCGCTCTCAGCACCCTCCGTACCGCCCCTCCACCGAACTTTGAGCGGCTGACATCGGTATTCGGGGTGAGGCGCTCAAAGTTCGGGGCGGCGCCGTCAGCCGAGGGCGGCGGCCTCGAGGGCGGGGAGGGGGAGGGCGCCGGGGCCGTCTCCGGAGCGGGCGGCCCGGTGGGTCAGGCGGCGGAGGGCCTCGTTGACCGGGGTGGGCACGCCGTGGAGCCGGCCGAGGAGGACGATCTCGCCGTTGAGGGTGTCGACCTCGACCGCGCCGGTCCCCCGCTCCAGGCTCTGCCACGTCGAGCCGCCGCCCCGGTCGATCCCGTCGATCGTCCCGATCGTGAAGCCACCGGCCCGACGGGCCCGGTCCTCCTCCTCGGTGGCCACGCCGATGCCGGCGGCGGCCAGGGCGGCCTCGCCCTCGGCCATCGCCGCGGCCACGACCGGCGACCCCATGGCCTCGTTCCCGGACAGGGCGATGGCCGCGTTGGCCAGGTTCATCAGCAGCTTGCGGTGCTTGGCCCGCATGACCTCCGGGTGCGGCTGGCTGAGGAAGCCGGCGTCGGTGAGGTCGGCGGCCATCTCCTCGTCGAGCGCGTCCACCCCGGAGGGGAAGCGGCCGACGTCGAGGATCCCCGACACCGGCTCGCCGAACGCGGCCACCACGCCCGGTTCGAGGTGCACCGCCGGCAGCATCACGCACATCCCGTGGACGTCGGCGAAGCGGCGCAGGGCGGCCGGCTCGTTGGCCACCCCGTTCTGGGCGCAGACGATCGGCACGTCGGGGGCCACCGCCTCCAGCTCGCCCAGGAGCGCCACCGTGTCCTGGCCCTTGACGGACAGGACGGCGACGTCGCCCTCCCGCCAGTCGACCGCCGCAACCGAGCCGACCGCCGGCACCGGCACCGGCCACGACCCCATCGGCGTGCGCAGGTCGAGGCCCCGGTCCTGCAGGGCGGCCAGGTGCGCACCGCGGGCGACGAGCACGACGTCGTGACCGGCGCGGGCCAGCCGCCCGCCGATCGTCCCCCCGACGGCGCCGGCGCCGACGATCACGTACCGGGTCATGTGTGCCTCTCCCAGAGGTCGACGAGCGTGGTGAGGATGTGCTTCCCGGCGCCCAGCCCACCGAGGTGGCTCTCGCCGGCGAGGACGTGGAGCTCGGCGTCGGGCAGCAGCGAGACCATGTGCTCGCCGTGGGCGAACGGGATGATGTGGTCGGCGTCGCCGTGCCACCACCGGACCGGCACGGTCACGTCGCCGACCCGGAAGCCCCAGTCCCTGGTGAACAGCAGGACGTCGGCCAGCGGCGCCGACAGCTGCTTGCGGCTCCCGTTGAGCAGGTCGTCGAGGAACATGGCCTTGAACTCCGGGCGGCGCAGGAGGGCCCGGTCGCCGGCCGGCGAGAGGCGGGCGTAGAGGTCGAGCCCGGGCGACGCCACCGGCCGGGCCAGCCGCACGGCCCCGGTGAGGAGCATCCCCGTCGGCACGTGGGTCAGGGCGACGAGCGGGGCCAGGCGGACGCCGATGTCGACCAGGCCCCCGCTGATGGCGTCGGGCCCCTTGGTCGGCGCCACCCCGCCGAGGATGGCGGCGGCGACGATCCGGTCCGGCATCTCGTGGGCGGCGGCCAGGGCGTAGGGGCCACCGCCGGACAAGCCGATCACCGCCAGCTCGTCGACGCCCAGCCCGTCGGCCACGATCGCCAGGTCGGCGGCGAAGCCCCGGACGTCGGCGTAGCGGTGCGGGGTCGACGAGCCGATGCCGGGGCGGTCGATCCCGATGATGCGCAACCCGAGGTCGTGGGCGAGGACGCGGGCCTCCTCGGGGATCTGGCGCCGGGCCCCGGGCGTGCCGTGGAGCCACACGACGGCCCGCCCGTCCGGCGGCCCGAACTCGGCGAAGCCCAGTCGGCGCCGGGGCGCGACGGCGATCGATCCCTCCAGCCGCGGTGGTGTGACCGTCCCCATGGCGACAGCGTGGCAGGGTTGGGGGGCATGAGCGGAGACGACGTCTTCCCCGACCGGGACATGAGCCATCGGGACAAGATCGAGTTCATGCTGGAGCGGGAGGGCTGGGCCCTCGACGCCGTGCCCGCCCGCACCGACATCGACCCGCCGCTCCCCCGCTACGCCTACACCGTCGGCTTCGAGGACCGCTTCGGCTTCCCCGAGCTGTGCCTGTTCGGGCTGGCGCCGGTCGCCTGCCGGGGCCTCTTCGGCCTGGTCGCCGACGCCCTGGCCGGTGGGACCGAGCTCCCCGTCGGCGCCCCGTTCATCGGCCTGCTCGACGGCGGCCAGCCCTGCGCCCTGCTCCCGGTCGACGCCCCCACGTCGGTCGGCCTGTTCCCGGCCCTGGCCGAGCACCACCGCCTGGCCGGGGCGGCCGACGACGACTTCCGCATGGTCCAGCTGGCCTGGCCCGACCCCGCCGGCGTCCTCCCCTGGGAGCCCGGCTTCGCCCCCGACCTGGCCCCCGTCCAGCTCCTCCTCGCCGACCCCCCGGCCTGACGACGCAGCGGGCACTTCCGAACCGGCGTCATCGTGCGCCATGCTCTGACCCGACCGGGGAGGGTCACAGCGACGTGGGAACGGCTCCATCCGACGCTCCGGAGGCGATCGACCAGGCCATCGACCGCGCCATCTGGCGCGCCGTCGCCGGAGCGGTGGCCGCCCCCGACGTCGAGCGGGTCATCGAGGAAGAGGGCCTCTCGGTGCCGGCGGTCGAGATCGCGGCGCGCCAGGTCGCCCGCGACACCCTGCGCTCGGCGGGCAGCGACGTCTGGGCCGAGCGCCGACGGGTCGAGGCCGCCGCCCTCGACCTCTTCCACCTCGAGCGCGAGCTGCGCCTCGAGAGGATCGGTGCCCCTCCCCGCCGCCTGGTCCCGAACGGCCTGGCGCGACGCCTGCGGATCTTCGGCTTCGTCCTGCTGCTCGGTGTCCCGGTCCTGGTCGGCGACCGACAGCGGATCGACGTCGCCTTCTGGTTTGGGCCCATCCCTGCGGCGACCGTCCTCGCGGCGGTTCTGGTCGTCCTGCCGGTGATCGATGAGCGGAGGTTCAGGCGCAAGGTCCGCGCCCGGGCGCGGCTCGACGAGGAGTGGGACGAGGGACGAGAGCGGACCCGTTGGGAGCTCGACCCGACGTGGGTCGGACGACGTGATGCCCTGAGGACGGCGATCGACGAGGCGGTCGCGGCCGCTAGGCCCGAGCTGGCCCCGGTCTGGGTGAACATCGCCATCGAGCGGGTCCGGCTCGACCTGGCCGTCGCCCGGGACTCGGAGCAGGGGTGGCAGGAGGCGCGAGCGGCGGCGGCCTGGGCCGCTCGGGCGCGGGAGCTGTCCCTCGACCGGGCGATGCAGCAGGCCCGGGCCGAGGAACGACGGCGGCGACTGGCCGTCGCCGTCTCGGCGGATCGACTGCGTCGCTTGGCCGACACCCATGACCTGTCGCTGCTGGAGACGACGTCGATGCGGCGGTTGCGCTCACGAGCCGCGCTGCACCCGGCCGGCGCCACCATCGGCGTCGCCGGGGAACGGGGCGTCGGCAAGAGCGGCATGCTGCGGTGGGCCCACGACACGACGCTCGCAGCGCGAGACGACGAGGCCCCCGGTCTGGGGTCGCCCGGTCTGGGCGTCCTCCTCTCGTTCTCCACCCGTCACGACGCACTGACCCTCGTGACCGCCGTCCTCTCGGAGCTCGTCGACCGCGTCGTCGACACCCCGCCCCCAGGGCTGGCCACCTCCGAGGGGACCCACCTGCTCCGCATCTTCGGCATCCGAGCCCGGGACCCGATCGAGCGGGCCGGCCACCGCCGCATCGACCAGCGACGACGAGCCCAGGCATGGGACACCGCGAACACGTTGGGCCCGCGGCTGGTGTGGATCGCAGGCCTGGTCGCCTTGGTCCTCGCCACCCAGGGCTGGACCATCCGGCCCGAGACCGCCGGGCTGGCTCGCGCCGCGCTGGCGTTCCTGCTCGGCTCCAGCCTGACGTCGCTCGCCCGCGCTTGGCGGGGGTGGAGCGTCGACGACCTCGAGTACCAGATGATCAGGCGGATGCCGAACCACCTGTTGGTCGACGGGCCGCTAGGCCGCGGCCCGCGCGGGGAGCTGGCCCGCCGGAGCACCCGGCTCGTGGGCCAGGCCCTGATGACCTTCGGCGTGGCCAAGGCCGGTGCGACCCTCTGGACGATCAGCGCGGCCACGCCTCCGCAGGGGATCGAGAGATGGGTCCGGGAGGGTCTACCGCCGGGCACCCACCTTCCCCTGGTCGTGGCACTCGTGCTCGGCTGCGGTGTGGTCGCGCTCCAAGCCACCCGGTACTCGACGCTCTCGGGGAGGGGGACCAGGAGCGAGGACGAGGAGCAGGCGCTCGAGGAGTGGCTCGGGCTGGCCCTGGACGGTCAGGCGATCCTGGAGCGCCTGACGTACCAGATGACGTCGACGCAGGAGACGAGCACGACCGTGCAGCTCTCCCCCTTCTCGTGGCTCGTCGGCTCCCACACGCACGGCCGCTCGACGGAACGGGCCGAGCAGCCGGTGACGGTGCCCGAGGCCGTGCGGCTCTTCCGCGACCTGTGCGCCCGGGCGGCCCAGTACTACGGCCACGTCGTGATCTGCATCGACGAGCTGGACAAGATCGGCTCGGCCCAGGAGGCGGAGCTGTGCCTGAACGACCTGAAGGCGCTGTTCCCGGTCCAGCGCACCTACTTCGTCATCTCGGTGTCGACGTCGGCGCTGGCGGCCTTCGAGCGGCGGGGCATCCCCTTCCGGGACGTCTTCGACAGCAGCCTCGACGACATCGTCGTGGCGGAGGAGTTCGACGTGGCCACCACGCGCGACCTCGTCGCCCAGCGGGTGCCCGGCGGTCTCCCCGACCCCTTCGTCTGGGTGGTCCTGGCCATCACCGGGGGCCTGCCGCGCGACGTCCTCCGCCTCCTGCGTGAGCTCGGCGGCGTCGAGCCCGACGGCAGCACCACCGACCTCGACCTCCGGCACGCCAGCCGGAGCCTGGTCGCCCGCGAGCGTCAGCAGCGGGGCCAGGCCACGAGCCGTGTGCTCATCGACCACACCGAGGACTCCGAGGCCGCCGGGCTCCTGCGGCGGCTGACCGAGACGCCCGAAGCCTGGACCGGAGAGGCCCTCGCCGGGCTGTCCCGCACCCGACCGATCACAGCCGACGGCTCCGTGGCGTTCCAAGGCTTCCTGGCCTACGCCGCACTCCTGGACACCGTCGAGACGTTGGTCGACCTGATGACGGACGGAGCAGCGAGGTCCGTGCCCGAGGACGTGGCCGAACGCCTCGTCGGCCGGGCCGGCCCGGCGTCCTCGCTCGACCTGTTGGTCCGGGCCCGCCGGCAACTGGCCGATGCGCCGCAGGTCGCCCTTCGCCACATCGCCACCTTCCGTGCTGCGTGGGGCCTGCCCCCGCTCCCGGACCAGGCCACCCCGGACGGCGCCGTCGGCCTCCCGGGCGACGCCGCCACCGTCGTGCTCCCCGGGTGACGTCGTCTAGCGGTGGATCTCGGCGAGCCAGCCGCCGGTGGTGTCGATCGGGCAGAGGAGGGCGCCGGCGCGGAGGGCCCAGGTGAGGACCTGCTCGACGTCGGGCGGGTCGTCGAGGCGAAGCACCAGGCCCCGCCGGACGTGGTCCTGCACGACCTTCCACCCCTCGGGCTTCTCGAGCCCCTCGGCGGCCAGCCGGCGCATCACCATGGTGCCGACGCCGTGGGTCATCCCCAGCTGGGCCGGCTTGGGGCCACGGCGACCGTCGGTCGGGGCGATCAGGGTCGCCTGCGGGATCGGCGGCCCGGGCGCCCGGAACAGCGACGCCACCGCGTTGGGGGTGACGGCGGCGGCCTCGTCCTCGTCGACCTCGGGGAAGAGGTTCACCCAGCCGGCGCGGGCGGCGAAGAGGCCCTCGACGGCGGCCACGGCGGCGGCCGGCTCGGTGACGGTGAACTCGATCTGCTCGGGGCGGGCGCGGCGGGGCACGGGATCAGCCTGCCCGGCGGCGGGTCGCGGCCCGTCGTCGTTCGGTGACCACCAGCCCGCCGAGGGCGTAGGGGATGGCCAGGGCCAGCAGCCCGAACTTCACCAGGGCGCAGCGCCGGGCCAGGGCCGGGAGGCCGCCGCGCCGGCCGTCGAGCTCGGCCAGCAGCGAGGCGTTCTCGACCGCGTCGCACCCGGCCGCCACGATCGTCCCCCAGCCGAGCAGGGCGCCCAGCCGGGCCAGCCCGGGACGCCCGGCATCGCGCGCCGCGGAGGCGGTCACCGCGCAGCCGGCGGCGGTGGGCACGGCGTAGGAGACGAGGTAGGCCATGTCGAGCCGGGTCTGGAGCCGGGCCGCGGCGACCCCGGCATCGCCCCAGTCGTCGATGATCCGGTCGACCGTCTCGGCGTCGCCGGCCAGCTCGAAGGGGACGATGTCGTGGCCGCCGGCCCGCATCGGCTTGGCGACGGCCACCATCACGGCGCCGAAGGCGGCCTGGACGAGCAGCGACCGCCCGACCAGCCGGCGCCGCCGCTCCGGGTCCATGGCCGCGAACGGTGCCCTCACGACGCCGCCGCCAGGATCTCGGTGGCGGCCCGCTCGCCCGAGCGCACGGCGCCGTCCATGTAGCCGTTCCACACCGCGGCCGTCTCGGTCCCGGCCCAGTGCACCCGGCCCCACGGCTCGCGCAGCAGGTCGCCGAACGACGTCCACACCCCGGGGGCGAGGTGGGCGCCGTAGCAGCCCCGGGTCCACTCCTCGGCGGCCCAGTCGAGCTCGGCGTAGCCGGTGTGCTGGCGGGCCTTCGGTCCGAAGAAGCGGACGAGGGCGTCGACCACCAGCTTCTCGCGCGCCGGCGCGGTGAGCTCGGAGGCCCGGCGGGCGTGGTCGCCCTCGAGGAAGGCGACGAGGACGCCGGGCGCACCCTCGTCCGGCGGGGTGTTGTCGAAGGTGATGGTGACGGCCGAGTCGAGGGCCGCCGCCTGCCCGCACAGCCCGTCCTCCCGCCAGAAGGGCGTGTCGTAGCGGACGAGGGTCTTGATGACCGACCCCATCGGCATCTTCTGCAGCAGCTGGTCGCGCCGGGGCGGCAGGACCGGCGACCAGGCGATCCGCCCGGCCAGCGCCGGCGGCACGGCGACGATCGCGTGACCGGCCGACACCGAGCCGCCGTCGTGGCGCACGACGACCCCGTCGGACGTCTGCTCGATCGCCCGCACCGGCGCCCCGAGCCTCAGCTCGACGCCCTGCTCGGCCAGCGACGACGCCAGCTTCTCGGCGACGAGCACGCTCCCGCCGACGAAGCGGTCCTGCTGGGCGCCGCGCCGGGTGCCGAGGAGCCGCTCCAACGACCCGCCCGACTTGGCGTAGAAGGCGACGTGGAGGAGGGAGATGTCGCGGGGCTCGGCGGCGAAGACGGCCTCGACGGCGAGGCGCCAGAAGCCACGGGCCGCCTCGGTGCGGTGGTGGCGGCGGATCCACGTCTCGAAGGTGGTGCCGTCGAGCCGCTCGGCCCCGCGGGTCGACCACGGGTCGTCGAGGTCGATGCGGGCGGCCAGCCGGTCGAACAGCGGCTGCGAGGCGGCGATCTCCACCACTGCGGCCGGCGGCAGCCCGAAGGTGGGGCTCCGGTGGCGGACGATCTTCCCGGCCCGGGCGGTGATCAGCTCGCCGGTGTCGTAGGTCGGGAACGTGGGCACGCCCATGTCGGCGGCCAGGGCGAGCATGCGGTCCTGGGTGGGGCCGACCCACTGCCCGCCGATCTCGACGGTCGTGCCGTCGTCGAAGCGGTGGTTGACGATGCGCCCGCCGACCCGGTCCCGGGCCTCGACGACGGCGACGGTGCGACCCGCCCGCACCAGGTCCCGGGCCGCAGCCAGCCCGGCCAGCCCGGCGCCGATGACGACGACGTCGATCGATCCCTCAGCCATCGCGGTGCCCGGTCCCCTCGGGGGCGTCGGCGGCCGTGGTCCTCCGCCGGAGGCGCTGCGACAGCTTCTGGATCGGCTCGGGCATGCGGTCGCGCAGGCGGGTGGTGGCGACCGGCTTCTCACCGTGGACGGCTTCCATGTACACGGCCTTGATCGTGCCGCACAGCGGGGTGGCGGCCAGCGCGCCGGGCACACCCGCGGCGGCGCCACCGACGAGGGCGGCCAGCATCGTCACCGGCGGCGACAGGTCGACGGCCTCGCCCACGATCGCCGGCGTGATCACGTAGTTCTCGGTGTTCATGTAGGCGACGACGAGGACCAGCACGATCAGCGCCGGCACCACGCCCTGGGTGAGGGCCAGGATCGTGACGAACGAGGTGCCCAGGAAGCCGCCGATCTGCGGGATGAGGCTGACGACCGCGTACCAGACCGCGGCGACGGGCGCGAGGGGGACGCCGACGCCCAGCCCCACGATCAGCACCCACGTTCCGCCGATCGACGCCACCAGCAGCGAGCCGGCGAAGTAGGTGCCGACGACGCGGTAGAAGACGCGCCCGACCGAGTCGGCCCGCTCGCGGTAGGCCGACGGCACGACGAGGCGGAGGCGGGCGACGAGGGTCGGCCCGTCGAGCAGCACGACCAGGGCGACGAGCAGCACGCCGAGCCCGTTCAGCGCGCCGCTCAGGACCGTGCGGGCGGCGCTCTCGACGCCGTCGGTGTCGAGCCGGCCGGGGAGGTCGTCGACCCACTCCTCGACCCGGGTGGCGAAGTCGGCGTCCTCCAGGCGGGGACCGACGACCGGCAGCCCCTCGATGTCGCGCAGGGTCTGGGGCAGCTCACTGCTGAAGTCGGTGGCCTGGCGGACCGCGGCGGGCCCGACGATCACCGCCAGGGCGGCGAAGGCGATCAGCAGCCCCGTGCCGACGGCCCCGACCGCCGCGCCCCGCGAGCAGCCGGTGCGCCGCTGGACGGAGAGCACGAGGGGCTCGATGGCGAAGGCGAGCAGGACGCCGACGCCGACGATGGTGAGCGACCGCTGGGTGACGTCGAAGAAGGCGGCCACCACCGACAGGGCGACGATGCCGAGGGCGATCCAGATGCCCGAGCGGGGATCGACCTCGACCGTCAGCTGCTCGGCGTGGTCGGACGGGACGACCTCGCCGTGGAGGAGCTCGTGGGCCGGCCCGGGATCGTCGCGAGCGTCGGCCACGGTCGGTACGGTACGCCTCCGTGGACCGCCGGGTGCGCCTCACCGTCGGGCCCGCCGCCCTGGCCGTCGTCTTCGGCGCCATCATCTTCGCCCTGGTCGCCGAGAACGTCCTCGAGAAGGGCCGGCGGCCCCTGGGCTGGGCCCTCGCCGCCGCCGTGGCCGCCGCCGCCGTCGAGCCGCTGATCGGCCGGGCGAGCCGCTACATGCGCCGCGGCCTGGCCCTGATCGTCGTCCTCGTCCCCCTACTCGGCCTGATCGGGCTGGTCACCTATGGCGTGGTGGGCGATCTCGACGCGCAGGTCCGCCGGCTCCAGCGCGACATCCCCGAGGTGGCCGCCGACATCGAGCGGAGCGACCGCTTCGGCGACGCCGCCCGCGAGTTCGAGCTGTTCGAGAAGGCCGAGGAGTTCGCCGCCACCCTGCGCCGCCCGTCGAGCCGGGTCGGCGAGGAGGCCGCCGGTGGTGCGTCGACCTGGCTGCTGACCCTGATCCTCACCGTCTTCGCCCTCGGCTGGGGTCCCCGCTTCGCCGACGCCGCCCTCCAGCAGGTCCCCGAGCGCCGCCGCGACCGGGTGGCCCGCATCGTCGGGCGGGCCTTCAACCAGAGCCAGGTCTACCTGGAGGTGTCGGTCCTGATGGCGGTGGTGACCGGCGGCCTGGCGTGGGTCGTCTTCCGCCTGATCGACCTGCCCGCCCCGACCCCGCTCGCCCTCGTCGTCGGTGTGGGCACGCTCGTCCCGTCGATCGGCCTGGTCCTGGCGACGGTCCCGGCCGCCCTGCTCGCCGCCGGCCTGGTGTCGCCGACCACCGGCATCGCCGTCGCCGTCGGCGCCCTCGGCCTCCAGGTCGTCCACGCCTTCCTGCTCCGCCGGGCCACCCGCGAGGCGGCCCACCCCGGCGCCGCCGTCATCGTCATCTCCTTCGTCGTCGGCTACGAGCTGTACGGCGTGGGCGGGTCGGTGGTCGGCACCTGCGTCACCGTCTTCCTCGCCGCCCTCCTCGACTCCCGGGCCGAGGAGGAGCGCCTGGAGGTGCCCGCGCCCGCATCGATGCCCCTGGAGGCGACATGACCACCGAGGTCCGCAAGGCCACCGACCGCTACGAGATCCTCGTCGACGGCGAGGTCGCCGGCTTCACGGAGGTGAAGGAGGGCGACGACGGCGTCCTCGCCTTCCCCCACACCGAGATCGCCGACCGCTTCGAGGGCCAGGGCCTGGCCAGCCGGCTCGTCCGCGGCGCCCTCGACGACGTCCGCGCCCAGGGCCGCCTGATCCACCCCTTCTGCCCCTACATCACGTCCTGGCTGGAGAAGCACGAGGACTACCAGGACCTGGTCGACGACCCGAAGCGCTTCGGCCTCCAGGGCCCGGGCTAGTGGCGGAGCCATGACGACGATCGATGTGTCGGACAACGCCGGGGCGGGGCGGTACGAGGTGACGGTGGACGGCACGCTGGCCGGGTTCGCCGACCGGACCGTGCGGGACGGGGCCATGGTGCTCCCCCACACCGTCGTCGAACCCCGGTTCCGGGGCCAGGGGCTGGCCGCCCACCTGGTCCGGCGAGCGCTCGACGACGCCCGGGCCCAGGGCCTGAAGGTCGTCCCGCACTGCTGGTACGTCGCCCAGTACATCGACGAGCACCCCGACGACCAGGACCTCCTCGCCGGCTGAGACCGGCGAGCGCCGCTACGCAGACGGCTCGGTGCCGACGATGCCCACGAAGCTGACCATCTCGCCCGGGTAGCCGCCCAGGTTGTGGGTGAGGGCGAGGGTGCGGCCGGCAGCCACCGTGGCGACCTGGCGCTCGGGCGGGGCCTGCTGGCGGAGCTGGAGCCACGCCTCGTACATCATCCGCAGGCCGCTGGCGCCGACGGGGTGGCCGAAGGACTTGAGCCCGCCGTCGGGGTTCACCGGCAGCTCGCCCTCGAGGTCGAACACGCCGGCCTCGCAGTCCTTCCACGCCTGGCCCCGCTCCGAGAAGCCGAGGTCCTCCATCAGCACCAGCTCGGTGGGCGTGAAGCAGTCGTGCACCTCGGCCAGGGCCAGCTCGGCCCGGGGGTCGGTCACGCCGGCCTGGGCGTAGGCGTCGGCCCCGGCGGCGGCGATCTCGGGGAACGTCGTGTAGTCGTACGACGGGTCGATCAGGCCGGAGCCGTTCCCGGCGACGAGCGACAGGGCCTTCACGTACAGCGGCGTGTCGGTGTAGCGGTGGGCGTCCTCGGCCCGGCAGACGACGGCGACGGCGGCCCCGTCGGCCACCCCGGCGCAGTCGAACACACCAAGCTGGCCGGCCACGGCGGGCATGGCGCAGATGGCGTCGACGCTCATCTCCTTGCGGAACTGGGCCTTCGGGTTCTTGGCCCCGTTGGCGTGGTTCTTGCTGGCGATGCGGGCGGCGACCCGGCGGAGCTGGTCGGCGTCGACGCCGTAGCGCTCGGCGTAGGCGGGCAGCACCATCGAGAACATGGCCGCCGCGGTGAGGGTCCGGTTGGTGCCGTCGGTGGGGATCGGGAAGGCGTTGAGGCCCTGGTACCCGGAGTCCGTGACCTTCTCCACGCCGACGGCGACGGCCCGGTCGTAGGCGCCGCTCGCCACCGCGGAGGACGCTTGGCGGAGGGCCTCGGACCCGGTGGCGCACATGTTCTCGACCCGGGTGACCGGGGCTCCCTCGAGCTGGAGGGCCTTGGCCAGCCTGATGCCGCTCATCCCGGACTGGG
>JBQGCF010000115.1:0-11545 GCA_052038315.1 Iamia sp.
GTACTCGGTGGCCGAGCGGGGCAGGACGTGCTCGGCGCCGTAGCGGATCTCGCCGGTGGCGCCGGTGTCCCGGATCGAGGCGAGGGTGGCGTCGAGCCGCTCCAGCAGGGGCGGCAGCCACGAGGCGCCGGTCTCGGTGAAGACCAGCTTGAAGCGGGGGTGGCGCTCGAACACCCCGCTCAGCAGCAGCTGGACGAGGGGCCGCTGCGAGTAGAAGGGCACCTCGGTGATGTACATGAGCATCGACACCGGGTGGGGCCCGTAGTCGGGGGCGCCGGTGCCGCCGTGGACGTTGACCGGCAGCTCCAGCTCCTCCAGCTCGGCCCACAGCGGCTCGTAGGCCGGGTCGTGGAGCGGGCGGACCCACGTGCAGTCGGGCGGGACGTTGGGCAGCAGCACCCCGCCCCGGAGCCCGTGCTCCTTGATCCAGCGGGCGTCGGAGATGGCGTGGTCGATGTCGTTGAGGAAGATCTGGCCGATGCCGGCGCGGCCCTCCGGGAACCGCCCGCACCAGTCGACCAGCCAGCGGTTGTGGGCCTGGATGCCGGCCCGCCGGTGCTCGTAGTCCTCGGGCTTCGGGGGCGCCGCGAACAGCACGAAGCTCGGGAAGAACGGCGGCACCGTGTTGGGGAAGACGACCTCGGCCACCACGCCGTCGTCCTCCTGCTGGCCGTTGCGCATCTCGTCGTCCCAGTTGCGCAGCTTGCGGGTGTCGCCCAGGTCCCGGAACGGGTTGCGGTACTCGCCCCGCCAGGCGTCGAAGTCGTCCCGGAACGCCGGGTCGAGGTACTCCCGGTACTGGGAGTGGCTGCCGCCGGCGTGGCAGTCGGCCGAGATGATCGTGTAGCGGTCGTCGGGCGCGCTGGGGGTGGGGGCCATGCCGCCTCCTCCTGAGTAGAACGTGTTCTCGTTCTACTACCCCGCCGCGGCCTCCGACGCCGCCACCTCGTCACGGAGCTGGCGCTTGAGGATCTTGCCGGCGGCGTTGCGGGGCAGCTGCTCGTCGACCACCACGACGCGGGACGGCACCTTGAACGCCGCGATCCGCTCGCCCACGAAGGCCTGCAGCTCGGCCGGGTCGACCGACAGGCCCGGCTTGGGCAGCACGGCCACCGCCACCTCCTCGCCGAGCCGCTCGTGGGGCACCCCGAACACGGCCGCCTCGTACACCGCCGGGTGCTCGTAGACCGCCGCCTCGACCTCGGCGCAGGAGACGTTCTCGCCGGCCCGCAGGACGAGGTCCTTGGCCCGGTCCTCGACGTAGACGAAGCCGTCGGCGTCGATCCGGCCCACGTCGCCGGTGCGCAGCCAGCCGTCGACGATCGCCTCGGCGGTGGCGTCGGGCCGGTTCCAGTAGCCCCGGATGACCATCGGCCCCTTGAACCAGATCTCGCCCTGCTCGCCGACCGGCAGCGGGTTCCCGTCGGGGTCGCGCACCTCGACCAGCAGGGTGGGCAGCGAGCGCCCGGTGCTGGTGGGATGGGTGACGTAGTCGTCGCCCGAGTTCTGCGGGCCGAAGGCGTTGGTCTCGGTCATGCCGTAGCCGATCGACGGCCGCCCCCGCCGGAACCCGGCGTCGACCCGCTTCACCAGGGCGGGCGGGGCCGGGGCACCACCACCCCCGACGCTGACCAGGCTGGAGGTGTCGAACTCGGCGAACCGCGGGCACTCCATCAGGTCCCACGACTGGGTGGGCACGCCGACGAAGTTGGTGACCCTCTCCCGCTCGATCAGCTCCAGGGCCCGCTCCGGGTCCCACTTGTACATGATCACCAGCGGGATCCCGGCCAGGGCGCACGACAGCATCACGGCCACGCCGCCGGTGACGTGGAACAGGGGCACGACGAGGATGAAGACCGGCGGGGTCTCGGCCGCCGCCTTCGCCTCCTCGGGCCGGCGCAGCCGCTGGACCTGCGAGCGGCAGGCGAACGACATCAGCGACTGGAGGACGTTGCGGTGCGTCGACACCGCCCCCTTGGGCCGCCCGGTCGTGCCCGAGGTGTAGAGGATCGTGGCGTCGTCGGCCGGGTCGAGGTCCACGGCGGGCAGCTCGGCGCCGACCACGACGACGTCCTCCCACCGATCGACGCCCTCCGGCACCGCGGCGTCGGCCGGCAGGCGCACGCCGACGGTGGCGATGCCGAGGCGGGCGCAGGCGGCCCGGGTCCGCTCGATCCGCTCCCGGTCGGCGAGCAGCACCGACGTGCCCGAGTCGTCGAGCCCGAAGTCGAGCTCGTCCTCGGTCCACCAGCCGTTGAGCGAGACGCTGACGGCGCCGATCGACGTGATGGCGGCGAAGGCGATGATCCACTCGGGGAGGTTGCGCATGGCGATGGCGACCCGGTCGCCCTTCTGCACGCCGTACCGCCCCACCAGGGCGGCGCCGAGAGCGGCGACCTCGTCGGCCACCTCGGCGAAGGTGCGGCGCTCGTCCTCGTAGACGAGGAACAGGGAGTCGCCCCGGGCCGGCCAGAGGCCGAAGAGGTCCCGGAGCGTCGGCGGGGCGCCGGTGAAGACGGTCTGCGCCACCCCGTCGACCTCGATCTCGCCCAGGGCGAAGCGGGGGTCGGAGGTGACCGCGGCGACGGCCTCGTCCCAGGTCATGGCGGGGGCAGCAGCATGCTCGTCGGTGGGCACGGCGCCACCCTGCCACGTGCCACCGGGTCGAGTGGCGGACGGCACGTCGGCTCCGCCGGGAGCGGCCGGCCGACCCCTCTCGGCGCAGTACGGTCCCGTGGTGGCGCCGTCACCCTTCGGGCAAGGGGCCGATCGACCCATGGACCAGCACACCCCGCCTGCCGATGACCCCGAGGTGAGGCCTCTGTCGTCGTACGCCACCCCCGGCACCCCCGTCGACGACTGGGGCTCCCCCGACCCGCTGGCGGTGCTGGAGTCGCTGCCCGACCCGGTCATCGTCGTCGACCCCGAGCTGCGGCTGACCTTCGGCAACCACCGGGCCGTCGCCACCTTCGGCATCTCGGTCGAGGAGGGCCGGGGCCGGTCGGTCGTCGACCTGATCCACCCCGACGACCTGGTCACCGCGGCCGCCTCGCTCGAGTCGGTCCAGGAGAAGGACCTCGGCTCCAGCGTCGAGATCCGGGTCCGCCACGCCGACGGGCACTGGATCCCGGTCGAGGCCCGGGGCTGGTCCGGCGTCCACGACCACCGGGTCCGGGGCGTCGTCGTCGTCCTCCGGCTGATCCACGACCGGGGCGCCTGGCGGGTCACCGCCGGCGACCCCCGCCGCCAGGCGGCCGTGCTCGACCACTCCCCCAGCATGACCCTGCTGCTCGACAGCCACGGCCGGCTGCAGGGTGCCAGCCGGGTCTTCACCGCCACCCTCGGCCTCGACCTGGAGTCGTCGCTCGGCCGGCACCTCACCGACCTGGTCGTCGACCGCGACTCCCGCCCCGTGCGCCGCTCGTTCGAGACCGTGCTGCTCGAGGGCGGCACCCACTCCTTCGAGGCGACCTTCCGGACCGCCCCCGACCGGGCGCCGGTGCCGTTCTGGCTCACCGCCGTCAACCTCCTCGACGACGTCGACGTGCAGGCCGTCGTCATCAGCGGGGTCGAGATCGCCGGGCTGGTCGAGGCCCGCGAGCGGCTCGCCCACCAGGCCACCCACGACGCCCTGACCGGCCTGGCCAACCGGCTGCTCCTGCTGGAGCGGCTCGACCTGGCGCTGCGGGCGTCGGTCGGCACCACGGCCTGCGTCGGCCTGGTGTTCTGCGACATCGACGACTTCAAGCAGGTCAACGACCAGCACGGCCACCACGTCGGCGACGAGGTGCTGGTCGAGATCGCCCGCCGCATCGGCAGCGTCCTCCGCCCCGACGACACCGCCGGGCGCCTCGGCGGCGACGAGCTCGTGGTGGTCGCCATCCGCGACTCGGTGGCCGACGTCGAGGCCACCATGGCCGCCATCGTCGAGGCCGTCGAGCACCCCTTCGCCACCGGCGACGGCGCCGTCGAGATCCGCATGAGCGCCGGATGCGCCGTCGCCCGCCAGGGCGCCCGCTCCGAGGACCTCCTCCGCCGGGCCGACCAGGCCATGTACCCCGCCAAGGCCGCCCGCCGCACCGACTGACCCCCCGAAACTGCGACCCTCAGCGGGCGCTGCGCCCGCTCAGGGTCGCAGTTTCGGTCAGGATCGGTGGTGTGAAGATCCGGATCGGGGTCGGGCTCGGCACCCACACCCTCGCCAACACCCAGGAGACGTTCCTCCCCTACGTGCGGGACGTCGAGCGGCTGGGGTTCGACTCGCTGTGGCTGTCCGAGCGGCTGACGGGTGACGCCCCCGACCCGCTGATCGCCCTGGCCGTCGCCGCCGGGGCCACGACGAGGCTCAAGCTGGGCACCGGCGTCCTCGTCCTCCCCGGACGCAACCCGGTGGTGCTGGCCAAGGAGATGGCGTCGCTCGACCGGCTGTCGGGCGGTCGCTTCCTCCCCGCCGTCGGGCTGGGCGCCCCGACACCGGTCGAGCACCGGGCCTTCGGCGTCGAGCGGAGGGACCGGGCGGCCTGGTTCGACGAGGCCCTGCCGCTGATCCGCCGGCTGTGGGCCGAGGACGACGTCCATCACGACGGCGACCGCTTCTCGGTGTCGGGCGTGACGCTCCGGCCCAAGCCGGTGCAGGACCCGATCGAGGTCTGGCTCGGCGGCCGGTCCCGCTCCGAGCTCAGGCGCTGTGGCCGGTTGGGCGACGGGTGGCTGCCGTCGTTCTGCACGGTCGAGGACGTGCGCGACGGCTGGTCCGTGGTGACCTCGTCGGCGGCCGAGCACGGGCGCTCGATCGACCCCGAGCACCTCGGCGCCCTGGTCGCCTACGCCCGGGGCCCGATCCCCGACCGGGTCGGCGCCCTGCTGGCCGCCCGCCGCCCGGATCTGGATCCGTCCGCCGTGATCCCCGTCGGCATGGACGCCCTCCGGGCCCGGCTGGAGGCCTTCACCGAGGTCGGTGCGTCCAAGTTCGTCGTCCTCCCCCTCGAGGAGCCCGCCGACTGGACCGCCGAGCTGGAGGAGGTCGCCGCCACCGTCCTCCCCCTGGAGAACTAGAACGCGTTCTAAGGTCCGGGCCATGCCGATCCTCGTGATGCGGTTCGACCTGCGGAACCCCGCCTTCGCCGGGGTGAGCGCCACCGAGCGCTACGCCGCCGCCCTCGACATGGCGGCGTGGGGCGACGAGCACGGCGTGATGGCCATCGTCCTGTCCGAGCACCACGGCAGCGACGACGGCTACCTCCCCAGCGCCCTGACGATGGCCGCCGCGGTGGCGGCTCGGACCGAGCGGGTCCAGATCTGGGCGTCGGCCATCGCCGCCCCGCTCCACGAGCCGCTCCACCTGGCCGAGCAGGCGACGGTGGTCGACCTGATCAGCGGCGGCCGCCTCACCGTCGTGCTGGCCAACGGCTACGTACCCGACGAGTTCGCCCTGTTCGACGTGCCCCTCGCCGAGCGGGCGGCCCGCACGACGGAGGCGGTCGAGGTCCTGCGAGCCAGCCGCACCGGCGAGCCCTTCACGCACCGGGGCCGGACGGTCCGGCTCACCCCCGCCCCCGAGGGCCCCGCCGGCCGGGCCGGGCCGACCGTGTGGCTGGGCGGGTCGAGCGCCCCCGCCGCCCGCCGGGCCGCCCGCATCGCCGACGGCTTCCAGCCCAGCAACCCCGAGGCCTGGGAGGTCTACCGGGCCGAGCGGTTGGCGCGGGGCAAGCGGGACCCCGGCGGCTACCTCGCCGCCCCCACCGGCTTCCTCCACGTAGCCCACGACCCCGACGCCGCCTGGGCGGCGATCCGGCCCCACGCCCGCCACGAGGCCTCGTCGTACGGGCGGTGGGCGGCCGAGGCCGGGCTCGACGGCGCCACCGGCTACCGGGCGCCGACCGACGGCGACATCGATGGCTTGCGAGCGTCGGGGCAGTACCGGGTCGTCACGCCGGAGGCCCTCCGGGCCGAGCTGGTCGAGGCACCCCACCAGGTGCTCGTCCTCAACCCGATGATGGGCGGCATCCCGCCCGCCCTGGCGTGGGAGGGACTGCACCTCCTCGCCGCCGAGGTGCTGCCGGGGCTCTGACCCACGCTGGCGTTCGGGGGCTCTAGCCCGAGCCCGCCTCGACGGCGTAGCGCCGGTCGCGGGTCCACTCGCCGCTGTCGGTGGCGGTGCCGCCCTCGGTCCGCAGCCCCCCGTGCAGCTCCTCGAACCGCGGGGCGCCGCTCGCCGGTCGCAGGTTGACGGTGAGCCGGTCGGCGTTGGCCAGCGGCTGGGACGAGGCGAGCAGCCGGTAGGTCTCGCCCATCCCGTCGACCTGGCCCCGCAGCACGACCTCCAGGGTGACCTGGCCGCCCGGCGGGATCGTCAGCTGGGCCGAGTAGACGTTCAGCCCGACCTCCTCCTGCGGCTCGACGCCCGCCGGCTCGCCGTCGACGGTGGCGCTGTAGGCCTGCAGCGGCGTGTAGATGGCGGTCAGGACCTGGGAGGTGCCGGGCGGGTCCTCGGCGTCCGGCGGCCCGATGATGTAGGCGGGCAGGCCCGACGCCGGGGCCTCGTTGCGGACGACGACCCGGACCGTCGCCTCGACCGTGCCGGTGCGGCTGTCGTAGGTCGCGTCGTAGGTGATGTCCCGGCTGACGAAGGTGTCGATCTTGTTGGCCCGCAGGTTGGCGGTCCGCACCGACAGGAGGTCCGAGCCCTCCGGGGCCCCGAAGCGACCGATGGCGCCGACCCGCTCCATCAGCCCCTGGCCGGCCTCGTCGAAGGGGAAGAACATCAGCCGCTTCTCGGCCACCGCCGGGCCCAGGGCCCGGCCCAGCTGGCGGGGGCCGGGCAGGCTGCGCGACGTGATGGCGTCGAAGGTCGCCTCGGCCACGTCCTCGAGCCGGTCCTTGCGCGCCTCCCGCTCGCCCTCGTACAGCACGTACTGGTCGCGCAGCAGGAACTCGGCGGCGTTGTCGGAGTCGAGCGGGAAGCCGACGCTCGGCACGTCGATCGGCCCGGTCAGCTCGAGCAGGGCGGCCAGGGCGAAGGGATCGGCCACCACGACGCCGTCGACGGTGGTGCCCGCCGCCTGCTGGAAGAGGTCGGCGGCGACCTCGGCGGTGGTCTCCATGTCGGGCGACACCGTGAGGTTCTGGTAGTAGCGCTGGGGCTGGTAGCGGTCGTAGCGCATGAGGAACTCCTCCTGCGCCGGGTCGACGGCCCGGTCCTGGAACGGGGTCATCCGGGCCAGCTCGCTGATCTCGCCCGACACCGTCATGTCGACCTTGCCGGCCTTGGCCTCGACGATCCCGTAGGAGCCGGTGAAGCCGCCCAGGTTCCGGGTCTCCGACGGCGTGGTGAACAGGACCAGGTAGCGCCGGTCGCCGTCGGCGCCGAGGAGGGACGGGGCGACGCGCAGGGCCTCGTCGGCCAGCTCGGCCTCGGGCAGGGCGTCGGCGATCTCGTCGGCGAACTCGTCGACGGCATCGGCCGCCGGCGGAACGAGCCACGGCGAGCGGATGTCGGCCAGGGCGGCGTCGGCCGCTCGCAGCTCGGCGGTGGCCTCGGCGACGGGGCCCTGCATGTCGGCCATGCGGGCCAGGTCGACCTGGCCGCCCTCGGCCTTGAGCTCGCGATAGGGGGCGACCGTCGCCGCCACCTCGGCGCTGCGGACCAGCCGGCCGCCCGTCGACGCTGCCTCGCCCAGGGCCCGCACGTGCTGCGACACGACGGGCAGGACCCGGGCCGGCGCCATCCACGGCCCCGACAGCAGGCCGTCGGCGTCGTCCAGGTCGCGGTCGGCCTGCTGGAAGCTGCGGGCCCCGGCGTCCTGGTCGCCATCGGCCACCTGGTCGAGGCCGAGACGGGCCCGGTCGATCCCGTCGAGCAGCGGTCCGGCGGCCAGCGCCGCGGTCACCGCCGCCGCCCCGCCGGCCAGCACGAGGGCGAGCCCGCTCCACAGCGCGCCCCGGCGCATCTTCTTGCGCACCCGGCGGGAGCTGCGCTGGTAGGCGGTCCAGCCGACCGGGGCCACCGCGGCCACCGTGATCAGGCTGTCGACGCCGTGGGGCCCGAGGTCGGGCAGCAGCAGGAGGGCGCCGGCGCCGAGGGCACCGATCGCGGCCCCGTAGGTGCGGGGCCGGTGCTGGAGGCGGGTCGTGTAGGCGGCCAGGGCCAGCGCCGGGGCGGCCAGGGCGAGGCCCCAGCCCCCGACCGCGGCGACGGTGGCCACCGCCGTCATCCAGAGCCACGAGGCCCGGGGGGCCCGGGAGCAGAGCAGGGCCAGCCCGGCCGCCGCAACCGCCCGCCAGACGACGTCGGCGGCCGTGACGCCGGTCGGGGCGGCGTCGCTCAGCAGCGACAGCCCGGCGCCCGCCACGGCGAGGGCCCGGACCGTCCAGATCGTCCGCGGGCTGCGCCGGGACGACCGACGGCGACGGCTGCTGCCGTCGCCGTGGTCACTGCTGCGAGGGGCGTCCGGTTCGCTGGTCGTCGTGTCCGTCACGGGCGACTGGCCGAGGCCGTCACCGGTGGCGGCGCGAGCCGACGAAGGACGAGCACCGAGGGGCGATCAGATCTGCTCGCCGGTCAGGCGGAGCGGGTCTGGCGCTTGCGGGAGACGAGGAGCAGGGCGGCGCCGGCGGCGAAGGCGACGACGGCGGCCCGGATCGGGGTCGAGACGTCGGTGCCCGTGCGGGCCAGGCTGCCGTCACCGGTGCCGGGGTTGTTGCCACCCGGGCCCGGGGCGCAGGATGTGACGTCGATGTAGAAGCCCTCCTGGTCGGCGTCACCGAACTCGTTGGTGCCGGTGGTCTCGATCTTGTGCTGGCCGAGCAGGACGCCGGCCGGCAGGTCGAAGGTCAGCGAGGCGACGCCCTCGTCGTCGACGACGACGGTGCCGAGCACGATCGGCTCGGAGTAGAGCGTGAAGGTGGCCTCGGAGCCGGGGAGGAGGTTGTTGGTCGTCACCGTGATGTCGGTGTTGTTGCACGACCCACCCACCGTGGGCTTGTCGACCGTGGAGTTGAGGACGTCGGAGTACCCCTCCTCCTGTGCGCCTGCGGGTGCTCCGGTGAGGGCCAGGCCCATCAGGAGAACGGCGATGACGGCAGCCGCCGCCGCCTTGGCCTTGTGTCCTGCACGCATCTTGTGGATCTCCTCCGACCGCTGGGGGTGCTGTCTCCCGGGGGAGACGTTAGCCACCCGAGAGACCCCCCGGGGAACTCTTGCTGATTCCCTACTTTCGGACGATGCCCACGGATCGTGAGCGAGGCCGCTCGGAACGACGCCGCGAAGTCGTGACACCCCAGGTCAGAGCGGTGAACCCGACCGCCCCCGATCCCCGCCGACTACGGTCCCCCACCCGGCCCTCGTAGCTCAGGGGATAGAGCGTCGGTTTCCTAAACCGTGCGTCGCAGGTTCGAATCCTGCCGGGGGCGCTGCGCCGTTCGTCGGCGGCTGCCGGGTCACAGCGAGGCGAGGAGGGCTTCGACGCGGGTGCGGATCTCGTCGCGGATGGGGCGGACGGCGGTGAGGTCCTGGCCGGCGGGGTCGTCGAGGGGCCAGTCCTCGTAGCGGGTGCCGGGGACGTAGGGGCAGGTGTCGCCGCAGCCCATGGTGACGACGACGTCGGCGGCGTCGAGCATGGAGTCGGTCCAGCGCCGGGGGTGCTCGTGGGCGATGTCGATGCCGACCTCGGCCATGGCCGCGACGGCGACGGGGTTGATCTCGGCCGCGGGGTCGCGGCCGCCGGACCAGGCGGTGGCGCGGCCCTCGGCGAGGTGGGTGAACCAGCCGAGGGCCATCTGCGAGCGGCCGGCGTTGTGGACGCAGAGGAACAGGACGGAAGGTCGGTGGTCGGTCACGATGCTCCTGGCGTCGGGTAGAGGAGGCGGACGAGGCCGTAGGCGATGCCGGCGCCGACGATCTGCATGGCGACGAACATCGGGGCCGAGGTAGGGGCGATGCCGGCGAAGGAGTCCGACAGGGTGCGGGCGACGGTGACGGCGGGGTTGGCGAAGCTGGTCGAGGAGGTGGACCAGTAGGCGCCGCCGATCCAGGCGCCGACGGCGAAGGGGACGGCGTGGGCCCGGCCGGTGCGCACGCATCCGTGGACGACCAGCAGCAGCCCGACGGTGGCGACGACCTCCGAGAGCCAGAGCGACCCCGCCGAGCGGTCCTCGGTCGCCAGCTCGAACAGCGGTCGCTCGAACATGGCGTTGGCGAGCAGCGTCCCGGCGCAGGCGCCGACGGTCTGGGCGACGACGTAGAGGGCGGCGTCCCGGGTGGTGATCGTCCCGAGCCATCGGTCGACCAGCGTCACGACCGGGTTGAGGTGGGCTCCGGACACGGCGCCGAACATCAGGATCAGACCGACGAGCGCGGCGGCCGTGGCCGCCGCGCTCTCGAGCAGCTGGAGGCCGACGTCGTCGGGCGAGAGCCGGCTGGCCATGATCCCGGAGCCGACGACGGCCACGAGCAGGAACGCACTGCCGAGCGCTTCGGCCACGAGCCGGCGGGTCAACAGCAGGGCGACGAGCCCCCGGCCACGGCTTCGGAGATGCCGGCCGGTGCGCAGCAGGAGCCGGCGCCGTCGCCGTCGCGCACGGTGTTCGTCATCTGCTCGGCGTCGCCGGTCTTGACGTAGACCTCCCAGGGGGCGCCGTCGGGGTCGTCGACCCAGGTCTCGGTCTTCTCGGCGTAGCAGCAGGTGGTGTCGTCCACGCCGGTGGTGATCAGCCCCTCCTCGGACAGGCGGCCCTCGGTGGCCCGGACCTCGGCGGCGGTCTCGACCTCGACGCCGAGGTGGTTGAGCTTGGCCGGGTCGCCCTGGCCCTCGATCAGGACCAGCTTGAGGGGCGGGTCGGCGATGGCGAAGTTGGCGTAGCCGGGCCGGATCTTGGCCGGCGCGGTGCCGAACATCGTGGAGTAGAAGGCCACGGCGTCGTCGATGTTCGAGACGTTGAGGGCGAGCTGGAGACGGGACATCGCAGAGCTCCTGGTAGATTGGCGACTGTCGATGTATCGACGATCGCGAATGGATCGACCGATGTCAATACAAGATCGGGACTGCTGCCCCTCCGTCCTCGCCGCCCCGCTGAGCATCGAGGACGCCGACGAGCTGGCCGCCGGCTTCTCCGCCCTGGCCGACCCGGTGCGGCTCCGGCTGCTGAGCCTCGTGGCCGAGGCCGGCGAGGTCTGCTCGTGCGACCTCCAGGAGCCTCTCGGCAAGTCCCAACCCACCGTCAGCCACCACACCAAGATCCTGGCCGAGGCCGGCCTCATCACCGGCGAGAAGCGCGGCCGCTGGGTCTGGTGGTCGGTCGTCCCCGACCGCCTCGACCAGCTCCGCACCGCGCTCGGCGCCTGAACCGAGGAATCGGCTCGAGCCAGCCGTCGGCGCTCCACCACCTGGGGGGCGCCGGAACCGATCGGGCGGTCGGGGACGACCCATGGGTGATGAGGCTGGACAGCGGATCGTGACCTGGTGGTGCGCGGCCACCCGGCTGCCGTGGTCGTGGTCGCCCCGTGCGTACCCGGGGGTGTGGGCCTTCGTGATCGTCCTGGCGGTCG
>JBQGCF010000116.1:0-10859 GCA_052038315.1 Iamia sp.
GGCGAGCAGCCCGGCGACCGGCCCCGGCGGCTGGGGGAGCACGGTGACCCCGCCGTCCTCGGCCGGTGGCCGCCCGGCCACGACCTCACGCAGGAGCAGGGCGGCGGGGTCCTCGGTCGGCACGGGCGGCACGGTAGCGACCGACGACCGGGACGAAACCCGAGTCGTCAGGTCGGGAATCCGGTAGCGTGCCGCCGGCGCACGCCGTGGGGGCGTGCCGAGGAGGAAGAACATGCGTCGCCGACCGCTCCTGTCCCTGCTGGCCGTCCTGGCCGCCGTCACCGTGCCGGCCGCCTCGTGCAGCAGCGAGGACGACGAGCCCACCAGCACCGGCTCCGGCACCGAGGCCGAAGGCGGGTCCGAGGGCGGCTCGGAGGGCGAGGCCGCCAGCTGCGAGACCGCCGACCTGACCCTCGTCGAGGACGGCACCCTCACGATCGGCACCGACACACCGGCCTACCCGCCGTGGTTCGAGGACGACGACCCGACCAACGGCGAGGGCTTCGAGAGCGCGGTGGCCTACGCCGTGGCCGAGGGCCTGGGCTTCTCCGAGGACCAGGTCACGTGGAGCACCGTCCCCTTCAACAACGCCTTCGCCCCCGGTGAGAAGGACTTCGACTTCGACATCAACCAGGTGTCGATCAACCCCGAGCGGGACGAGGCCGTCGACTTCAGCCGGGGCTACTACGACGTCAACCAGGCGCTCGTCGGCCTGGAGGACTCGCCCGCCGTCGGGGCCGAGTCGATCGCCGACCTGCAGGACCTCAAGCTGGGCGCCCAGGTGGGCACCACCAGCCTCGACTTCATCACCGACGTCATCCAGCCCTCGTCCGAGCCGCTCGTCTACAACGACAACAACGCCGTGAAGGCGGCCCTCGACGCCGGCCAGGTCGACGGGGTCGTGTTCGACCTCCCGACCGCCCTCTACGTCACCGCCGCCGAGATCGAGGGCTCCAGCGTCATCGGCCAGTTCCCGAGCGAGGGCGAGGACGGCGAGCAGTTCGGCCTCGTGTTCGAGGACGGCAACCCGCTGCGCGACTGCGTCGACGACGTGCTCGACACCCTCGACGAGGACGGCACCCTGGCCTCCATCCAGGAGGAGTGGCTGGGCGGCACCGTCGCCCCGGAGATCGCGCTCGGGTGACCGACCTGGCCAAGCCGTCGCCCCCGCCGCCGGACCCGCCGGTCCGGCGGCCGGGGCCGACGCGCCGGCAGATCGCCGAGCGGCGCCAGCGGCTCCGGGCGATCGTCATCGCCCTGATCAGCACGGTGGTGTTCTTCACCGTGCTGATCACGGTGGTGGTGACGTCGCCGGGCTGGCCGAAGGTCCGCAAGTCGTTCTTCGACGGCGAGCGGTTCCGGGAGTCCGCCGGCGACGTCGTCCCGGCGTTCTGGCTCAACATCAAGGTCTTCCTCGTCGCCGAGGTCCTGATCCTGGTGCTGGCGCTGCTGATCGCCCTGGCCCGCTCCTCGCGGTCGCCGGTGCTGTTCCCGCTGCGGGTGCTGGCCACGATCTACGTCGACCTGCTGCGGGGCATCCCCGTCCTGCTCGTCCTGTTCCTGCTGACCTTCGGCGTCCCCGCCCTCCGGCTGGCCGGGGTGCCCAAGGACCCGATCTTCTGGGGCACGGTCGCCCTCGTGCTCAGCTACTCGGCCTACGTCTCGGAGGTCTTCCGGGCCGGCATCGACTCGGTGCACGAGAGCCAGCGGCTGGCCGCCCGCTCGCTGGGGCTGAGCAGCCCGCAGACCCTCCGCTACGTGCTGATCCCGCAGGGCGTGCGCCGGGTGATCCCGCCGCTGCTCAACGACTTCATCGCCCTGCAGAAGGAGACGTCGCTGCTCGGCGTGGTCGGCCCCATCGAGGCGGCCCGCCAGGCCCAGATCGACTCCGGCCGCACGTTCAACTTCACCGCCTACCTGGTGGCCGCCCTGCTGTTCCTGGCCATCACCATCCCGCTGACCCGGCTCACCGACTGGCTGGTGCGGCGGCAGCGGCGCCGGACGGGGGGCAGGTCGTGAAGCTCGTGTTCGAGCACGTGTGGAAGGCCTTCGGCCACCGGGACGTGCTGGTCGACGTCGACCTCGCCGTCGGCGAGCACCAGGTCGTGTGCCTGATCGGGCCGTCGGGCTCGGGCAAGTCGACCCTGCTGCGCTGCGCCAACCTGCTCGAGCCGATCGACGACGGCCGCATCCTCCTCGACGGCGTCGACATCACCGAGCCCGGCCTCGACGAGGACCGCATCCGCCGCCGCATGGGCATGGTCTTCCAGGCCTTCAACCTGTTCCCGCACCTGACCGTGCGCCAGAACGTCGTCCTCGCCCCTCGCCGGGCCCTGGGGCGTACGAAGGCGGAGGCGGCGGCCCGGGCCGACGACCTGCTCGGCCGCTTCGGGCTCTCCGCCCACGCCGACGCATACCCCGACCAGCTGAGCGGCGGCCAGCAGCAGCGGGTGGCGATCGTCCGCTCGCTGGCCATGGACCCCGAGGTGATGCTGCTCGACGAGGTCACCTCGGCCCTCGACCCCGAGCTGGTGGGCGACGTGCTGCACACCATCGCCGAGCTGCGCGACGCCGGGATGACGATGGTGCTGGCCACCCACGAGATGGGCTTCGCCCGGGACATCGCCGACGTCGTTTGCTTCCTCGACGGGGGCCGCATCGTCGAGGAGGGCCCGCCCGAGCAGGTGCTGGGCGCGCCGACCCAGGAGCGGACGCAGCGCTTCCTCCGCCACCTCCACGAGGGGCGGCGGCTCTAGCTCCGGCCTACAGGTCGAAGGTCTCGCCGACCAGCTCCTCGGACCACGTCCACACCTCACGAGCGTGGTCGGGGTCGACGGCATAGGGCATCACGCCGCCGTGGGCCCCCTTCTCGGTGGTCACCTCGGCGACGTGGCAGTCCTCGCAGTAGCGGCCCCCGACCTCGTCGGCCTCGGCCACCACCGCGGCCCAGACCGAGGTGGCGGCCCCCTCGGGGACCGACTTCATCGGCGGCATCTCGGTCCGGCCCAGCGCCTCGGTCATCGATGCGAAGGTCTCCCGCGTCAGGTGGCGGCTGAGGCCGGTCATGATCACGCCGGGGTGGACGGCGGCGGCCCGCACGCCCCGGTCACGGAGCCGGCGGTCGAGCTCGACGGCGAACAGGACGTTGGCCGTCTTCGAGCGGCCGTAGCCGAGCCACGGGTCGTAGGGCGTGGCCGCGAAGCCGGGGTCGTCGAGGTCGACGTCCGCGATGCGGTGCCCGCCGGACGACAGGACGACGACGCGGGCCGGGGCGGCGGCGAGCAGCAGGGGAGCGAGCCGGCCGACGAGCACGAAGTGCCCGAGGTGGTTGGTCCCGATCTGGGTCTCGAAGCCGTCGGCGGTGGTGCCCTCGGGCGGGGCCATGACGCCGGCGTTGGCGATCAGCACGTCGAGGCGATCGGCCCGCTCGGCCACCGCGTCGGTGAAGGCGCGCACCGACGTGAGGTCGCCCAGGTCGAGGGCGAGCAGCTCGTGCCCGTCGACGTCGACCCCCGCCTCGGTGAGGGCCCCGGCCGCCCGCTCCGGGTCGCGCACGCCGAGCACCAGCCGGGCCCCGTGGCCGGCCAGCACCCGGGCCGTCTCCACCCCGAGCCCCGACGAGGCCCCGGTGACCAGCACCGTCGTCCCCGTGAGGTCGACCCCCTCCAGCAGCTCGTCGGTCGTCGGGTGCGCAGCCATGGGGCGTGATCCTGCCCCACACCGGACGTCGTAAGGTGCGCCTAACGCCCGTCGTCCCCGGAGATCCGCCCGTGCCCACCGCCGTCGCCCGCCGTCCCTTCTGCTGCCTGCATCACGCCTCGGCCCGCCCCGGTTGGGACCGGCGCCGGTTCCTGGCCGGCGGGCTGGCCGCCGGGGCCGCCGTCGCCCTGGGCGCCTGCTCGGGCCGGGCCGCCGACGAGGCCACCGACGAGCGGGACGACCCGGCGGGGGAGACGACCACGCCGGCGCGGGTCGAGCGGGTCGTCGCCTTCGGCGAGGCGATCAACACCCTGCTCGACCTGGGCGTGGTGCCGGTCGGGGTGCCTGACAAGGCCGACACCTGGGTGGCCGCCGAACACGCCGCCGCCATCGCCGAGGTGCCCACGATCGGGCTCCAGGAGGCCCCCGAGACCGAGCTGATCCTCGAGACCCGGCCCGAGCTGATCCTCGTCGTCTCCTACATGGACGAGCTGCCCGACCTGGGCGTGCCCGTCGTGGTCGTCGACGATCCCGACGAGGGCGACGACTGGAAGGCCATGGCGGAGCGGATCGCCGACGCCGTCGGTCGCACCGGCGACCTCGACACCCTGCGCCGCCGCTACGAGGAGCGCCAGGCCGAGGTGCGGGACGCCAACGCCGACGTGCTCGACGGCGCCGTCTGGGCGGTGATGATGGCCCAGGTCGACAGCTGGTGGGCGCTGGGCCGGGACGAGTCGCCCTGGACCGAGCTGACCCCGCTCGGCATCGTCCCCAGCCGCATCGCCGAGCCGATCGGCCGGGCCGTGTCCTTCGAGCAGACCGACCTGATGGCCGACGCCGACGTCGTCGCCTTCTTCGACACCCTCTCGCCCCTCGTCGGCACGCTCGAGGAGAGCGCCTACGCGGCCGCCGCCGACAGCGAGGTCTTCACCGCCCTCCCGGCGGCCACCGCCGGGCGGGTCGTGGCCAGCAGCGCCCTGCGCCCCTACAGCTACGGCCGCGCCCTGGAGATGCTCACCGCCATCGAGCAGATCGCCGCGACCCTCCGGTAAATCGTTGGCCCGGGCGGGGCGGGGCGCGGCACCATCGTCCCCGGAACGCCACCGACCCAGGACCGACCCCATGAGCACCACGAACGCCAGCGACCGGGAGATGCACCTCCACGCCGTCGCCGCCGTGGTGCCGGGTCCGTCGTGTCGGGTGGGCTCCACCACCACCTGGCGGTAGGCGAGGCCCGTCCCCCGGTCGCTCGCCGGCCCGCCGGGAGCCCGTCCCGGCCGCGCACCGCGGCGTCACGCGGAACGACCCCCAGGCGCGGAAGACCTGGGCGGGACCGCTCGCACCCGAGCCCGCCACCGAAGTGGGACGCGAGCACGCCCGAGCAGCACCCCGGCGGCGCGCGCCGTCAGCCGGGGAGCTGCTCGGGGGCGATCCCGTAGCGGTCGACGTAGCCGGCGAAGCGCTCGCGGAGCTCGTCGGCGTCGAGGCCGTGCGACGCCAGGTCGTAGCCGTGGCGGCCGAGCGAGCCCTTCGGGTGGGCGGCGACGTGGTCGGCCATCCGGGCCTCGGCCGTCGCCGACAGCGGCGTGCCCACCGCGTCGTACAGCGCTCCGACCGTGGCGACCGGGTCGCTGACCAGGTCGGCGTAGTGCACGTCGACGATCGGGTGCTCGGGGTGGGCCGCCCGGAAGGAGTCGATGCGGGTGATCGACTCCTCCAGCAGGCCCGTCCAGTGCGACGCGATGTAGGCGCCGTGGTCGGCGTCGCTGAACGTGCTCGACATCGTCGACACCAGGCTGCACACCGATGCCGACAGGACGACGGGGTCGCGGTGGAGCAGCACCAGGCGGGCGCCGGGGTGGACGGCGGTGAGGGCCTCGAGGGCGATGCAGTGGTGCGGGCTCTTGAGCGTCCAGCGGCCCCGCACCCCACCGCTCTGGAGCACCTGGAGCACCAGCCGGTGGTACCCGTAGGCCGAGGTGCAGTCGGCCTTGCGCAGCCAGGCGCCGTAGGACGGGACGTTGGCGATCGCCTCCCACGACAGGCTCTTGAAGTCCTGGCCCATCACCGCGATGCACTCGGTGGGCCCGTCGGCGTCCTCGTGGTGGATGGCCCGCACAGCCGGGTTGAGGGCCTCGAGCATCTCGACCTCGAAGCGGCCGGCGTCGACCCGGGGCCCCTCCCGGTGGTCGGCCGGGGTGGGCGGCGGGGCGCTGTCGCTCGACTCCCAGCGCAGCAGGGCCCGGTTGCCGGGGTCCTGGTCGAGCAGGTTGCTGAGGAACGTGGTGCCGGCCCGGAACATGCCGATCACGACGAGCGGGGCGTCGATCTCCTCGTCCCGGACCGACGGGTGGGCGGCGGCGTGGGCCACGACCCGGAGCCGGTTGGCCAGGGCGGTGACGACGGCGCCCTCGACCGCCATCACGCCGAGGTCGCTGAGCCGGGCCTCGTCCTGGAGGGCGGCGACGTAGGCCTCCAGCCCCTCCTGGTACCCGTCGGGCCCGAGGTCGTCGAGCCCGGTGCTGTCGATCGCCTTGGCGATCAGGTCGTCGGCGGTGATCACGCGTCCCCTTCCAGCTCGACGACGGTGCGTCCCCACGTGCGCCGGGCGGCGTGGTCCTCCAGCGCCCCGGCGACGTCGTCGAGGCCGATGCGACGCCCGATGACCGGCCGGATCGTCCCGGCCGCGACCAGGTCCCGGAGGGCGGCGTGGACCCGCTGGCCGTCGGCGGGCGTGAACGGGTTGATGCCGAAGCGGCGGAAGTCGAGCGGGGCGTCGAGGTAGGCCAGCACGACGCCGACGATCGTGACGTTGGCCATCGACGCCTTGCGCAGCGGCCGCCCGGTCATCCCCGACTCGGGGTCGTCGTTGAACCCGATCGGCAGGTAGCGCCCGCCCCGGGCCGCCACGGTCCACATCTCCTCGGTGCGGTCGCCGCCGATCGGGTCGAAGACCACGTCGGCGCCGTGGCCGTCGGTCGCGTCCATGACGGCGTCGAAGAGGTCGCCGCCGGTGTCGTCGACGACCACCGCGGCGCCGGCCCGGCGGACCACCTCGCCCTTGTCCGGCGTGCTGGCCGTGGCCAAGACGTGGGCGCCGGCGGCGGCCGCGAGCTGGACGGCGGCGGTGCCCACCGCGCTGGCGCCGGCCCGGACGAGGACGTGCTCGCCGGCCTGCAGCCGGGCCCGCTCGTGGAGGGCGAGGTACCCGAGGTGGAAGGGGAGGGTGAAGGCGGCGGCCTCGGCGTCGTCCAGCTCGGGCGGGGCGTCGAACACGGTGCCGCAGACGGCGAGGTCGGCCAGCCCGCCGAGCGACATGTCGGCCATGCCCACGACCCGCCGGCCGACGAGCGACGGATCGGCGCCCTCGCCCACGGCGTCGACCACGCCGCAGACGTCCATGCCGAGGGTGAAGGGCGGCTCGGCCATGACCGCCGCCACCCCGCCCTGGCAGCGGGCGATGTCGCCGAAGTTGAGCGAGGCCGCGGCCACCGTCACCCTCACCTTGCCCGGGCCGACCTCCGGTTCGGGCACGTCGTCGCGCACCTCGATGGCCTCCTTCGGCCGCCCGTGGCGCACCACCCGCACTGCTCTCAACGTCGCTCCCATCGTCGACCCGGCCCCCGGGCGTGACACTAGGCACGTCGGCCGGCTCGATGCTGACGGGTCGTCAGAAACGGCGCACCCGGGCGATGGGTGCCCTCGCGCACGTTCTGCAACATGGCACGTGGTCTCCTCCGTGGGCACGTGAGCACCCCCACCTCCGACCCCGTCCTCTCCGCCCTCGACCCCGACCTCCCGCCGGAGCCGCAGGCCACCCTCCCCGCCGGTCCGGACCTCGCTGATCCGGACCCCGGCGGGGCGGTCGCCGCCCCCCGCCCGATCGGCTCGGTGGCCCACCACCGGTGCGACACCGACCCCGCCCCGATCACCGCCACCCCCGCCCCCCACGAGTGGATCTGACCTCCCCGGATCCCCACGGCCACCCCCGAGCCGGTGGTCGGCCGCTCAGGTAGCAAGCGGACCGACCGCCGGTTCGGGGGGTCTGACCAGCGACATCGGCGGCGCGGTGCCACACTGCGCGCCGTGACCCTCGCCGACGAGACGCAGTGGATGGACGCGACCGACCAGGCCGCGCTGGTGGCCTCGGGGGAGGTGACGCCGACCGAGCTGCTCGACGCCGCCATCGAGCGGATGGAGCGGATCGACCCGGAGGTCCACGCCCTCACCTACCGCTGGTTCGACGAGGCCCGCCGTGACGCCGCCGATCCCGGTCTGCCCGACGGTCCCTTCCGGGGCGTGCCCTTCCTGCTGAAGGACCTCCACGCCCACATGGCCGGGCGCCCCCTCTCCAACGGCAACGCCGCGCTGCGGAGGGAGTCGCCGGCCTCGCAGGTGTCGACCACGCTGGTCGAGCGCTACCAGGCCGCCGGCCTCCTGATCGCCGGGCGGACCAACAGCCCCGAGCTGGGCAGCGTGCCCACCACCGAGCCGGAGGCGTGGGGCCCGACCCGCAACCCGTGGGACCCGGCCCGGACGCCCGGCGGGTCGAGCGGCGGGGCGGCCGCCGCGGTGGCCAGCGGCATGGTGCCGATCGCCCACGCCTCCGACGGCGGCGGCAGCATCCGCATCCCGGCGTCGTGCTGCGGGCTGGTCGGGCTCAAGCCGACGCAGGGCCGCATCACCGTCGGCCCCCTCCGGGACGAGAGCACCCTCGGCGTCGAGCACTGCGTCAGCCGCACGGTCCGCGACACCGCCGCCCTGCTCGACGCCACCCAGGGGCCCGGTGTGGGCGACACCGTGCTGGCCCCGCCGCCGGCCCGGCCCTACCTCGACGAGGTCGGCGCCGACCCCGGCCGCCTCCGCATCGGCCTGCTCGACCACAACCCGCAGCACACCACGGAGATCGACGCCGACTGTGCCGAGGCGGCCCGGTCCACCGCCGCCCTGCTCGACTCGCTGGGCCACGACGTGGAGCCGGCCTTCCCCGAGGCCCTGGCCGACACGACGGTGAGCGGCCGCTTCCTCGCCCTGTGGGCCACCGGCATGGCCATGGGGATCAGGGGCATGGAGGCGATGCTCGGCCGGGCGATCGCCGAGGACGAGGTCGAGCCGGTCAACTGGGTCCAGGCCGAGTACGCCAAGAAGCTCCAGGCCACCGACCTGGCCGAGGCCCTGGCCGCCTCGGCCACCTTTCGCCGCCGGGCCCAGGCCTGGTGGGCCGACGGGTGGGACCTGCTGCTCACCCCGACGCTCGGCGAGGTCCCGCTGCCCCTCGGCACCATGGCCAACGACCCGGCCAACCCGCTCCACCCGCTGGCCCGGGCGGCCGCCTTCGTCCCCTTCACGCCGTCCTGGAACATGACCGGCCAGCCCGCCATCAGCATCCCGCTGCACCGCACCGCCGAGGGCGTCCCGGTCGGCGTCCAGCTGGTCGCCGCCTACGGCCGGGAGGACGTCCTCATCCGCGTCGCCGCCCAGCTCGAGGCGGCCAGCCCCTGGGCCCACCTCCGCCCACCGGTCAGCTGAACCTCACCGCCAGGCCGGGGTAGTCGACGATCAGGCCGCTGCGGTCGAAGACCAGGTCGAAGTCGGCGTCGAAGCGCTCGCAGACGTAGTGGACGACGATGCGGTCGCCGACGTCGGGCCGGCGCTCGTAGCGCTGCTCGAGCCGTTCGACGGTCAGGTCGAAGGCCCGGACGTAGGCGGCCGGGGCATCGGCCGCCTCGCCCACGGCCAGGCCGAGCCGGCGCAGGGGGAGGGCGTTGGTGCAGGCCGACGACTCCAGGTCGACGTCGAGGCAGCCATCGAGGTCGGGCCGCGCCTCGCCGTCGACGTGCCAGCGCCCCTCGCCGTCCCCCTCGACCAGGACCGATCCCTCGCCGTGGGGCCACCAGGCCCGCAGCTCGGCCCGGCGGGTCCGCCAGCGCTCGTCGACCTCGATCCGGTAGCCGACGCCGAAGCCCTCACCCTCCTCGACCGCCGTGGTGTGCCCGTCGAGCACGACGCCACCGGGGCGCTCGTGCACCGCCAGCACCTCGAAGCCCTCCCGGGCCTCGACGTGGCGCCAGGCGGCGAGGGGTGGGAACGGGTCGAGGTCCAGGTGCGGGGCCATCTCAGCCATCCAAGCGGAGGTGGACGGCGAGGAACGCGAGGATCCTGTCGATCTCGGGGCTGTCCGGGCCGATCCCGACGACGTGGTCCTCGCCGGCGCTGACGTCGACGTCGCAGGTGCCGCCGGCGGCGCGCACGGCGTCGCAGGTGGCAGCGGCGTAGGTCCAGGACCGGCCGCTCTCGGTGTCGGTCTCGAAGTGGTGGAGCAGGACCGGGGCGTCGGTGGCGTCGAGGCGGGCCGCGCCCAGCACGGGGGTCAGGTAGGCACCGGTGGAGAAGGCGGCATCGACGCGGGCGGAGACGTGCTGGCGCGGGCCGTCGGGCGTCAGGTCCTCCAGCAGGGCCAGGGCGAGGGCGATCTCGCCGCCGGCGGACTGGCCCAGGGCGGCGATCCGGTCGGGGTCGACGCCCAGGTCGTCGGCGTTGGCCCGCAACCAGCGCACCGCCTCCATGCCGTCGTCGATGGCGGCGTAGGACGCGGCCCGGTGGGCGGTGGTCGAGTCGCCGGCGTCGGGGTCGACCCGGTAGTCGATCGCCGCCACCACGAAGCCGCGCCGGGCCCAGGCCACGGCGTCGTCGGCGTGCTGGGTGCGGGAGCCGGCCGTGAACCCGCCGCCGTGGACGAGCACGATCAGCGGTCGCCCGGCGGGGTCGTCGGCGGCCTGTCGGGGAGGGGAGTAGAGGTCGAGCAGCAGGTCGACGGGCCGGCCGTCCACGTCGAGGGCGGTGCCGTAGCGGACGTCGGCGCGGTGGCGGATCGTCCCGGCCGGGTGACGGGGGCGGCGGTAGGGGCCGGCGTCGGCCCGTCGCGGCACCCGGGCCCGGACCTCCACCGCGTAGAGGAAGCCGTCGCCGCACTCGACCTCGGCCGTCTCGGCGTGGTCCCACCCGGCTCGGACCCGGGCCGGGTCGCCCTGCCAGCCCCGCCGGACCGCGGCCCGGGCCGCGGCCCGGCGGGCGTAGGCCTCGGCGATACCCGTGTCGCGCCGGGCCCGTCCGACCAGCGCGCGGACCACCGCCCACGTCTCCTGGGGGTAGGCGGCGGG
>JBQGCF010000117.1:0-2640 GCA_052038315.1 Iamia sp.
GATGAGCTGGTTGGCCGCCCACGCCTCCTTGTAGTTGGCGAAGTGCGAGCTGACGATGCTCTTCAGCTTCATCCAGAGGTGGCGGTTGTCGTACTCGATCATGTAGCCGCTGGTCGCCGCGCAGGTGACGATCTTGCCGCCGCGGGCGGCGGCGAAGACCGAGGCGCCGAAGGTCTGGCGGCCGGGGTGCTCGAAGACGGTGTCGACGTCGCGGCCGATCAGGTCGCGGATGTCCTTGCCGAAGCGCCGCCACTCCTTCTCGTCCTGGGTGTGCTCGTCCTTCCAGAACTGGTAGCCGGCGGCCTTGCGGTCGATCACGTGCTCGCAGCCCATGTCCCGCAGCAGCTGGGCCCGCTCGGGCGACGACACCACGCCGACGGGGATGCCGCCGCCGTTGAGGACGTACTGCACGGCGTAGCCGCCGATGCCACCGGTCGCGCCCCAGATCAGGACGGCCTGGCCCTGCTTGAGGTCGCCGGCGTGGGGGCTGACGATCATCCGGTAGGAGGTCGAGTTGCACAGGGCGTTGACCGCGGCCTCCTCCCACGTCAGGTGGGCCGGCTTGGGCATCAGCTGGTTGGCCTTGACGACGGTGAGGTCGGCGAGGCTGCCGAAGTTGGTCTCGAAGCCCCAGATGCGCTGGTTCGAGGCCAGCATCGAGTCGTCGTGGGCCGACGGGTCCTGGTCGTCGACGTGGTTGCAGTGGATCGTGACCTTGTCGCCCGGCTTCCAGTTGCGGACGGCCGACCCGACCTGGACGACCACGCCCGAGGCGTCGGAGCCGACGATGTGCTCGTCGCGGGCGTGGCGGGCGCCCCACACCGACTCGCGGCCGAGGCGGTCGAGGAAGCCGAAGGTCGGGAGCGGCTCGAAGATCGAGGTCCACACCGTGTTGAAGTTGATGGCCGAGGCCATCACCGCGACGAAGACCTCGTCGGGCGCCAGCTCGGGCGTGGCGACCTCGTCGACGTGGAGGGACTTGCGGGGGTCCTTGTCCTCCGAGGCCACCCCGTCCCACATGCCCGTCTCGGACCGCTTGACGAAGGCGGCCCGGTAGGACTCCGGCACCTTCAGGCCGGCGATCTCGTCGCCGGACGCACCGGCCTGGATGGCGTTCAGGATCTCCTGCATGGCCCGGGAGACTAGGTGCCGTCAGGCGCCGTCTCCCAAGGCTCGGCAGGTCAGCCCGGGCAGGGGTCGACCACGACGGTGCGGTGGGCCGACTCGACGGTGTGGGTGCCGTCCGCGGCGGTGACCCACCAGGACGCCTCGCCGGGGGTGGCGAAGGGCCCGAGCGTCGCCGTCCGGGTGCCGCTGCCGAACATCGCCTTCTGCCCGGGCGTGCCGTCGGGGGCGATCCAGTGGAGGGTCACCGACAGCGGGCCGCCGGTGTCGCTGACCGGGGCCGACGCCGTGGCGGTGGCGTTGGCCGGGTTGCACGACGTCTGCAGGCTGGTCCGGCTGAGCGTCGTCGGTCCGATGACGGGGGCCGGGTTGGGCGGCGGGGGTGGCGTGGTCGTCGGCGGGTTCGTGACCGGGGCACCACCGTCGGTCGGCGGCGCCGGATCGTCGGGACCGGGGTCGGTCGGCTCCTGGGGGTCGGCAGCGGGACCGCCCGTACCGCCGTCGACCGGCAGCGTCGTGGTGACGGCCGGACCGGACGTCGGGGTCGGCGACCCGGCTTCGGGGACCGACGAGGACGGTGCGCCGCTCGTCGACGGACCGCCGGGACGGGACGGGACGTCGGCGGCGTCGGCGACATCGGTGGACGGATCGGCGGCGTCGGCCTCGGCCGCACCGCCGTCGGCCCGCACGTCGTCCTCCTCGGTCGCGGCCGTCGACCACCAGGCGGCCAGGCCGCCGAGCAGCACCAGGACGGCGGCCACGGCGGCCACCACGGCCCGACGGCGCACGAGGGGGGTGACGTCCTGTCGCCCGTCCTCCGGGCCGGCCACCGCCGGCTCGACCGCCGCCCCGCCGAGGGTGACCGGCGCGACGACGGCGGACCGATCGGTGTCGGCGTCTGTGGACGGGCCGGCGCCGGCGGTCGACGGGTCGGCGTCGGCGGACAGGTCGGTGTCGGCGGACCGATCGGTGGCGTCGGGCTCGGACGGGTCGGTGGGGTCGGACGCGTCGGCGTCGGCGGACGCGTCGGCGTCTGCGGACGAGTCGGCATCGGCGGACCGATCGGCGTCGGCGGACCGATCGGCGTCGGCGGAGGGGCTGATGGGGGGGTCGGTGGGGAAGCCGTCGGCGTCCCAGCCGGCGGCGGCGCCGACGTCGGGGGCCGGGACGCCACCCCAGACCCGCTCGGCGCCGGCGACCACGGCGGCGCGGAGGTCGGTCGTGGCCAGGGCGACCGGGGCGCCCCCGGCGAGCGAGCCGAGCGGGGCGACCAGGCCGGTGCGGCGGTCGTCGCAGGTGGCGCAGCGGTCGACGTGGCGGGCGACCCGCTTGCGCATGAGGACGGTGAGGCGGCCGTCCCAGTCGGCCAGGATGCCGTCCAGCTCGGAGCACTGGCGCCGACCGTGACGGGCGACGAGCAGGGCGCCGAGGGCGCGCTCCAACCGCTCGCGCATCCGCCCGGTCATCATCGAGATCTGGCCCGGCTTCACACCGGCGGCGGCGGCCAGCTCGCCG
>JBQGCF010000118.1:0-19351 GCA_052038315.1 Iamia sp.
GATGGCCATGATGGTCCCCGTCTTCCTCGTCGGCGGGCTGGTGATCGCCACCGCCGGGAAGACGGTGAACGGCGACATCGCCCAGGTGTGGAAGGCGTCGATGGCCCGGGCCGAGGCGGCGCGGGAGCGGGCCGAGGGCCGGTCGAAGCTGCTGCTCGTGCGGGACCTCGAGGTCGGCTACGGCGACGTCCAGGTGCTGTTCGGGGTCGACGTCGAG
The DNA here is from genome assembly GCA_052038315.1 of Iamia sp. Classification (GTDB taxonomy): domain Bacteria; phylum Actinomycetota; class Acidimicrobiia; order Acidimicrobiales; family Iamiaceae; genus Iamia. The sequence continues at coordinate 218 of JBQGCF010000118.1, forward strand.
ATCGGCGAGGGCGAGATCGTCGCCCTCCTCGGCACCAACGGCGCCGGCAAGTCGACGTTCCTCAAGGCCATCTCCGGTGTGGTCGAGGCCGACAAGGGCGCGGTCATCTTCGACGGGCGCGACATCACCCACGCCCCGCCCCACGAGATCGCGGCCCTCCGGATCGCCCAGATGCCCGGCGGCCACGGCGTCTTCGGCGACCTCAGCGTCCGCGAGAACCTGCTGATGGGCACCTGGCAGACCCGGGGCGACAAGGCCGGCTCGCGGGACGGCGTCGAGGAGGTGCTCGGCTTCTTCCCGGTGCTGCGCCAGCGGCTCGACGACCCGGCGTCGGACCTGTCGGGTGGCCAGCAGCAGATGCTCGCCCTCGGCATGGCCTTCCTCGCCAAGCCCCGCATGCTGATGATCGACGAGCTGTCGCTGGGCCTGGCGCCGGTGATCGTCGAGCAGCTGCTGCCGATCGTCGAGGGGATCGCGGCCAGCGGCACCACCGTCGTGATCGTCGAGCAGGCGGTCAACGTCGCCCTCACCGTCGCCCAGACCGCCTTCTTCATGGAGAAGGGCCAGATCCGCTTCCACGGCCCGACCGCCGAGCTGCTCGAGCGGCCCGACGTGCTCCGCTCGGTGTTCCTGGAGGGGGCCGGCGCCGCCGCCAAGGTGCGCGAGGCCACCGACGAGGAGCTGGGCGACGTGGCCCCCGAGGACGTGGTCGAGGGCCACGCCGCCGAGGAGCACGTCGACGCGGTGGCGGCCGGGAGCGGCGAGGTCGCCCTGGCCACCCACGACCTCTCGGTCCGCTTCGGCGGCATCACCGCGGTCGACGGCGTCACCCTGGAGGTGGCGCCGGGCGAGATCGTCGGGGTCATCGGGCCCAACGGCGCCGGCAAGACCACGCTCTTCGACCTGATCAGCGGGTTCACGCCGGCGGCCGGTGGCCGGGTCGAGGTCAGGGGCCGCGACGTCACCGGGCTCTCGGCCAGCGCCCGGGCCCGCGCCGGCCTGGGCCGCTCGTTCCAGGACGCCCGGCTGTTCCCGGCGCTGACCGTCGAGGAGGCCATCGCCGTCTCGCTCGAGCGGTGGGTCGACGTGCGCGACCCGCTCAGCGCGGCGCTCCACCTGCCCGCCTCGTTCGATGCCGAGGAGGCGGTGCGGGACCGGGTCGACGCCCTGATCGAGCTGCTCGGGCTGGAGTCCTTCCGGTCGAAGTTCGTGCGCGAGCTCTCCACCGGGTCGCGCCGCATCGTCGACCTGGCCTGCGTGGTCGCCCACCGCCCCACCGTCGTGCTCCTCGACGAGCCGTCGAGCGGCATCGCCCAGCGCGAGACCGAGGCCCTCGCCCCGCTGCTGCGCCGCATCGCCGAGGAGGTCGGCGCCGGCGTCGTCGTCATCGAGCACGACATGCCGCTGATCACCGCCGTGTCCGACCGCCTGGTCGCCATGGACCAGGGCGCCGTCATCGCCGTCGGCAGCCCCACCGAGGTGCTCCACGACCCCGCCGTCGTGGCGTCCTACCTCGGCACCACCGCCACCGTCATCGCCCGCTCCGGCGAGCTCGTCTGACCCACCCCCTGGAGGGATCCCATGTTGCCCAGCAGTGACGGACCCGAGGTCGACCGGAGCAAGCTGCTCCGCCGCTGGGGGCCGCTGGCCGCCATCGCGGTGGTGGCGGTGATCGTGCTCGCCGTCCTCGTCGTGGGCGGGGGCGGGGGCGATGACGACGACGAGGCCGCCGATGGCGGCGGCGGCCCGTCCGGGTCGGGCTCGGGCGAGCAGGTCGACGCCCCCGACGGCGCCGTCTCGTGGAGCGAGGCCGAGGAGGCCGGCACCACCGACGAGCTGACCTGGCCCGAGACCTGCGACCAGGAGACCGGCCGGGTCGCCATCCCGTACCTCCTGGCGGCCGAGTGCTATGCCGACGCCGAGGGCGACAACGGCGGCGAGACGTCGAACGGCGTCACCGGCGAGACGATCAAGGTCGTGGCCTACGTGGCCATGGAGGACGACCCGATCATCGACTACATCACGCAGGCCATCGCCAACGACGACACCGTCGCCCAGGCCAGCGAGACCATCGAGGGCTACGCCGAGATGTTCAACGCCATGTACCAGCTCTACGGCCGCCAGGTGGAGGTCGAGGTCCTGGAGGGCAGCGGCCCGGCCAACGACGAGGTGGCGGCCCGGGCCGACGCCGTGAAGGCGGCCGACGAGATGGGCGCCTTCGCCGTCGTCGGCGGGCCCGTCCTCACCAGCGCCTTCGCCGACGAGCTGGCCGCCCGCGACGTGATCTGCATCGGCTGCACGGCCGGCGACCCCGGCTTCTACGAGGACCGGGCGCCGTACCTCTTCGGCCCGGCGATCAACGCCGACCAGGTCCTCGTCCACCTCACCGAGTACATGTCCAAGAAGCTGGTCGGGAAGCCCGCCGAGTTCGCCGGCGACGAGGCCCTCCAGGGCACCGAGCGGACCTTCGGCTACCTCTGGATCGAGTCCAACGACACCTCCGCCGAGCAGGCCGAGCGGTTCGAGGAGCTGCTGGCCGACGCCGACATCGAGCTGGCCGAGAGCATCTCCTACACCCTCGACCCGGCCCGGTTGCAGGAGCAGGCGACGAGCGTGATCACCCGGCTCAAGGAGGCCGGCGTCACCACCGTCGTCTTCTCCGGCGACCCCGTCGCCCCGTCGACCTTCACCACCGAGGCCACCGCCCAGGACTTCTTCCCCGAGTGGGTCCTCGGGCCGCAGGCCCTGGTCGACACCACCGCCTTCTCCCGGGGCTACGACCAGACGCAGTGGGCCCACGCCTTCGGCCCCAGCCCGCTGACGGTGAAGCCCGACCAGACCCAGCGGGGCCACTGGGTGCTCTACGAGTGGTTCTTCGGCACCGAGCCGCCGGCCCCCGACACCAGCCCGGTGCTGTTCCCCAACGTCGCCACCTTCTTCGCCGGCGTGCAGGCGGCCGGGCCCGACCTGAACCCGGAGAGCTTCCGGGCCGGCATGTTCTCCCGTCCGCCGACCCCCCGGTACACCACCGAGGCGTCGCTGTCGTACGGCCAGCACGACCTCTGGACCGACGGCTACGACGACTACAACGGCAGCGACGACATGACCGAGATCTGGTGGGACCCCGAGGCCACCGGCGAGGACGAGATCGGCAAGTCGGGCACCGGCATGTGGCGCTACGTCGACAGCGGCGCCCGCTACCTGCCGGGGGAGTGGACCGAGGACCTGAAGGTCTTCGACGTCGCCGACAGCGAGACGATCCTCGCCGCCCCGCCCGACGACGAGCTGGCCCCCGAGTACCCGGCTCCCTGAACCGGCTCTCCGAAACCGGAGTGGGTCGGGGAGGGCGCTGGTACCTTCCCGGCCCATGGGCATCACGGACGAGACGGTGGCCGAGGTCCGTGGCCGCGCCGACATCGTCCAGGTCGCCAGCCAGTTCATGCAGCTCAAGAAGGTCGGGCGCCGCTACAGCGGGCTCTGCCCCTTCCACGGCGAGAAGACGCCCTCGTTCTCGATCAACGCCGAGGACGGGCTGTACTACTGCTTCGGCTGCCAGGCCAAGGGCGACACCATCACCCTCGTCCGGGAGCTCCAGCACCTCGACTTCGCCGAGGCCATCGAGTGGCTGGCATCGCAGTCCGGCGTGCAGGTCCGCTACACCGAGCAGGGCCAGGGCGAGCGGCGCCAGCGCAAGGCGGTCCTCACCGCGGCGCTGGAGAAGGCGGTCGACTGGTACCACGACCGGCTGCTGACCGGCCGTGACGCCGGCGCGGCCCGGGCCTACCTGCGCCAGCGCGGCTTCGACGGCGAGAGCGTGCGCCGCTACCGGCTCGGCTGGGCGCCCGACGACTGGGACCTCCTCAGCCGTCACCTCGACCTGCCCGACAAGGTCCTGGTCGACACCGGCCTCGGCTTCATCAACCGGCGGCGGCGCCAGCAGGACTTCTTCCGGGGCCGGGTGCTGTTCCCGATCTTCGACGCCCAGGACAACCCGATCGGCTTCGGCGGCCGCATCATGCCCGGCCAGGAGGGGCCCAAGTACCGCAACACCGGGCAGACCCCGCTCTACGACAAGAGCAAGGTCCTGTACGGCCTCAACTGGGCCAAGAGCGACGTGGTCAAGGCCGAGGAGGTCATCATCTGCGAGGGCTACACCGACGTGATCGGCTTCGCCGACGTCGGCGTCCCCCGGGCGGTGGCCACCTGCGGCACGTCGCTGACCGAGGACCACGTGCGCCAGCTGCGGCGCTTCGCCCGGCGTCTGGTACTGGCCTTCGACCCCGATGCGGCCGGTGCGGCGGCGGCCGAACGTGTGTACGCTTGGGAGCAGGCCCACGAGCTGGAGGTGGTGGTGGCCGACCTGCCCCCGGGACAGGACCCGGGCGACCTGGCCCGCAGCGACCCCGATCGCCTGCGCGCCGCGGTCGAGAAGCCCACGCCGTTCCTCGGCTTCCGCGTCGAGCGGGCGCTGGCGGCCGGCCGGCTCGACACGCCCGAGGGCCGGGCCCGCACCGCCGAGACGGCCCTGGCCGTGATCGCCGAGCACCCGAGCGACTTCGTGCGCGACCAGTACGTGATGGAGGTGGCCGACCGCTGCCGCATCGACGTGTCGCGGCTGCGGTCGTCGCTGGCCCGTGGGGGAGGGATCGGCGGCGCGGCGGCCGGGCGCCGGGTCGCGGTGGCCGCCCCGCCGCCCCGCACCCGCATCCACTCGGAGGACCCGGAGGTGATCGCCCTGCGGCTCGCCGTCGACGCCGACCACCGCGCCGCCATGGTCCCGCTGCTCCACGAGGTCCTCTTCGCCACCGACATCCACGCCCGGGCCTGCCGGGCCCTGCGGGTCGCCGGCGGCGATCTGCACCAGGCGATCGAGGAGGCCGACCCCGACGCCGCCGAGCTGCTCCAGCGGTTGGCCGCCGAGGACGAGACCGGTGACCCGGTCGACGTGCGCCGGGTGCTGCTGCGGCTGCAGGCCGAGCGGGAGCTCGAGATCGTCCAGCGCGAGGTCCACGAGGCCAGCGAGGACCAGCTCCGCGACAGGTTCGAGGTGCAGCGCTGGCTCAAGGACCGACTGCAGGCGATCGCCCCCGAGGCGCGGCCCGGGAGAGAAGTCGAGGACCAGTTGCTAGCGTGGCTGGCGGAGAGGGCCGAGGAGAGGTCATGAACGGAGCCACGGGGGCCGTGCCCCCTGATGCCGCTCCTGCGGTGGAGCAAGGACCGGAGGAGACCAGCCCGGCCGCGGCCGTGTCCCCGTCGGCGCCCGCGGCGTCGTCGCCGGACCTCGGCGCCCCCACCCTCGACGCCGCCACCCTCGAACCGTCGCCGTCGACCCCCGACGCTTCGCCGTCGACCGTCGGGTCCCCGCCGTCGTCGGTCTCCGGGTCGCCCTCGGACGGCCCGTCGCCGTCCGGCGCTGCGTCGCCGTCGCCGACCTCTGGGTCGCGCGCCGACAGCGCGTCGCCGTCCGGTGCCGCGTCGTCCTCCGACGGCCCGTCGCCCGTCGGCGCTGGCTCGCCCCTCGGCGCTGCGCCGTCGTCCGGTCGCGCGTCGCCCTCCGATGGTGTGTCGCCGAGCGCTGCGTCGCCGTCGTCCGGTGCTGCGTCGCCGAGCGCGGTGTCGCCGATCGACGGGTCGTCGCCCGACGGCCCGGCGCCGTCGGCGTCGCTCGGGGGTGGGCCGGACGGGGACGCCGCGGAGGTGCCCGCGGCCCCGGCCGAGGTCGTCGAGCCGGTCGCACCGGCCGAGGTCGCCCTCGACCCCGCCGTCGGCGCCGACGCCCCCGCCCCGCTGCGGGGCCGCGTCATCGACTCCCGGCCCCGCCCGCCGGCCGCGGTCCCCGGCCGTCGCCCCCCGGTGCGGGCGCCCACGACCGACCGCTCCAGCGGCTCGGCCGACTCCGTCCGCATCTACCTGCGGGAGATCGGTCGGGTCCCCCTGCTGACCGGGCCGCAGGAGGTCGACCTGGCCCAGCGCATCGAGCGCGGGGCCGAGGCCGCCATCCGGCTGGCCGACCTGTCGGCGTCGGAGGGCCTCGACGCCCTGGGCTTCGCCGAGCGGCGCCGGCTCGAGCGCCAGGCCCGCGACGGCGAGGAGGCCAAGTCCCAGCTGATCCAGGCCAACCTGCGCCTGGTCGTGTCGGTGGCCAAGCGCTACGTCGGCCGGGGCATGCAGCTGCTCGACCTGATCCAGGAGGGCAACCTCGGCCTGATGCGGGCGGTCGAGAAGTTCGACTGGACCAAGGGCTTCAAGTTCTCGACCTACGCCACGTGGTGGATCCGCCAGGCGATCACCCGGGCCATCGCCGACCAGTCCCGCACCATCCGCATCCCGGTGCACATGGTCGAGTCGATCAACAAGGTCCACCGGATCCAGCGCCAGATGCTCCAGGAGCTGGAGCGCGACCCCACGGTCGAGGAGCTGGCCGCCAAGGTCGACATGTCGCCCACGCGGGTGCGGGAGATCCTGCGCATCGCCCAGGACCCGTTGTCGCTCGATTCGCCGGTCGGTGAGGCCGACGACTCCAACCTGTCCGACTTCATCGAGGACCTGCAGGCCGAGGCCCCGGCCGACGCCGCCGCCCGCACGATGCTGGTCGACGCCGTCGTCGAGGCCATGAGCGAGCTCAACGAGCGTGAGCAGCAGGTCGTGCGGCTGCGCTTCGGGCTGGAGGACGGGCAGTCGCGGACGCTGGAGGAGGTCGGGCGGGAGTTCGGCGTCACCCGCGAGCGGATCCGCCAGATCGAGTCCAAGACGCTGGCCAAGCTCCGCCACCCGCACCGCAGCCAGAAGCTGCGGGACTACCTCGAGGCCGACTGATGAAGCTCGTGCTCGCCCTGCTCGGCGGGGCCGCCCTGGGCGTGGTGGCCACCCGGCTGCGGCGCCCCGCACCGGCTCCGTCGATGCCGTCGAACGGTCCCGCGGCGGTCGGTCCCGGCCGGGTGTCGGTGGACGTCTCCGCCTTCGCCGACTGATCGTCCGCCGCCACGATCACGGCTGGGGTGGGGCGGGGCGCCCTGCTACGTTGACGAGTCCCTTCCGGGGTAGCTCAGCTGGCAGAGCAGCTGACTGTTAATCAGCTTGTCGTGGGTTCGAGCCCCACCCCCGGAGCAGCAGACGGCGGCGGGTCGTGGTCCTCCACGGCCCGCCGACCGCCGCGTCCGGGGGCCTGCTCGGTCAGGCCAGCCGGATCTCGTCGACCCGCCAGGTCCCGCCCTCGCGGACGAGGGTGAAGACCAGCTGCTCGTCGAGCTCGTCGGCCGTCACCGTGGCGGTGTCCCCGCTGATGCTGATGCCGGTGACGTCGATGTCGGCCCGGTTCTGGTCGCCGACGTCGAGGCGGCGGACGCACCCCTCCGGTCCGCCGGAGGTGGCCCGGAAGCCCTCGGTGACCAGCTCGGAGCAGACCTCCTCGGCCGACTCCTCCTCGAAGCCGTCGATCACGGCGGCGATGTCGCGCTCCTCGCCGTCGTAGTCGTCGACGTTGCGGTGGTCGAGGACGCCGCTGGCGATCACGGCGACCAGGATGCCGAGCACGACGACCCAGAGGCCGCTGATCACCAGCGCCGCCGTCGTCAGCCCCTTCCCGGCCAGGGTGCCCTGCGAGCGCTTGATGCGGCCCCGGGCCACGAGGGCGAACACGACCGAGAGCAACAGCGCGCCCGGCAGCGAGAGCACGAACGCGGCGATGGCGAACCCGTCCGTCTTGGTCGCCGGCGCCCCCCACGCCCCGCCGGCCGGGCCGCCGCCGTACCCGCCACCGACGGCGTACCCGCCCCCGGCCGGTCCGGCGGTCGAGCCGGCGGGGGAGGTGTGGTCGGTCCCGGCCTGGCCGTCCCAGTAGCGGAGCGTGCCGGGCCGGGTCGCGTCGGGGTACCAGCCGGGACCGGTCCCGCCCGTCGTGTCGCTCATCGTCATCCCCTCCGGGGACCGCCCGGCCCCCGTCGGCCCAGAGTCTGGACCGCCCCGGCCCCGGTCGCCAGGGCTACCGTGGCCGCCGCCCCGGACCCCGGGGCGCCGGGCCGGTAGCTCAGTGGTCAGAGCGCGGGACTCATAATCCCTTGGTCGTGGGTTCGATCCCCACCCGGCCCACCCCGACCTCCCGCCGCCGCCTGCCCCACCCGTTCGGGTGTACCGCCCGACCCGAGGGGAAGTCGGCGCCCATGTCCACCTCGCCCGCCACGACCGTCGGCGACCGGGTCCGCGCCTACCTGAGCATGCCGACCTCGTGGCCGGCGTTCTGGCGGGGCGTCGTGATCGCCCTGGTCGTGCTCACGCTCGCCCGTCTGCTCGGTGCCGCCCTCGGCCTCGACGATTGGGGCTTCGGTTGGGAGCTGCTGCTCGTCGTCGCCGTGGCCGTCGTCGTCGGCCTGGTGCTGCGGGCGGTGCAGGGCCGCCGCCCGACGACGGCAGGTCGCTAGGACCTACCTAGCCGGCGCTAGTCGTCGGTGGGGAGCCAGGACTCGCAGCGCTCGAGGAGCCAGCGGCTGACCTCCATCGCCCGGTCCAGCTCGCTGCAGAGCAGCTCCCGCTCGCCGACGAAGACCTCCGAGAGCGAGACCTCGACCCGGCCGACGATGCCGACGCTGCGGTCCGGGGCGTCGGTGACCGAGGCGAAGGAGTCGATGGCCGAGACCTCGAGGGGGAGGTCGGGACCGCCCACGCCGGCGAGGTCGGTGGCCAGCACCAGCAGGTCCGGCGAGTTGGCCAGCGGCGGCAGCGACCACGAGAAGTGGAGCGGGAAGTGGTGGAGGTCGGGCGGGTCGGCACCCTCGTCGAGCTCCATCACCAGGTCCTCGAAGGAGAGCAGGACACGGGGGTCGACCTCGAGGGCGAGGTGGATGTCGAGCGGACCGCCGCACGCCTCCTCGGGGTGGAGGTCGACCTCCCAGGCCTGGCGCAGCGAGTAGGTCTCCACGAAGTGGCGCTCGTCGTGCACGTGGAAGCCGTGCGCGATGGCGTGCTCCTTCTGCTCGGCCACGAAGCCGGCGACATCGATGACGGCCACTCGGATCCTTCCTCGGGGAGGGCCCAGCCTGCCATGTTCTCGACGACGGCCGACAAGCCCGTCGGCCACCGCCGGACCGGGGTGGCCCGGCGCCGGGCTACCGTCGGTCGTCGTGACCGACGACGAGCTGCTGGCCGTGCTGGTGGAGGCATCGGCCGCCATCTCCGCCGCCCTGGCGGCCACACCCGACTGGGGCATCGCCGACACGACGCCGGGCCAGCACCACAGCGACCTCGCCGCCGACGCCGCTGCTCTCGAGGTGCTGCAGGGCGCGGGCCTCGCCGTCTACAGCGAGGAGAGCGGCTGGACCGCGGGCGACCGCAGCCTCACCGTCGTCATCGACCCGCTGGACGGCAGCACCAACGCCGCCCGGGGCATCTCGTGGTGGGCCACGTCGCTGTGCGTCGTCGACGACGAGGGGCCGCGGGTCGCGCTGGTCGACGACCTCGTGCACGGCACCCGCGCCGTCGCCGCCCGGGGCCAGGGCGCCCAGATCGACGGTGCGCCGGCCGCAGCCAGCGACTGCACGGAGCTCCGCCGGGCCATCGTCGGCCTCAACGGGCTGCCGGCCCGGCACCTCGGCTGGGCCCAGTGCCGGGCGCTCGGCGCCGCCGCCCTCGACCTGTGCGCGGTGGCGAGCGGCCACCTCGACGCCTTCCTCGACTGCAGCGGCGACGGCCTGGCCCCGTGGGACTACCTCGGCGCCCTCCTCGTCTGCCGGGAGGCGGGGGCGACGGTGACGGGTCTCGACGATCGGCCGCTCCACGACCTCTCGCCCCCCGTCCGTCGGCCCATCGTCGCCGCCGCCACGCCCGAGCTGGCCGACGTCCTGGCCGACCGCTACCGCCGGGTCGGCCCGCTCCCGCCGATCGACCTGTCCGAGTAGCACCGCTGCGCCTGCCGTCGGGCTCGCCTGCCGGTGGGCGTCCGGCGGCCACCGTGGACGAGGCTCCGGGGCGGGGGCCCGAGCCGTAGGCTGCCCGGATGCACCCCGGCCTGCACCGCGCTGCCCTGAGGGTGTTCCGGGCCCTGCCGACCGGTGCCCGCCGTCGGGTCGTGCGCACGATCGCCCCGTCGTTCACCGTCGGCGCCATGTGCTTCATCGAGCGGCCCGACGGTGCGCTGCTCCTCGTCCGCCACGTCTACCGCCGACGCTGGGGGGTCCCTGGCGGTCTCCTCGAGCGGGGCGAGGACCCGGCCGTGGCCGCGGTGCGGGAGGTCAAGGAGGAGGTCGGGCTCGACGTCGTCCTGCTCGGCGAGCCGGCCGTGGTGGTCGACGCCGAGCCGCAGCGGGTCGACATCGTCTACCGGGCGCGGGTCGCTCCGGGGTGCGACTGGCAGGGCGCCGAGCCCCGCAGCCCCGAGATCGGCACCGTCGAGTGGTTCCCGCCCCGGGACCTGCCGGAGCTGCAGCACGAGACGGCCAGCGCCTTCGTGGCCCTGGCCCGGGTCCGGGCGGCGGGGGAGGGGGAGCAGCCTCGCCGGGTCCCCCGCGCCGGCTGACGGGGACCTGCGGGTGCCGGCCGAGCCGGCCGGCGGATCGAGGGAGGCGCCGGCGGGCCCCGTCTCGTAGCGTGCACGGGCCCGGGGCCCGGTGGCCCACCTCGGGGGCGTAGCTCAGCTGGAGAGAGCGTCCGGCTTACACCCGGAAGGTCGCCGGTTCGATCCCGGCCGCCCCCACCATCCTTGGCTGCCGTGAGCGCCACGGGGACTACGGTTCGTGGTCGAGCCATGGGTGGACGTGTGGACGACGACGAGACGCGAGACGACGCGGCCGAGCCCGGCATCGCCGGCACCGGCGTCGACGACGCGCTGCTCGCGGCGCTCCTGCCCCACCTGGCGGAATCGATCATGGTCCTCGACTCCGAGTGGAACGTGAAGGCCAACCTGGCACCGCCGGGTGGGCTGATCGGCCGGGGCCTCGGGCTCGGGCTCCACACGTTGGAGGACATGCACCCCGACGACGCCGTGCAGGTGCTCGACCTGGGCACCCAGGCGTTCGGGACCGAGCCCGGCTGGGAGGGCTCGATGGTCGTCCGCATGCAGCGGGGCGACGGCAGCTACGGCCGCTACGAGGTGACGGCGATCAACCGCTTCGGCGACCCGGTGGTGGACGGCATGGTCGTGCGGACGCGCGAGGTCGCCCACGAGTCGCCGCCGTCGGTGCCCGGTCTGGAGCACCGCCTGGCCGCCGAGGTCCTGGCCGAGCTGCTGCCCACCGGGGTGGTGGTGCTCGACGATGCCGGCCGGCCGGTGTACGCCAACAGCTCGGCCTGCGGGCTGCTCCGGCGGGAACCCGAGGAGATCAAGCGCGACGGACTGCTCGACGCCCTCGAGGGCGACGATCGCTCGCGGCTGGCTGCCGTGCTCGGCCGGGTCACGACCGTGAGCGGGCGCGAGGCCTGCACCGTCCGGTTGGCGGACGGCGGGGACGTGGTCGAGTGCCGGCTGATGTCGGTGGGCGATCCCGTCAGCGTCGTCGTGCTCACGATCGAGGACATCACCGCCCGGCGGGCCGCCGAGGCCGCCCTCGAGCACCGGGCCAACCACGACGGGTTGACCGGCGCCCGCAACCGTTCGTCGATCCTCGACCTGCTGCGCCAGCGCCTCGACGCCGACCTGCCCACCGTCGTGGCCTACGTCGACCTCGACGGCTTCAAGCGGGTCAACGACCAGGGCGGCCACGCAGCCGGTGATCGTCTGCTGATCGCCGTGGCCCACGGGCTCGCCGACGCCCTGCCCGACAGCGTGGTCGGCCGGATCGGTGGCGACGAGTTCGTGGTGGTCCCGACGGGCGACGGGCCGGTGGAGGGCTCCGCGCTGGCCGAGCGGGTGCGGGCCGCGGTGGCGGGGCTCGAGCGAGCCCAGCGGGCGGGGGTGACCGCCAGCGTCGGCGTGGCCGTGGCCCGTCCCGGCGATGCGCCCCGGGACCTGCTGCACCGGGCCGACGAGGACATGTACGTCGACAAGCGGGGTCGACGCCCGCACCTCGCCGTCGGGGAGTGACCGGGAGGCCGGTCAGGCGGCGTCGCTGACCGCCGTGGCCAGAGCGATGCGGACCATGTCGTCGAAGGTGAGCTGCCGGTCCTCCGGGCTGAGGTGCTCGCCGGTGAGGATGTGGTCGGACACGGTGAGGAGGGTCAGGGCCCGGGCCCCGGTCTCGGCCGCGACGCCGTAGATGCCGGCGGCCTCCATCTCCACGGCCAGGATCCCGAGCCCGGCGGCGACCTCGTTGATGGTCGGGTCCGGGGCGTAGAACAGGTCGGAGCTGAAGACGTTGCCGACCCGGACGTCGACGGCCAGGGCCTCGGCCGCGTCGACCGCGGCGCGGGCCAGCCCGAAGTCGGCCACGGCGGCGAAGTCGTAGCCCCGGAAGCGGGTGCGGTTGACGGCCGAGTCGGTGGAGGCGCCCAGGGCCACGAGGACGCTGCGCACGGGGAGGTCGGTTCGGATCGATCCGCAGGAGCCGATGCGGATGAGCGAGCGCACGCCGTAGTGCTGCACCAGCTCGGTGGCGTAGATCGAGCAGGAGGGGATGCCCATGCCGTGGGCCATCACCGACACGGGCCGGCCCTCGTAGGTGCCGGTGAAGCCCTCGATGGCCCGCACGTCGGTGACCAGCCGGGCGTCGGTCAGGAACGTCTCGGCGATGTGGCGGGCCCGCCGGGGGTCGCCCGGCATCAGGCAGACGGGGGCGAAGTCGCCATCGGCGGCGTTGATGTGGGGTGTGGGCACGGGCCGACGGTACCCGTCCGGAGCCGTCCATCAGCCCGTGTGCCGCAGCTGGGGGACGAGACCGCCGGCGCTGAGGGCCCGGAGGGCGCGCAGCTCCTCGACGTCGACGACGACGGCATCGTCGGGCTCGCGGCGCAGGATGAAGGTGACGACGCAGTCCTCGCACGCCGTGGTGTGCTCGAGCGAGCAGTCGGTGCAGCTGATGCGGAGCGGGGTGGTGGTCACGGGTGCCTCCGGCGGCGTCGGTGGGGACGAGGGACATCATGCGGAGGGGGTGTGACAGCGAAGCGACGACGCCGGGCGAAGCGGGCGGAGGGGAGCGGGGTGTGACAGGGCGGGGATGGGGCGAACACCATGGTGTGGTGTCCGGACCGCCTGCTGTCGCTGCTGCGGGTGGCGACGCGGGCGGGGTCGACCTGGCCGGGCGGGTGCTGGCGGCGGGGCGGGACGGGGGGCTCGACGCCGTCGGGATCACGACCGCCGAGCCGTTCCCCGACACCCGTCGCCACCTGGAGGCGCGCCGCAAGGAGGGGCTGCACGGCGGGATGGCGTTCACCTACCGGAACCCGGCCCGCTCGACCGACCCGCGGGCGGCGCTGCCGTCGGCCCGGTCGGTGATCGCCGGGGCCCGGGCCTACGGCGGCGGCGAGCTCCCGGCCCCGCCGAGCGACGCGCCCCACGGTCGGGGCGCCCCCTACGCCAGGGGCGCCCACTACCCCGCGCAGGCGGCGGGGCGCGACGCGGCGGCCGAGGGGCTGCGGGCCGAGGGCTGGCGGGCGGTCGTCGTCGCCGACCAGAACCACCTCGTCGACCGGGCCGTCGCCCACCGGGCCGGGCTCGGCTGGTACGGCAAGAGCAGCCTCCTCCTCGTCCCCGGCGCCGGCAGCTGGTTCGTCCTCGGCGCGGTGCTGACCGATGCGCCGCTCGCCCCGACCGCGACCGAGCCGGTCGCCGACGGCTGCGGCCCCTGCACCCGCTGCCTCGACGAGTGCCCGACCGGGGCGATCGTGGCGCCGGGTGTGGTCGACGCCCGCCGCTGCCTGGCGTGGGTCGTCCAGGCGCCGGGGCCGATGGCGCGGGGCCTGCGTGCCGCCCTGGGCGATCGCATCTACGGCTGCGACGAGTGCCAGGACGTGTGCCCGCCGAACCGGGTCGAGCTGCGCCGGCACCGGCGGGGCGCGGCGGCGGTCGACGCGCAGGCCAGGGCCCACGACGAGCGGACCGACCGGCCGTGGGTCGACCTGCTGGAGCTGCTGGCCGCGAGCGACGACGAGGTGCTGGCCCGGCACGGCCGCTGGTACATCGCCGGTCGGGACCCGCGGTGGATCCGGCGCAACGCCCTGGTGGCCCTCGGGAACACCGCCGAGGCCACCGATCCGGCCGTCGTCGCCGCCCTGCGGGCCACCCTGACCGGGCCCGACGACCTCCTCGCCGCCCACGCCGCCTGGGCGGCGCGCCGCCTGGGCCGCGACGATCTGCTGGTGGACCTCGACCTCGCCGCCATCGGCCCCGACCTGGCCGCCGAGCTGGTCGCCCCGCCGCCGCACCCCCGGACCGCCGAGGGCGGCGGAGGAGAGGACGACCGCTCGTGAGGCACCTGCTCGTCACCAACGACTTCCCGCCCAAGGACGGGGGGATCCAGCAGTACCTGTGGGAGCTGTGGCGCCGGCTGCCCGCCGACGAGGTCACGGTCCTCACGACGCCCCACCCCGACGCCGAGCGGTGGGACGCCGAGCAGCCCTTCCGCATCGTCCGCTCGTCGGCCCGGGTGCTGCTGCCCACGCCGGGGCTCGTCGCCCAGGTCCGCCGGCTCGCCGACGAGGCGAAGGCCGAGCTGGTGCTCCTCGACCCGGCGCTGCCGCTCGGCCACGTCGGTCCCCGGCTCGACCGGCCCTACGGCGTCGTCCTGCACGGCGCCGAGGTCACCGTGCCGGGTCGCACCGGCCTGGCCCGGCCCGCCCTGGCCAAGGTGCTGGTGGGGGCCGAGCTGGTCGTCGCCGCCGGCGGCTACCCGGCCGACGAGGGCGAGCGGGCGGCCCGGCGGGGCCTGCCGGTCGTGGTCGTGCCGCCGGGCGTCGACACCGACCGGTTCCGGCCGCCGAGCGCCGAGGAGCGGGCCCGCGCCCGGGCCGACTTCGGGGCCGGGGCCGACGACGAGCTGGTCGTGTCGATCAGCCGGCTGGTGCCCCGCAAGGGGATGGACGTGCTGATCGACGCCGCCGCCCGGCTCGCCCCGACCCGGCCCCGGCTGCGGGTGCTGATCGCCGGCGCCGGGCGGGACGAGGCCCGGCTGCGGAAGCGGATCGAGCGCACCGGCGCTCCGGCCCGGCTCGTCGGGCGCATCGCCGAGGACGACAAGCCCCGGCTGCTCGGCGCGGCCGACGTCTTCGCCATGGTCTGCCGGGACCGGTGGGCCGGGCTGGAGCAGGAGGGCTTCGGCATCGTCTTCCTGGAGGCGGCGGCGTGCGGCGTGCCCCAGGTGGCCGGGTCGAGCGGGGGTGCGGCGGAGGCGGTGGCCGACGGGGTGACCGGGCGCATCGTGGCCGACCCGACCGACGTCGGCGCCGTGGCCCGGGCGCTGGAGGGCTACCTCGACGACCCGGCCGGGCGGGCGGCGGCGGGCGAGGCGGCCCGGCGTCGTGCCGTCGAGGCGTTCTCCTACGACGGCCTGGCCGCATCGCTGGCCGACGCCCTGGACGAGGTCGGCGCCGCCCGCCGCTGACCTGGCTCGTCCGGCGACGCGGCGGCCCGGCGGGCGAGCTTTGAGCGGCTGACATCGGTATGCGGGGTGAGGCGCTCAAAGTTCGGGGTCGAGGGGCCGGTGGTGGAGGCATAGGGCGTGACGGTCGTGACAGAACCGTGACCCAGCGTGCTGAGAGGGGTCTCGACGAACGCTGTGAGTGGTGGTAGTCTGCGCCCGCCACCACGGTGGCGTCGTCCCGAGCGGGGGCGGGGACGACGTCCCACACGAGGAGAGGGAGCACCACAGCGATGCGGCACGGGACCGGAGCGGGCGAGCACGAGCAGCGGAGCCAGGGGGCCAGCCTCGGGTGGCACCCGGGCGACCGGACGGCCGGGGCGGATGCCCGGGGCCGGTCGATCGGCCGGAGCAGCCGGTGGGCACGGGGGGATCGCCCCGGTCGTGACGCTCTGGGGGAGCGGGCGTCGCACGGGGATCGCGTGGATGGTCGGCGGTGGGGACGGGCGCTGGGGGCGCTCGTCCTCGCCCTGACCGTCGTCACCGGGCTGGCCGGGCCCGACACGGCGCCGCTCGGGGCCGTCGCCCAGCCGACCCTGGTGCGGGGCACGCCCACCGCCACCACGCCGCACGTCACCAACGGCAACGTCCGCACGGTGGCCGAGGTCGGCAGCAGCGTCGTCCTCGGCGGCGACTTCACCGCCTCGACCGACCCCGACCGCACCACGGTCGTCAACCGGTCGTACCTCCTCGCCTTCGACAAGGCGACGGGCCGGATCCGCCGCGACTGGGCCCCGGTCCTCGACGGCGAGGTCCAGAGCGTCGTCGCCGCCCCGGACGGCCAGTCGGTCTACGTCGGCGGCCGCTTCAACACGGTCAACGGCGTGAGCCAGCTCAAGGTGGCTCGCATCTCGATGGTCGACGGCTCCCGGATGCCCTTCCAGGCCGGGTTCAACGCCCTGGTCACCACCATGGCCCTGCAGGGCAACCGCCTGTTCGTCGGCGGCGTGTTCACGTCGGTCCAGGGCCGCACCCGCCGGGTCGTCGCCCTCAACGCCCAGACCGGGGCGATCGACGACACCATGGCCGTCGACTTCGCCGGCACGCACCGCGGCGGCGACGGGAAGATCTGGCGGATCGAGCCCTCGCCCGACGGCCAGCACGTCGTCGTGGTGGGCAGCTTCGCCACCGTCGGCGGCCAGCCCCGCAACCAGATCGCCAAGCTCGACACCGGGGCCACGGTCACCCTGTCGCCCTGGTCCACCACCGCCTTCAGCGGCTTCTGCGCCAGCTTCACCGACTACGTCCGGGACGTCTCGTACAGCCCGGACAGCTCCTACTTCGTGGTCGTCACCACCGGCGCCAAGGGCAGCGGCCTCAACGGCACCTGCGACTCGGTGACCCGCTGGGAGGACACGACGCAGGGCGGCGCCAGCAACACCTGGATCGAGTACTCGGGGGGCGACAGCTACTACTCGGCCGAGGTCACCGGCTCGGCGATCTACGTCGGCGGCCACTTCCGCTGGTCGAACAACTCCTACGGCGCCGACTCGCTCGGCGCCGGCGGCGTCGAGACCACCGGCATCGCCTCGCTCGACCCGGTCAACGGCCTGCCCCTCTCGTGGAACCCGGGCCGTGACCGCGGCCGGGCCGTGTGGCAGCTCGTCTCCACCCCTGACGGCCTCTACGTCGCCAGCGACACCGACCGCATCGCCGGGGGCATGTACCGCGGCCGCATCGCCTTCTTCCCGCTGGCCGGCGGCACCACCGTGCCCCAGCCGGCCCGCCCGACCCTGCCGGCCACCCTCGAGCAGTACGTGCCGGCCAGCGGTGGCAACGCCGCCCGCACGGTCCAGCGCAGCTTCGACGGCACGCTCGTCGGCACCCCGCAGACGGCGGTGGCCAACGCCAGCTCGCTGTCGGGCACCGGCGCCGCCTTCTGGGCCGACGGCACGCTCTACACGGCCCACAGCGACGGCACCCTGCGGGCCCGGGCCCTCACCGGCACCACCCTGGGCACCGCCACCAACGTGAACCTCCAGCGGATGACGGCCTTCGAGTCCGACCTGCGGAACATGCGCAGCGCCCTCTACGACCAGGGCCGGCTCTACTACACCGTCGCCGGCAGCTCGACGCTGTACATGCGGTACTTCTCGGTCGAGAACCGGGTCGTCGGCGCCCAGCGCTTCGACAGCGCCTCCTCCAGCGGTGCGGTGTCGTACTCGAACATCACCGGCATGGTCCGCTTCGGCGACGTCGTCTACTTCGCCGACCTGTCGACCGGCGCCCTGCGGCGTGGCACCTGGCGGGCCACCGGCGGGATCGACCCGGGCACCGTCACGACGGTCAGCGCCGCCAACGCCGGCGGCATCAGCTGGACCACCAGCGAGCTGTGGACCCGGCCCGGCGCCGGCACCCCGGCCAACCAGGCGCCCGTCGCCCGGGCCACCGCGACCTGCACCGGCCTGCGCTGCACCTTCGACGCCTCCACGTCCACCGACGCCGACGGCTCGATCGCCAACGTGACGTGGGCCTTCAACGACGGCGGGACCGCCACCGGCACCACCGTCACCCGCACCTTCGGCGTGCCCGGCACCTACACGGCCACCCTCACGGTGGTCGACGACGACGGCGCCCCCAGCACCACCTCGCGGTCGGTGACGGTCAGCGACGTCGCCCCGGTCGCCCGGTTCACCAGCTCGTGCACCGGTGGCACCTGCACCTTCGACGGGTCCACGTCGACCGACGCCGACGGCAGCATCGTCGCCTACCAGTGGGCCTTCGGCGACGGGGGCACGGCCACCGGCGTCACCGCCTCCCGGGCCTACGCCGCCTCGGGCACCTACACCGTGACCCTGACCGTCACGGACAACCGGGAGCGCCAGCACGTCCGCACCCAGAACGTCACCGTCACCGTGACGGCGCCGCCCTCGACGGGCAGCTTCGTGGCCAAGAACAGCCGGGCGGTGTCGACGTCGACCTCGCCGTCGGTCGGCGTCCCGACCGGGATCCAGGCCGGCGACCAGCTCCTGCTGTTCGGGTCGTCCTTCGCCCCGGGGACGACGACGGTCTCGACGCCGGCCGGCTGGACGAAGGTCCTCGACGCCCCGACCACCGGCAGCCGCCACGCCGTGTTCTCGAAGGTCGCCACCGCGGCCGTCGCCGGGGCCACGGTCGGCGTGACCACGGGCGTGGGCGCCAAGACCGACAGGGTCGGGGCCGCCTACCGCGGCCTGCGGGGGGCCCCCTCGGGCGCAGCGGCGGCCACCGGCTACACCACGCCGACCCGCCCGGCCACCAGCGGTGACTGGGTCGTGTCCTACTGGTCCGACAAGTCGGCCACCACGACGGGCTGGACCCTGCCCGCCGGCGTGACCTCCCGCCACACCTTCGCCGGCACCGGTGCCGGCCACGTGGCCGAGGCCCTGGCCGACTCGGGTGCCGCCGTCGGCACCGGCACGGTGGGCGGCCTGGTGGCCAGCTCCGACTCGCCGGTGGCCAACGCGGTGGCCATCACGGTCCTGCTCCGCCCGGTCTGATCGACGCCCGTCCGATCCGCCCATCGGCCCCGCTGACTCGACGGCAGCGGGGCCGGCGGGCAGGATCGGCGCCGTGCTGACCGCCCCGACCTTCGCCGCCGCCCTGGTCAGCGGGCTGCGGACCCATGGCGACAGCCCGGCCGGGGCGTCGGGCCGTC